>JAAYUF010000082.1 GCA_012517815.1 Clostridiales bacterium
CGGCGTCCAGCCACATGCCGCTTGTCGGGGCGCGTTTCGGCCCGGGTTATCCGTCCGGGGACGCTAGAGGCCGGGATCCGCCGGCGGGGTCAGCGCGCGCACGGTTTCGCCTTCCAGCAGGGTACAGGGGATCACCATGATTTCCGGGATAGCCGTTTTCGGGCTTTCGATCAGGGCAACCAGCTTGCGCGCGGCTTCCGCGCCGATTCGCCCGGTATCCTGCCGGATGGTGGTCAGGCGCGGCTTCATCAGCTGCATCATCGGGATGCCGTCGTAGCCCACCACGGAGATATCCCCGGGGATCGTCAGCCCCATGTCGGATACGGCTTCGTACGCGCCAAGCGCCGCGTAATCGTCGGATACGAAGATGCACGTGGGCCGGTTCTTGAGCGCCAGCAACCGCCGGGTTGCCCGGTACACCGAGGAGGGTTCGTTATACTCGCACTCTTCGATATACTCGTCCGGGATCTCCAGCTGCAGGGCGTTGGCCGTGCGGTAAAACGAGCCCAGGCGCGTGTCGGTTACGGCGCTCTTGGGGCCGTGGATGTAGGCCACCTTGCGGTGCCCCCTGTTGTACACGTGTTCAACCAGCATCTGGATACCCACGATGTTGTTGCTCTGGATGCAGGTGCGGTTGTTAAAGAGGTGGTCGATGGTTACGATGGGCAGCTCGCTGTTGACCAGCTGCGCGATTTCCGGCTCCAGAAAATTGATGCAGGCGATGCATACGCCGTCCACCTCGCGGTAGTGGCAGTGTTCCAGATAGGTCATGGTGCTTTCGCCCATATTATGGCTGATGAAGGTGATATCGTACCCGTTGCGCTCGGCTTCCTTCTTGAAGCTTTCCAGCACAAAGGAAAAGAAGGCGTGCGTCAGGCCGCTCTGGCGATCGTCCACGAACAGCACGCCCAGGTTATAGCTGCGCTTGGTTTTCAGCGCTCTGGCATGGGAGTTGGGGTAATATCCGATTTCCTTGGCCGCCTGGGTTACGGCCTCACGGGTGGCCTCGCTGATATCGGTGTATCCGTTGAGCGCTTTGCTGACGGTTGAGATCGACAGCCCGCAGCGCTTGGAAAGCTCCCTGATGGTTACCGCCACGCCAGCACCTCCAAAATTGCCCGTTCCGTATTGGATTGAGCCCGCTTCGAACTACATCGTTTTCGTCTTCCTAGTATAATGCCAAACCGTGAAAAATGCAAGAATAATTTCGCGCCGCCGGGAGAACCCTCCCGAACCGGCCGGGCAAGCCAGCCGCACGGCAAGGGGGCCGTGCGGAAAGGCGCGCGCCGTTGATGGGGGCGCGGTTGACGCTCGTCGCCGTAACCGGGCGTTTTCCGGGTTCCGTCAACCGGAGCCTAGGCGAGGCGGACGGTGCGTCCCCCGCCGGCGGCCTCCTGTTCCCCGGAGCGTTTCCCGGGCCTCTGAAGGGAACGGACCGCTGCCAATCGAAGCGGTCCGTTCTTCTGCCCTGATTTGTTTCGGATATTTTCGCACACGGAGAGGCCCGCGGCCGTGCCATCCCGCGCGAGGGATCAGGGTAGCTCGACAAGCCCGGCCCGCCTTTTCCGCCAGTCGGCTTTGCGTTTGTTTGTGTCCCCTGAGAACCGCGCGACGGTATGGGCGACGTATGCTGGATCGGGCAGAAATCCGGGCGTCATCGGCAGTTTCCGCCCTTTCGCTCCGCCTTGTCCCGTATCCTGTGGATCGGGCGGCAGAAAAGCGGCGCTTGTAAAAAGGAAAGCCAAACCTTCTGGCCTCTTGCGCCGATCCCGCCCCGCGTTTTCCTTCTTGGAGAACCGCGCAACAGCGAGGCGGCGCGTCGCAATCGAATAAACCGTCGATCCGCCGTCGCTTCCGTTTTCGCTGCTTCTGCGTACCTTTCGCAAACCCGCGCACGCCGGCTCCGGCGCGAGCCCCGCGTCGCCCCGCATGCGGAAACCCGGGCCGTCCCTAGCCCGCGGCGACGCGGACGGGTCAGGGCCACTTGGGTTGTCGGCGGCAGCCGCGCGTAACCCTTTCTTCATTATGGCTGTCCAAATCTCCCAAAGCACAGGACGCCGCGTTCCAACATTGCCATTTCCCGCGCGGTATGCTACAATCTAGCCAACCATCCGACCGCCGGACCAACGTCCTCCTTTGGCAAAACAGCACCAAACCAAAAGTCGGCAAGCTTTTTTGCCCTATTCGCGCCTTGATTGACATCCGCCCCCGCCGCTGGTACAATAGCCGCAATCCATTTGGAAGGAATGAGGAAGATGCTGGAAGAGAATCTTCGGACGGGGCTCACGTTCGACGACGTGCTGCTGATACCCGCGCAAAGCGGTACGCTCCCGCGCGACGTGGATACCACCGTCCAGCTGACGCCATCCGTCAAACTCAACATTCCCCTGCTCTCCGCCGCCATGGATACCGTAACCGACGCGCGCATGGCCATCGCGATGGCGCGCGAGGGCGGGCTGGGGATCATTCATAAGAACATGACCATCGAGGAGCAGGCCTCCCAGGTGGACAAGGTCAAGCGCAGCGAGCACGGCGTGATCACCGATCCGTTCTTTCTTTCCCCGGATCACCTGATCCGCGACGCCGAGGCGCTGATGGCCCGCTACCGCATCAGCGGCGTGCCCATCACGCGCGGTAAAAAGCTTGTGGGCATTCTCACCAACCGCGACCTGCGCTTTGAAACCGACGACAGCCGCCGCATCGAAGAGGTGATGACCAGCAAAAACCTCATCACCGCGCCGGTCGGCACCACGCTGGAGGAGGCCAAGAAGCTCCTGGCCGCCCACCGCATCGAAAAGCTCCCCATCGTCAACGATCAGTACGAGCTGTGCGGGCTGATCACCATCAAGGATATTGAAAAGACCACCAAGTACCCCCATTCCGCCAAGGACGGCCACGGCCGCCTCCTGTGCGGCGCGGCGGTGGGCGTCACCGGCGATTGCCTCCAGCGCGTGGAAGCGCTGCTCAAGGCGAAAGTGGACCTCATCTCCATCGATACGGCGCACGCGCACAGCAAGGGCGCGCTCACCATGATGCGCGACATCCGCGCGGCGTTCCCGGACATCCCCGTGATCGCCGGCAACGTGGCCACCCGGGAAGGGACCCTCGCGCTGATCGAAGCGGGCGCGAGCTGCATCAAGGTCGGCATCGGCCCGGGCAGCATCTGCACCACGCGCGTGGTTTCCGGCATCGGCGTGCCGCAGATTACCGCCGTGGCGGACTGCGCGGCCGAAGCGCAGAAGCACGGCGTCCCCGTGATCGCCGACGGCGGCATCAAGTATTCCGGGGATATTCCCAAGGCGATCGCCGCTGGCGCGCACGCCGTGATGATCGGCAGCCTTCTGGCGGGCGTGGACGAAAGCCCCGGCGACATGGAAATCTATCAGGGCCGCAGCTTCAAGGTCTACCGCGGCATGGGCAGCCTGGGCGCGATGCAGCAGGCGCACGGCAGCAGCGACCGCTATTTTCAGGAGAACGCGCCCAAGCTGGTACCCGAAGGCGTCGAGGGTCGCGTGCCCTACAAGGGGCCGCTCAGCGATACGGTGTTCCAGCTGATCGGCGGGCTCAGGGCGGGAATGTTCTACTGCGGTACGCCCTCCATCGAGGCGCTGCGCACCGAAAGCCGCTTCATCCGCATCACGGGGGCGGGCCTGCAGGAGAGCCACCCGCACGATATCTCCATCACCAAGGAAAGCCCGAACTACTCCAGCCAGGGCATGTAAGCGGCAGCGCCGCGCCGGAATGTAAAAACTGAAACGCCGCCCGGGCTTGCCCCGGCGGCGTTTTTCCCTGTCCGCGGCCGGGTTTCGGGCACGGGCCGCGCAAAAATGTGCCCAAAAACGGCGTATTTCCCGCAAACCCGCGGTAGGAAACGCTTTGCTTCACTGTCGGTTTATGGTATAATCAGGTTGCGGCCATTCAGCATTCGAACAGCAAAATCGTAACCGATAGTTATGGAGGCATCGCCATGAAGAAGTGGATTGGCACCCTGCTTGCACTTACCCTCGTTCTGGCTGCGGTGAGCCTGCCGGCCGGCGCTTTGGCGGAGGATACCACCGTTACGTTCGCCGTGGAATCCGTTACGGTCGCCGTGGGAAAAACGGTCGCCGTTCGTCCGACCGTCAAGCCCTACGCCGCCAACAAGAAAGGCGTTTCCTACGCTTCCAGCGACGAAGCCGTCGCCACGGTGGACAGCAAGGGAAAGGTAACCGGCGTGGCGGTTGGCACCTGTCAGGTGATTGCCACCAGCAAGTACGATAACGCCGTTTCGGCGAGCATCCCGGTTACGGTGGTCGTCCCCGTTACCAAACTGACGGTCGGCGCGGACAGCGATACCGTGTTTGTCAACGGCACGCTTCAGCTCGACGTCGGTTACACGCCGGCCGACGCCACGCTCCAAAGCGCGACGTTCGCCTCCTCGCGCGATACGGTCGCCACCGTGTCGCCCGACGGGCTGATTACCGGCATCGCGCGCGGCACGGCCAAGATCACCGTCACCTCGGCGGACGGCAAGGCCAAAGCCGTGTTCGCCGTCACCGTGGCGCAGGCTCCCGAAAGCGTCGATATCACCCCCGAAACCGCGCAGGCCGCCGCGGGCCGCAAGGTGCAGCTCAAGGCGACCGTGCTTCCCAGCGACACAAACGACAAGAGCGTCACCTGGAGCTCCGCGGACGAGAGCGTCGCCACCGTGAACACCAAGGGGCAGGTCACCTTCCAAAGCGTCGGGGAAACGACCGTTACCGCCACCTGCAACAGCAACCCCGCCGTATCCGCGAGCATCCCCGTGCGGGGGCTGGAGCTGGCTCAGAGCGTCGCGTTTGACAGCCCTACCTACAGCGTGATCATCGGCCAGACCACACAGCTGTTTGTCAGCGTATTGCCGTCCACCACCACGGATCAATCGGTCACCTATAAAATGAAGAACGCCAAAATCGCCACCGTGGACGAAAACGGTCTGGTAACAGGCCTCAAGGGCGGCAAGACCACCGTGTACGTCTATACCGCGGACGGCAGCAAGAAGCGCGGCTCCGCCACCATCGAGGTGATCGTGCCGGTGACGGGCGTCAGCTACAAGTATAAGGATGTGCGCGTCGGCAAGGGCGGCTACGGCACCTTCACGGCCACGCTCTCCCCCTCCGGCGCCAGCAACAAGAACATGACCTGGGTCAGCAGCGACGAAAGCGTCGCGACCGTATCCGGCACCACCAACCGTTTCAAGGTTTCGGGGCGCCGCTGGGGCCGCTGCAAGGTGATCGGCACCACGGAGGACGGCGGGTATCAGGTGGAAATCTACGTGGACGTGGGGTCGCTGCGCCACGCGGTGACCATATCGTCTGTGCGTATTAAAAACGGCAAGCCGTACCTGACCTTCCGGAACCAGTCGGATATGAACATCTCGCAGGTGCGCTTCATGATGCTGGGGTACGATCAGTCCCTCCAGCCGGTCGTTATGAGCACCATCGGGGATGTGTACACGCTGGAAGGCTCCTATAACGTCGGCCTCGCGCCGGGCGAGAACACGCAGCACGGGCAGTTTACCTTCTACCGCCCCAGCAGTTACGCGGGGCTGGCGGTGCTGCAGGTCTGCATCACCGGATGGACGACCGATACGGGCTACTACGACCACAACGGCCAGCTCCAGTACCACTACAACATCAGCGAAAAGCAGTACGAGTGGGTTACCTATCCCTCCGGGGTCAACCCGCCGGTCTGACCGGGTCTCCCATTCCAGCCGGCGTGATCCGCGGCTCCGCCCGCAACGGTGACCGCCGTGCTGCCGCGTCCACGGGCGAGTCTTTCGCCTGTGGACGCGTTTTTCATCCTCGGCGCGTCGGGGGTCGGTCGGGCGCGGGCGCTTCAGCCCCCCACCGGCGGCGCGGCGCGCACCGCCGCCGTGCCGCCCCTCGCGGACGGCCTTCTCCTGCGATTTCCGGTCTGAACGCCTCCCGCTCACGGCGATTTGCTCCCGTGACCGCGTCGCGAAAGCCCGACAGGGCGGCGCTTCGCCTTCACCTGCGCTCCTCGCCGCGGCGGAAAACCGCCCGCGGGCTTTGGCGCGTTCACGCATGCAAACCGTGTCATCCGTTACGGCCCGCAGGGGCGGTCTGCGCCGGCGGCGGATGGATGTTCCGGGAGAATTTAATACTTTACCATGTTACTTGACTAAAGCGTCAGGATATGCTATGCTCGGTTCGCGGGATTCCGCCCCGGGCGGAACGCCCCAACCCAACCCACCGACGGAGGCATTATGGAACAACGCAACGAAGCGCGCCGCGAACAGCTCACCCGCCGCCTGCGCGGCCTGTACGAAAGCCTCGGCTACACCCGCTTTTCCATGCGCAGGTTCGAGGAATACGCCCTGTACCTCGAAAACAAGAGCTTCCTCAAAAGCGAGAGCGTGCTTGCCTTTACCAACCCCGACGGGAAGCTGATGGCCCTCAAGCCGGATGTGACGCTTTCCATTGTCAAGCATGCCCGCCGGGACCGCTCGGGCGTGGAAAAAGTCTATTATAAGGAAAGCGTCTACCGCCTCGCCCCCACCGCGCGCGAGTTTGTGGAGATCGAGCAGATGGGCGTGGAGGCGTTGGGCGGCATCGACCGCCACACCGTGGCCGAGGTGCTGCGCATGGCTATTGAAAGCCTGCGCGCCGTCGGCGGCGAATACGTGCTGGACGTGAGCCACATGGGGTTCGCCTCCGGCCTGATGGAGGCGGCGGGGCTCACGGCCGAGCAGAAGGAGCGGCTGTTTGCCCACATCCGCCAGAAAAACCCGCACGACCTGGCGCGGGCCATCGCGGAGGAAGGCGTCGCCCCGGCGTTCGCCCAGCGCATCGCCCAGCTCGCCGGTTTGTCCGGCCCGTTTCCCGAAACCCTCGCGCGCGCGGAGCAGCTCGCGCTGGGCGCGGAGATGGCCCAGGCCCTGACGGAGCTTACTGGCCTGTATGGCTTTCTGGCCGGGGCGGGGCTGGCGGATCATTTGCAGCTGGATTTTTCCATGCTCAACGACCTGAGCTACTACAACGGCATCGTGTTTCAGGGCTATGTGGAGGGTTCGCCGCGCGTGGTGCTCTCCGGCGGCCGGTACGATTACCTGATGCACCGTTTCGGCAAGGAGGGGGACGCCATCGGCTTCGCCCTGTACCTGGACGAGCTGACCCGCGTGCTGGCCGACCGCCCCGCCTGGGACGCGGATGTGC
>JAAYUF010000013.1 GCA_012517815.1 Clostridiales bacterium
ACCATCGCATCAATGTCAATTACTTCAAATGCTATTTGCCCACTTTGCCGCCCCATCATGACGATCACCTCATGCAATCATTATACCATATGCTGGGTTGCGGAGCGACTTTGTCAACAGGTCCAATATTCTACCTTATCTTATTTTCACCATCATGGTGGTCAAAACGGTGGTCAAATCCATCTAGCGATAACGACCGCCGTTATTGTGATCGTTCTCTGTAAATAGGGCGATATGCTTGTATGGTATTCGTGATAGCATCCGGCACGTCGGTTGCATATTTTTGTTGTATATGGTAACATAAACCAAACATAATAACAGCGACACACCTCATTATCAGGGATAACCATTGCCGCACCGATCATTCGCCGAGATTGAAAGAGGAATTCAGATGTTTACAGCTTATTCCGTTCTTCTTGCCTTATCATTCGTTTTGGCAGTTATTTCCTGGCGAACAGAGAAGCCGTTACTTGGTTATATAACGATGACAATCCTTGCGATTGGGTTGGTATGCGGTGTAATAGGATTCTTCCTGACAGACGATAATGTGGCTGACGGTTACCGTTACTATGTCTATGGCATCATTGAGGTAACGTCAATCATGCGTTCTCGCGCATTACAGCTGATTGTTGTGATCCCATCTTTTTGTGGCGTTAACGTTCTTGTCGTTTTCTCGTTAAGCTGGTTAATTGGACACAAACCATCAGCACAGACAATCGAGAAGAGAATCACGAGGATTAGTGGTCGCTCATCCCCAAAATCAATCATTCTCCTGATTCTTGATTTCCTTGGAATTGCGCTTGGTGGAGCATTCATGTATATTCTATTCAAAGAATGGATCATACCACATGATGAGTTCTCGTTCCCGTACGCTGTTCTCATTGTGGTTGGAGGGATTTGTTTAAAATGCGGCATCAAGGGAGTCAGGCATTTTGCTCTATGGAGAAAACATCGAAACCAACAACAGGTAATCCAAAAAAGAGCAGTGCATACCTAAAGGATGCCTTCGATCCGAACATTCAGTAAGGTCTTATCCGTCTTTCCTGTTGACGTAGTAAGCGCTTGTGAGAAGCATGACTCTTATGGGTAGATTCTACTGATAAGCATACAATAATTGCGTGCTCTGCCCGCAAAACCGTTTGCTTACCTACGCCACGACGAATCGCGAAGGGCGGCGTGCGTACAGGAGCAAACCGCACGGCTGCAAGGCGTGCCCCGTCCGAATACAGTGTACCCGAAGCAAAACGGCTTAAATCAGTACAGCGACATCTTTGGGAGGATTACAGCGACCAAAGCGAGGAAATCCGGCACTCCGACGTGGGCAAGGCGCTCTATCCGCTGCGAAGCGAGACCATTGAGCGAGCACTCGCCGATGCGAAGGAAAAGCACGCCGTGCGCTATCCTTATTACCGGGGCTTGCCCGGGCGACGAAGCGGGGCAAGCGTACGTTCGCTGCCACGAAATATAAACTGGCGATGTGGCGTGGGCACTCCTCCCTTCTTCGTGGCTTTTTCTGTCTGGAGATGCTGTTACGCTTTCTATCTCTTCGTTCTAATATCAAAGAACCCGTGTTTCTGTTTTGAAACACGGGTTCTTTGACAGCCTGACGGAACCCGGCCATCAGCGGCCGGGCTCCCATTGTGCCTGACGGGGGTTTCCCTCAGGGATACCCCCGTTGTTCCGGCTCAGATCTCGACGATCTTCAGCGAATCGATCATCGTTTCCGCAACCGTCATATCGTCGTCGGTCAGGGTGTCATAGTTGACGTTCCACACAGAGATCTGGATGAAGTAACCGTCGTAGAGCAGTGCGATGATAGCCGAATCGGTCGCGGAGTTATCCTCGACCACCATGCACTCGTAGCCGCCGGCGGTGGTTACCATGGTGTAGGAAGGATCGTCCAGATCAGCGCTCAGCATGGCAAAGAGCGTGTCCAGCTCGTCATCGGAAAGATCGGCCAGCGTCTGCTCCTCATATTCTTCCGTAGGCGCAACGCTGATGTAGAGCTCGGGCATGGTCTCATCCGCGAAAGACACAAAGGTGTAGGGAACGTCGTCGTTCGTCTGCACGCTCACAGTCGCGCCGGCGGGGAGGTCCACGGTAATGTCAAACCCGCTGGCGTTTTCGGTCAGCTTGACGGTTTCGGCCAGCGACAGGGGAGCCAGCGCCAGCATCATCAGCGCGGTAAGAAGAGCGAGAGTCTTTTTCATATGCGTACCTCCATCTTTTGTGTGCGAACGGTCAGTTAACGGTGGTCAGGAACGACGCCATCATGAAGCCGGAAGCTTCGTTGACCTCGTCGTATATCTGGCACCAGGTGCCGTTCTGGGAGATCACGACCAGTTCGGCGCCGTTGTAATAATCCCGCTGTACCGGTTGGCTCTTGCTGGGCGCCCACCGCAGGTGAACATAGCCGCCTGGCGAAGAGGGGCGCACGTACGCGGTGTAGTAGCAGGGGGAGAAACCCACATACAGGCTGCTGGACTGCGTCGGCGTGGCGGTCTTGGTGGGCTGGGGCTTGGGGCCGGGCTTGTAGGTAACCAGATAGCGGCTCATGCAGTAACCGTCCACGCCGCTGAGGTACACATGCACCCAGGAACTGCCCACGAAATCGTTGTCCACATCCACAGCCGTTCCGTAGGGAATGGAGGAGATCACTTTGCCGTCCTTGGAAGGATAATCGCGCACGTTGAGAGACTTGCCGTTGCTGGTATACACGTACATGGTCGAGGCGAGCGCCCCGACCGCCGGGATGAGGCTGATCGATAACGCAAGAATCAGGATAAGTGCCAGCATTCTCTTTTTCATAGATGACCCTCCTGTATGATTGATCAGGCTCCGAAGCGGGACTTCTGAAAAAGATTATACCATCCCGTGGAAGAAAATACAAATAATCTTTTGTAAAATCGGGCCGGTGTAACCAGTTCCCTCGCGCCCGGTCATCATACCGGCGCCGCGGACGTTCTTTTGGTTACGCGTCCGGTATTGCCTTGAGCGCATCGTGCGGATAGAGACGGTGCAGGAACTCGATCCCCGCGGCTGTCCGAAAGACGGCGCGCTCTACCTGGGCGACGGCCGCCGGCGTCAGGCCGTCCTCATGAATATTCACCAGAAAATCCGCCTCTACAAGAATCCGGTAATCCGCCCCCCGAATCTCCGCATAAGTATGATGGTGTGCAATCAGCCAGCACACGCGCTCCACAATGCCGGGATCGATCCCCTGGGCCGTGAGGAGCTTCCGCGCTTCGGGCGGGCCCTCGATCTGCTGGTACTCGCCGGCCGCGCTGTGGTGCTTGCGCTCGCTCTCGCGGATGCCGATGTCATGCGTCAGCGCCGCAATCTCCAGCGTCAGCTGCTCGGACTCTTCCAGCCCTTCCAAAGCTCCGATGGCTTTGGCGAAACCGTACACCTTCAGGAAATGGTTGATCCGCCGCACATCGCCTGCGAAATAGGCAATCATAGCGCGCTGCACGCGGGCTACCGGATTCACGGGCATCCCTCCTCAGTTCCGCGGGCCATGCCGGCATGCGGATGCGCGGCGGGGGTTCCTGCGCTTTCAAACCCTGAACGGCTCCCTCGCACGGCGCTCTTCTCCTGTGGCATCGTCGTACATACTCGAAGCAGTCCCGCTGCGCCTTCGCTTCCGCTCCTCGCCCCGAAAGAAAACCGCTCGCGAGCTTTGATGCATTCATGCATGGAAATGGCATCAGAGCAGAATTCCCTCCGGATGAGGGGGATTCCTGCCGCGCGCATGTAAAAAGAACCGCCCTCCCGCGCGTCGGTTCGCGGGAGGGCGGAGGGCGCTTCGCCGGCGCTCACTCGGCGGAAATCACGGAGACGGGGCAGTTGTCCACAGCTTCCTGCACGGCGCTTTCTTCGCCGGCCGGCACGGGGTCGGCGTGTACCTCGGCCAGGCCGTCGTCCGCCATGCGGAACACGGCGGGGCAGGTATCCGCGCACAGGCCGCAACCGATGCAGCCGTTACGGTCAATCCTTGCTTTCATGGGTTTTCCTCCTTTTCAGATCAGGCGTTCATGAAGAGAGCCACATCATCCTGCGCGGTTGTGATGCTTGCGATGCCGAACTTTTCCACCAGCACTCTGGCGACGTTGGGGGAGAGGAAGCCGGGCAGCGTGGGGCCCAGATGGATGTTGCGCACACCCAGGTACAAAAGCGCCAACAGGACGATCACCGCCTTTTGCTCATACCAGGCGATGTTAAAGGCGATGGGCAGCTTGTTGATATCGTCCAGTCCGAACGCCTCCTTGAGCGCTAGCGCGATGACCGCCAGAGAGTAGGAGTCGTTGCACTGGCCGGCGTCCAGCACCCGGGGGATGCCGCCGATATCGCCCAGCCCCAGCTTGTTGTAGCGGTACTTGGCGCAGCCGGCGGTCAGGATCACGGTATCGGCGGGGAGCTTCCGGGCGAAATCGGCGTAGTACTCGCGGCTCTTCATGCGACCGTCGCAGCCCGCCATAACGAAGAACTTGCGGATCGCGCCGCTTTTCACGGCCGCCACCACCTGATCGGCCAGCGCGAGCACCTGATCATGCGCAAACCCGCCCACGATGCTGCCGGTTTCGATTTCTTCCGGAGGCGGCAGAGTCTTTGCCAGCGCGATGATCCCGGAGAAATCCTTGCGCCCGTTCGCGTCCGGCAGGATGTGCCGGCAGCCCGGGTAACCGGTGGCGCCGGTGGTGAAGATGCGGGCGCGCACCTCCTCGCTTCTGGGCGGCACGATGCAGTTGGTGGTAAACAGGATTGGGCCGCGGAAGGATTCGAACTCCGTGAGCTGCTTCCACCACGCGTTGCCGTAGTTGCCGGCGAAATGGGCGTACTTTTTGAAGGCCGGGTAGTAATGCGCAGGCAGCATCTCGGAATGGGTGTACACATCCACGCCCGTGCCCTCGGTCTGTGCAAGCAACTGTTCCAGATCGGTCAGATCGTGCCCCGAGATGAGGATGGCGGGATTTGTACGCACGCCGATGTTCACCGTGGTGATCTCGGGCTTGCCGAAACGGGATGTGTTCGCCTCGTCCAGCAGGGCCATGGCCTGAACGCCGTATTCGCCGGTTCTCAGCGTAAGCGCGACCAGATCGTCCGCGGTGAGCGTGTCGTCCAGGGTGGCGGCCAGCGCTTCGTACAGGAAGGCGTAGATGGCCTGGTTCTCCTTGCCGATGTTCAGAGCGTGCTCGGTGTAGGCGGCCATGCCCTTAAGGCCGTAGACGATCATTTCGCGCAGGGAGCGGACGTCCTCGTTTGCGGTGGACAGCACGCCGACGGTCGCTGCCTTCTCCCGCATCGCTTCCAGTGTGTCCGCGTGGAACACGGCCGCGTCATGGGGCGTGCCGGCGGGCAGGGGGAGCGTGTCGCGCAGCCGAAGCATGAGCCGGATGCGCTCGGCAATCGAGGCTTCGTCGAAGTTCGCGTTGGTAATGGTGGCAAACAGGCTGGTGAGCGTCTCCCGGTGGATCTCGCCCAGACCGGTCACATCCGGTTTTCCCAGCGTGATCCGCTGCGCGATGCCTTTGAGGGTGTAGATCAGCAGATCCTGTAAATTGGACACTTCGGCGGTTTTGCCGCATACGCCCCGGAGGGTGCAGCCCTTGCCGCCGGCCGTTTCCTGACACTGATAACAAAACATGCTCATGATGGGCCTCCTGTAGTGTAGGGTAGAGGAATGGCGGCGCTTCGAACGCCGGTGTTTCGGGAAGGCGGTTCCCGTGCCTGTGGTTAAGCGGCAAGAAAGCCGGTATGCAGCGAAGGGATTGCGCCGCGGACGCAAGCGCAGGAAGGCGCACGGTCGGGCGTCACACAGCCGGAGCGATGGGCGGCGGCAACAGCGCCGGGCCTGCGCCCCGGAACGTCACGGCGGGCGGCAAGGCGGAGCACATCCGCACGGGTGAACGAGCCGGTGCGCGCGGGGTGAACCGCAAGCAACAAGGCCGCAAGGCGCCGGCCGCGTCCGAGGCTTTGATCACGATCAGCTCAAGCGGCGCCGGACGCAGGTTGCGCGCCTGCATGCGCGTATGGCGCGGAATGCTGAGCAGGCTGCCCGCCCGGTAAGCGGTCGCCTCCTGCCCGTGCAGCGTCATCGTCAGCGTGCCCTGAACGACGGTCATGGATAAGTACTGTTGGCCGGATGCTCGGGTAAGCCTTCGCCCTGAGCAAACAGCATGTGAAGGTAACGCAGATTCCCGTCGCAAATCACTTTCTGCATGCGCGGACCGGGATCGATTCGATACACTTGTTCTACCATACCGCTTCCCCCCTGTCAATAGGTCGGGGGCCGGGCGTCCGTCCGGAGCTCTCGCCACCGCCTTCCCGACGGATTCAGGATACGGCAACGCCGCTGAAAAGTCTGTTGGATTTCCAACAAACCAACTTCGCATCGACTGAATCGGCCCGACCGCATCGGGCCGTTCCGGCGCAGGCGCGCAGAACCCCGCGCGCGGTTGCGCAGGGACGGGTCAAACCCCGCGCGCAGGCGCGCGCATCCTCACGGCGCGCATGGGTATGTGGCAGGCGGTACTGCCGTTTGCCAGCTCTCGAATTTCAAACGAAAGACCCGCCGGCAAGCCGACGGGTCTTTTAGGCAGACTGTCTGTAAAATCGCCATGCGCCGGGTGAAACGGGTGCGCCTATACGCCCAGATAGGCTTTGCGCACGCGGTCGTCTTCCATCAGTTCGGCCGCGTTGCCGGCCATGGCGATGCTGCCCGTTTCCAGCACATAGGCGCGGCTGGAGATGGACAGGGCGACCTTGGCGTTCTGTTCCACCAGCAGGATGGTGATGCCCTTGGCGTGCAGCGTTTCGATGATGCGGAAAATCTCCTTGACCAGAATCGGGGACAGGCCCATCGAAGGCTCGTCCATCAGCAGGATCTTCGGATCCGCCATCAGCGCCCGGCCGGTCGCCAGCATCTGCTGCTCGCCGCCCGACAGGGTGCCCGCGATCTGCCTGGCGCGCTCCTTGAGCCGCGGAAAGCTCTTGAACACCCGTTCGATGTTCTGCTTGACCTGCTCCGGGTTGGACAGGGAGTAGGCGCCCATGCGAAGGTTTTCCTGCACCGTCATGCGGCTGAACACATGGCGGCCTTCGGGCACGTGCGCCATGCCCAGGCTCACGATCTTGTTGGGCGCGGTGGCGCGCAGGTTCACGCCGTCGTAGGTGATCGTGCCCGAGGTGGCGCGCACCAGGCCCGATACCGTGTGCAGGATCGTCGTCTTGCCGGCGCCGTTGGCCCCGATCAGCGAGACGATCTCCCCGTCGTTGACCTCCAGCGAAACGCCCTTGATGGCGTGGATCGCGCCGTAATGCACATGCAAATCCTTGATGCTCAGCATTGCAACCCCTCCTACTCGCCCAGATAGGCCGCAATGACCTTCGGGTCGTGAGAAATCTCCTCCGGCAGACCCTGCGCAATGATCTCGCCGTAATCGATCACCACGATGCGCTCGCAGATGTTCATCACCAGGCTCATGTCGTGTTCGATCAGCAGGATGGAGATGTTGAACTTGCGGCGGATGGTGTTGATGCAGGCCAGCAGTTCCGCGGTTTCGGTCGGGTTCATGCCGGCGGCGGGCTCGTCCAGCAGGAGCATTTTCGCGTTGGTGGCCAGCGCGCGGGCGATCTCCAGCTTGCGCTGCTGCCCGTAGGGGAGGTTGCCGGCGTTCCAGTCCGCCTTGTCCTGCAGGTTGAACACGGAAAGCAGATCCATGGCCTTGTCCCGGATGTCCGCCTCTTCCTTCCAGAAGGCCGCGGTACGCAGGATGGAGCCGGGAAGCCCGTAGCGGATGTCCTTGGTGAAGGCGATCAGCACATTTTCCATCACGGTCATCTTTTTGAACAGGCGGATGTTCTGGAACGTGCGCGCGATCCCTGCGGCGACGATCTCGTGGGTTTTTTTGCCGTTCATCAGCTGCTTGCCAAGGTAGAAGGTGCCCTCCGTAGGCTTGTACACGCCGGTAAAGAGGTTAAACACCGTGGTTTTGCCCGCGCCGTTGGGGCCGATCAGCCCGACGAGCTCGCCTTCCTTGATGTCGATCTCGAAATTATGCACGGCTTTCAGCCCGCCAAAGGTGATGCCCAGATGTGAGGCTCTCAGGATGGTTTCAGGCATGATCAGGCGCCCCCTTTCGCGGCGGATCGTCCCGATCGCGGCGGCTTTCCGGTCAGCTTCCCGCGCAGCAGCTCGTAGAGCGAGAACTCATAATTGCCAAACAGGCCGATGGGGCGGAAGATCATCATCAGCACGAGGATGACCGAGTAGATGAGCATGCGGTACTGCGAGAAGGCGCGCAGCGCTTCCGGGATCACCGACAGGATGATGGCGGCAACCACCGAGCCCGTCATGGAGCCCATGCCGCCCAGCACCACCATGATCACATATTCGGTGGATTTGAGGAACGTAAAGTCGCTGTGCTGGAGCGTACCCAGGCCGCGGTGGGCGTAAATGGCGCCCGCGATGCCCGCGAAGAAGGCGGACACCGTGAAGGTAAGCACCTTGTAGAAGGTGATGTTAAGCCCGGCGCTGCTGGACGCGATATCGTCCTCACGGATGGCGATGATTGCGCGGCCGAACTTGGAACGGACAAATGCCAGCATGATGGCCACGCAGACCGCCGTAACGCCGAAGATCACGTAGATGTCGTTCATCTTCAGGATGCCGACGAGCGCCTGCCCGGCCTGACCGTTGGCCAAGCCCTTGCCGCCCGCGAACGCCAGGTTCTGGATGATCACGCGGATGATTTCCCCAAAGCCCAGCGTGATGATGGCCAGATAGTCGCCCCGGAGGCGCAGCGCGGGAATGCCCACCACCAGGCCGAACAGGGCCGCGGCGACGGCGCCGCACAGGAGGCCGATGAAAAACTGCATAACGTTGGACATCGGCAGGATGGCGCCGGCCTTGATCCCCAGCCCGATCGCCTTGGTGACCAAGGCGGAGGTGTAGGCGCCCACGGCCATGAAACCCGCGTGGCCCAGCGCGATCTGCCCCAGATAACCCATGACGAGGTTGAGCGACGTGACCATGATGATGGCAAAACAGCACTGGATGAATATGCCCCGGATGTAGTTATCGATCCAGCCCAGCGAATCCGCCGCGTAAACGGCCAGACCCAACACGCAGACGCCCAGCAGCGAAACCCAAAGCTTGCGGAGGCGTTCTTTTTTCTGATTCATGCTCGCCACCTACACTTTCTCGCCGATGTTCTTGCCCATGATCCCGGCGGGTTTCACCAGCAGAACAACGATCAGGATGCTGAACACGATGGCGTCGGAGAAGGCGGAGGTGATCAGGCCGCCGGTCAGGGGCGCAATGTAGGCTTTGGAAAGGCTCTCCACGATGCCGATCACCAGTCCGCCCAGCATGGCCCCGGGGATGATGCCGATGCCGCCCAGCACGGCCGCGACGAACGCTTTCAGGCCAAGCATCGAGCCCATCATGTTGGTCACCTGATTGTACTGCGCCACGTACATCAGCGAGGCGATGGCCGCCAGCCCCGAGCCGATGGCAAACGTGAGGGCGATGATGCCGTTGACGTTGATGCCCATGAGCTTGGAGGCGCTTTTATCCTCCGACACCGCGCGCATCGCCTGCCCGGCCTTGGTGTACTTGACAAACAGCGAATGGCCCACCATCACCACCACGCCGATGGCGATGGTCAGGAAGGTGTTGCCGCTGAACCCGAAGATCATGGGCAGGTCGAAGATCGTCTTGACCTGCTTGGGCGAAGCGCCAAACAGCGTCTGCGCGAGGTTTTCGAGGAACAGGCTCATCGCGATGGCGGTAATCAGCGCGGACATGTTGGTGCCCTTGGCGCGCACCGGCCGGTACGCCAGCTTTTCGACCAGCACGCCGGTGATGGCGCACACGATGATGGCCACGAAAACCGCCATCCACGCCGGCATTCCCGCCGCGATCATCAGCGGAACCGTAAAAAACAGCGCGTAGGCGCCCACCATGATAAAGTCGCCGTGCGCAAAATTGATCAACCGGATAATGCCGTAGACCATCGTATAGCCCAGCGCGATCAGGGCGTATACGCTGCCGACACGCAAACCGTTGATGATCTGCTGGATAAACAGCGTCAGTCCATCCATGCGTGACCTCTCCCTTCCAATTTTCCGACGCGGTCGGAACCATGGCAGCCTTCGGAACGCGTCCGAACCGATGAGGATATCTGAACTACGCCGGCTCCGGCATAGATGCATTCGAACTTAACCGTGGGCGCCCTGTGCGGCGGCCTTCCTCCATGCATAGAAAAGACGAGGCGGGGCGGACGTTGCCGTCCGCCCCACGCCCCGGCGGATAGAAACGAGGCTCATCTCTATTCGCGAGTGAGTTGCGCCAGATTACACGTACGAGTAGAACTTCGCAACGCCGTCCACGTATTCGATCACGGGCGCGGCCTTCTGGGGCGTGCCGCTCTCGTCCAGCGTGAAGGTGCCGGTGACGCCGGCGAAGCTGATGCCGTACATCGCGTCGATGATCGCGGCGGTGTCGTCGGAGCCGGCGGCTTCGATGGCGGCCTTGAGCATGTAAGCGGCATCGTAGCCCAGCGCGGCCAGAGCGGTCAGGCTCGCGGCACCGAAGGTCTCGGTGTACTTGGTCACGAAGCCCTGCACGAGGTCGGAGGGATCGTCGGGCGCATAGTGGTTGGTGAAGAAGCAGTTGTTATACAGGCTCTTGTCTTCCACCATGGTGTTCTGGGTGCCGTCCCAGCCGTCCGCGCCGGCGAAGTAACCGGTGAAGCCGGCCGCGCGGGCCTGGGGCACAATGTAGGGGCCGATGGAGTCATAGTAGTACGGGGCGAAGATCAGCTCGGCGCCGGAGGCGACGATGTTGGTCAGCTGGGTGGTGTAGTCGGTGTCGGAGGTGCTGGAGGAGCTCTCCACAGCGACGATTTCCAGGCCCAGGTTCGCAGCGGCGGCCTTGAACGCCTCGTAGAGGCCGGCGGAGTAGGTGTCGCCGGAAGCGTAGAGGATGGCGACTTTCTTGACGCCAAGCTTCACGGCCAGTTTCGCGCCAACTTCGCCCTGGAAGGAGTCGCGGAAGCAGGCGCGGAACACGCCATGGACGCCGTCGGTCACGGTATCGGCGGTCGCGGTGGCGGTGAGGAGCAGCATGCCTTCGGAATCGGCGAGGGTGGCCAGACCCATGGTCACGCCGGAGGTTACCGAGCCGATGATGGCTTTGGCGCCGTCGGCAACCAGCTTGTTAAAGGCATTGGCGCCTTCGGTGGAGTCGCCCTTGTCATCCATGTAGGAAATGACCTGAAGTTCACGGCCGCCCAGAACGCCGCCCGCGGCATTGATCTCGTCGATGGCGAGCTTGATGCCGTTGGTGGTGGATTCGCCGTAGGTCGCAAGGCTGCCGCTCATAGGCGCGATGACGCCGATTTTAACCGGATCGCCTTCGGCCATGGCCGGCACGACAAGCGTGCTCAGGAGCAGGACGATCGCAACGAGTAAAGAAACCTTTCCTTTCATGCGGTGGTACCTCCCTTTAATGTGATCTACCGGGCTGCATGCCATGCAGTCTGATGAAAAAAAGCAAAGAAGGGGAACGGTACGGTCTGTATCATTCTCAGCTCCATTGCTTTCTTCACCATTTTATGAATGTAAACGGTTTCTGTCAATTCACTTTACGGGCAAATCATCCGATAGTACAGGAAAAATGCAAGACCGAACGTTCGAAAATGCAATAAAACACAGATGGAGCAAGGGGTAGCGCGTGTTTTCAGGGTCTTTGGAAACGAGAAATTGAAAAAACGGTTCGCGCGCGGCCCGAACTGCAAAACGGAGGAACGCGCGGCGCGCGGACCGCCCCGGCCGCAAGGGGACCCGCGAGCCGCGCGGAAGCGCCGTGCGGAAAGGGTTTTCACGCGGGGTAACAGTCTACCGGGTTCCCCCTGCGGGTCGCCGCCGGTGCCTGGCGGATTCTCCGGGGGCCGTTCGCGCGCGGGCAAGCCGTTGAAAAACTCGGCCCGGCATGATCCGTTGCCGTCCGGACGCGCACCGCCTCACGAACCCGGCCGGGGCGATCACCGGCATCCGCGCGCCATTGAACGGAGGGCGGGGTCGTGCGGACGGCAAGCGCCCGACGGGTTGCCTCCGCGCCCGCCGCCGGACGGCCACGGATATCCGCTCATCCGGACAGCATGCGGCAGGAACGGCCTGTGCCGCTGTCCGGATTTTGCGGGGGTTTCGCGTATTGCTTCCGGCAGGGGCGTTTGCCCCGGGCCCCGCCCTCCTACACGGTTTCCATACAGGAAAGCGCCAACGCTCACGGGCGATCTTCTGGCGGGACGAGGGGCGGAAGCGAAGGCGCAGCGGGGCTGCGTCAAGCTTTCACGGCGACGTCTCGGGAGAAAAGCGCCGTGAGAGGGAGGCGCTCCGGACGGGAAACCGCATTACACGAAAACAGCTCCGGCGGGAGGCTTTCCCGCCGGAGCGCAAACGGCATCAACGATCAGGGGAACGGGATGGGGACACGCCTCCGGTAAGTCCGCGCAACGTTTCCCGTTAAGGAAGCCGCCGGATGATCCAGTAGCTGAACAGGGAGGTCAGCCCGCTGACCGTCGCGCCCCACAGCAGATCGACGACCGTGATCAGCACCGGCCAGTTCCGTACCGTGGCCTGATTGGTCAGGTCATAGGTGGCGTAGGCGATCAGGCCAAACAGAAGACCGGGCAGCAGGGCGGCTTCCCAGCGGCCGACGACCAGCGCGGTCCGCACCACGAACAGCAGCAGGCCCAGCGCATAGAGCAGGTAGAACAGGCCCGCCGCGATCCATTTGGGCTTTGGGGCCATCAGCTCCTCCAGCTGTTTGGCGTAGAGGCCGCGGGCGATCCCCAGCAGCCACACCGCGTCAATCACCAGAAAAATCAACAGCAGGATCACGTAGTTTCGCAAATCCGTCCAGGTAAAGGATAGGTTCATAGGGCTCCCTCCTTGTGATTGTCAGGGTAGAGATGTCAGGACGGTTTCTTTGGGAACCAGGGGACAAACACACTGGTGCGGCGCGCGTATTCGGCAAACCCGGGCCGGTCCCGCATCGCCTTTTCCAGAGGAGGCACGCCGGAGACAAACAGCAGCAGCGCCGTGATGGCCAGGGGGCTGATGACGGAATACCACGCCGCCCCGTCGCTCAGGGCGATCAGCCAGAGGCCCCACCAGACCGTCGCTTCGCCAAAGTAGTTCGGGTGGCGGGTATAGCGCCACAGCCCGGTTGTCAGCAGCGTTCCGCGGTTGGTCGGATCGCGCAGGAACCGCCTGAGCTGCCGGTCGCCGACAGTTTCAAAGGCAATGCCGGCGGCAAAGACCATTAGCCCCGCCACGAACAGAGGCCATCGGATCGTGGCCGACCCGGAAGGCAGGATCATGCCCAGCGAGATCACGTACATCAGAAAGCCCTGCAACATGTATACCTGCAGGAACGCGCGCGGCACCGCCCAACGGCCCCATGCCTTGCGAAAGGCCGCGTACCGGAAGTCCTCGGGCTTGCCGCTGTTGCGGCGCAGGATGTGGAGAAACAGCCGCAGCCCCCAGGCCGTTACCAGCAGCGTGAGCGTCGCCCGGGCGAGCGAGGGCGGCAGGCGGGTGAAGAACATCAGCCAGGCGACAGCCACGAAGCCAAGCCCCCAGAAGGTGTCCACAATGCCGTTGTTGCGGCGGACCGTGCCTGCGATAAACAACGCCAGGAAATAGGCAAAGATGAAAACAGCGGCGAGTATCACGACGCTTCCCCCTTTCGCGTGGTAAAGCAGACCGCGACGGTGCCTGGTCCGGCGTGCAGCGCCACCGCGGAGGAGATTTCGGACAGGAAGGCGGGTTCGCGGCCGGTCAGCCGGACGAGCTGGTCCCGGTACGCCATCGCCAGCGGCAGGTTGTCGCCGTGCACGATGCTGTACGCCTCGATGCCCCCGCGCTTCATGGCGCGCCGGACCAGCCGGAAGATGATGCGGGTGAGCCCCGCCTGGCTGAACGCGACGCCGAACGCCGCGCCGTGCCCGGCGGCGTCCAGGGTCATGATGGGCCGCATGCCCAGCTTCATGCCCACCTGGCCGACCGTATTGGGTACGCGGCCGCCGCGCACGGCATAGGCGAGGGTGTTGAGGCAAACGTAGATTTTGGTGCGCGGGATCCGGTTTTCGATCTCCCGGACAATCTGCGCGTGCGGCAAGCCCTGCGCCGCCAGCTCGGCCGCACGGTACACCAGCAGGCCCTGCGCGCCGGAGTTGACGTGCGTGTCAAGGACTGTAATCGGCTTTTGCGGCGTGGCAAGTTCCGCCGCCGCCTGCCTGAGCGCCTGGTAGGTGCCGCTGAGCGGCGAGGCGACGGATAGCACGATCAGGGAATCAAACGTTTCCAACCGGGCGGCCAGCAGCGCCCGAATGCGCCCCGGCTCGGGCTGGGAGCTGGTCGGGTAGGCGTCGGGGTCTTCCATGGCCCGAAACAGCTGGGGCAGGCGAATGGTCACCTTGTCCAGAAACGCGGTGTCGCGGGCCAGCACGCCCATGGGCAGCACGGATATCCCGTGCTGGAGCAGGTATTCGTCCGGCAGATCGGCAATGGAATCGGTCACCAGCCCCACGCCGCCGGTAACGGCACGGAGGCGGTTTTGCAGATGCATGTCGTCCGCCTTCTGTTCCAACAGCGCGCCCACGGTCAGCAGCCGTTCCATGACCTGCTCGGGCGCGTTGGTGTGGATGTGCGCTTTCAGGCGGCGATCCTGCAGGGATACGATCAGCGAATCCCCCAGCGGATGGAGCAGCCCTTTGATCTCGTCCGCCGTGATATCGCGGCTGGCTTCCACAAGTGCCTCGGTGCAGTAGCGGTACTCGGAGGGGGCATCGTCCGCCGCGAGGGGCCGGACAGCCTCGTTATCGGGAACGACGGCGATGCGACCGCCGGTGATCACGCGGTTGATCCCTTCCAGAAAGCGCACGAAACCGGCCGCGCCGGAATCCACCACATTGTTGCGGCGAAGGACGCTCAGCTGCGTGCGGGTTTTTTCCAGCGAGACGGTCGCCGCGTGATAGGCGCCCTCGAACAGCTCCTGAAAGCTGCGGTACCGCTCGCAGTTATGGCTGAGGAAGGCCGCCCAGTCGCGGATGATGCTCATCAGGGTGCCTTCCTGGGGATGCTCCACGGCGCTGTACAGATGGCGCACCGCGCCGGAAGCGACCTTGGCGAATTCCCGGATGCCGACGCGTTCGTACGCCTCGCCTTCCAGCGCGAGGCCGTTGACGTAGGAAGCGAAAATTATGCCCGAGTTGCCGCGCGCGTTTTCCATCGCCCGGCGTGAAAGCTGCTTGAGCGTGCGCCCGAAGGACGGCGTCTGCGACGGCACGGAAACCATCGCGCGCAGGGTGGTGCTCAGGTTGGTGCCCGTGTCTCCGTCCGCCACGGGGAATACGTTGATGAGGTTGAGGTACCGCCGGTGCGCGGACACCTCGTCCGCGCCGGAGGCGAACCAGGTGAGCACATCTGTGCCGTTGGCCAGTAAAAGCGGCGTAAGGTGTTCCATTGCGAACCCTCCCTGTCGGTTCAGGTGGTTACCGAAGCGCTTGTGCGCTCCGTTAGGCCCAAAGATTACCCGATTCTTCCGCAGGTGAATCGCCGGGCGTCGCGTTTGGCGGGGCGGGCGGTTGATGCGTTCACACGGCCGGGGGCGCCGGCCGGCAGGCGCCTCGCGCAAGCCGGAGCCGCCCGGAAAGGAGCGCCGGCGCATGTGTATCGCCGGGTTCAAGCGGCGGAAACAACCCCCGGCTTCCGGTTTCGCGGATACCTGCGTTGGGCGCTGAGACTTCGGCGACTCCCGCGGGGCTCCCGTCCGGCGCGGGGGAGCGCATGGGGCGATGTTGGCGGAGATGGACGCATCCGACGGACGCCTGTGATCGATTGAAGGATTCTGTTCTTTTCGACTCTATTCGACGTTGAATACGGAAAATCCTTTCACGCACAGCGACCGCCGCCCGTCGGCAGTTCGACGGCGCCGCCGCGGTGGAACGGTCCGGCGAAGAGTCCGGCATTTTCCGCGGTTTCCTTTCCTGAATGCATGAAAGCCCGCTGGTGATCTGCTTGTGCAACCGGCAGCGGAAGCGAAGGCTAGCGGGGCGGCGTCGGGCTTTCGTGACGATGTTACGGGCGAAAGCGGTGAAAGCCGGAGGCTTCCAAACACAGACGGTCGAAAACCCCCGCCGCAGCGGAATCAGGACAAGGGTGAAACCCTTGCGGGCTTTGAGGCGGAGCCCCAAAGCCATATACCGGTGCATTTTGCCAAAGCGAGCGAACCGCCCGAAGGGCGATGAGGCGAGCGGCACTGCCTGTTGCATGGGTTCTTGGACAGCCTGCGATGAAAGCCGAAGGCTTACATCATTATGAACAAGAATCGCTTGCAGATCGTTCGCGTTCCTGCGGCGTGCGGCGGGCGGCGGCCCTGCGTGCAGCGGCGTTTCGCGGAAAGGCGGCCGCGCCGGCGTCCCTTTGCGGCGCGGGATTCCGCCGATTTTCAGAAAAGGGATTCGCTTTGGGAGTTGGCTGGGTATGCTTCCCATACACCCTATGGATTGGAGGCTGTACCATGAATCTTTACGAACTGACGGTGCGCGACCGCGAGGATAACCCCGTTTCGCTGGAAACCTACAGGGGCAAGGTGTTGCTGATTGTGAACACCGCCACGGGCTGCGGCTTTACGCCGCAGTACACGGGCCTGCAAAAGCTCTACGACGCCTACCGCGACCGCGGGTTTGAAATTCTGGATTTCCCCTGCAACCAGTTTGCCAACCAGGCGCCTGGCTCCATCGAGGAAATCCAACAGTTCTGCACCCTCAACTACGGCACGACGTTCCCGCGCTTTGCGAAAATCGACGTCAACGGCGCGGCGGAATCCCCGCTGTACGCCTTTCTCAAATCGGAAAAGGGCGGGCTGCTGGGCGACGCCATCAAATGGAATTTCACGAAATTCCTGATCGACCGGGACGGACGGGTCGTCAAGCGGTTCGCGCCCATGGACGCGCCCGAAAGCCTGACCGGCGAAATCGAAGCGCTGTTGTAAATCAGACCACCGGACGCGAGAGGGGGAACCGGGCAGCCGGGCTCCCCTCCGGGCCGGTGTGTGGCGGACCCATGAAACCCGACGCTCCCGAAAGAAGGCGGCCCATGAACCCGACGGATCGGCGCAGACTGGAAAACCAGCCCGGCTTTCCGCTGTACGCCGCCTCACGCGAAGTCATGAAATGGCATAAACCGTTTTTGGACGCGCTGGGGCTTACCTACACCCAATATCTGGCGATGCTGACCCTGCGGGAAAACCGCGACCTGAACGTCAAGGCGCTCGGGCAATTCCTGTACCTGGACAGCGGAACCCTGACGCCGCTTCTCCAGAAGCTGGAACAGCGCGGGCTGGTCACCCGGGAGAGGACCGGCGCGGACGGACGCAACCGGATGCTGACCCTCACGGAAGCGGGCATCGCGCTGGTGGAACGCGCAAAAGACATCCCCGGGCGCATTCTGGAGCGCATGCCGCTGGCCGAGGCGGAAACCGCCGAAATGCAGGGATTTCTGCGGCGCATCCTGCGCTCGGAAGCGCCGCGTGCGGGGGACGCGAAACACATGCCGCGCGACTCCGCCCGCCTCGGGCGGAAAACCGCGACCCTGCCGGGCCGGAGGTAGCGCCTGTGCGGGAACCGCGGGGATCCTCCCTCCTGCGTTGCGTACGCCCGACCCAGCGCAAAGCGACCCGGGTACGCACGCTCTCCCTTACGCCGGTCCGACACGGCAACGCCCGCCCCCGGAAAGAGGCGGGCGTTGCCGCATGATGTGCGCCGGGGTTCCGGCGATGCCGCGCCGGGGTTCCGGCAATCTCAGAAACGGCAAACCGCAGGTCGCCGCGCCTCCGGGCCGATGCCGGTCACGCCTTCCCGCCGCCTTCCGCGTCCACCAGTCCGGTCAGCGCGCCGTATCCTTCGCGCCCCATCATTTCCCGGGGGATGAAGCGCAGGGACGCGCTGTTGATGCAGTAGCGAAGCCCGCCCCGGTCTTTGGGCCCGTCGGTGAACACATGGCCCAGATGGGCGTCGCCCACGCGGCTGCGAACCTCCGTGCGCATCCGGCTTAACGTCGCGTCGGGCTTTTCCCGAAGCACGGCGGGGTCGATCGGCTTGGCAAAGCTGGGCCAGCCGCAGCCGGACTCAAATTTGTCGGCGGAGGAAAACAGAGGCTCGCCGGTGGTCACGTCCACATAGATGCCCGGTTGAAACGCGTTGTGGAATTCATTCTGGAAAGGGAGCTCCGTGGCGCTGTGCTGGGTAACCTCGTACTGCAGCGGCGTGAGACGTTCGCGGAGCGCGGCCGGGTCCGGCGCGGCATACGAGGCAGGGTTGACCACGGCCTGCGCGGCGCGCTCGAACCTCTCCGGGCCGATGTGACAGTATCCGCCGGGGTTTTTCTCCAGATAGCGCTGGTGGTAGGCTTCGGCGGCGAAAAAGTTCTCCAGCGGTTTGAGCTCGATGGCGACAGGCTCGCGGCAGCGGGTTTGCAGGTCGGAAAGGGCCTGCTCAATCACGGGCCGGTCGGCGGGGTCGGTATAATAGATGCCGGTGCGGTACTGTGTTCCGTGATCGCCGCCCTGCCTGTTGACCGATACGGGATCGACCGCGTCAAAGTACAGAGCCAGCAGGAAAGGGAGCGGGACGACCGCCGGGTCATAGGCGACGCGCACGGTTTCGGCGTGCCCCGTATCGCGGCGGCATACGTCCTCGTAGGAAGGGTTTTCTGTTTTGCCGTTGGCGTAGCCGACTTCGGTTGCCTGTACGCCGCGGACGGAGGCAAGGTACTTTTCCATGCCCCAAAAACAGCCCCCGGCAAGATAGATTTCAGCCATAAATGCCTCCTGTGTTCATCTTCGGCGCGCGTGTTCCGGTAAAAGCGCCGGGTTGGCCGCCAAAACGAAAGGGAGGGGGCGAATGCCGACCTCCCTGAGTTTGCGCCATTACATGGGTTGCTTGACATCCTTGTAGGATACTACCCGGCAACCGCGGTGCCGAATCAGGTTTTTGGTGTTCTTCTCACTCTTTTTGGTCGCGCCCGGCCCGCCGGCGGAAACCATGATCACCTGCACGTTCTTCCCCTTGGGCAGCAGTTGCACCATCGCGTTGAATGCCGGCGCGGGATAGCTCGCCCAGACGGGGGCGGCCAGCGTGATCAGATCGTACCCGGCCAGATCCTGCGTTACCGGCTTGATGGCCGCGCTGCGGCGCATCATGGCGCGGGGGCATTCCACCAGGTATGTCAGAAATTTGCCCAAGCGTTTTTTCGTTTGCACCTCAACCAGCTCCGCGCCCTGATGACTGCGCGCCAGTTTTTCCGCCCATTTCTTGGTGTGCCCATTGTAGGAATAGTACAGGATAATCGACTTCATGCGGTTCCCTACCTCCCGGCGCTATCCGTTTTTCCGTTTTGGATAAGCCATGCTTTGGTTCATTATATGTTGGCGGCATTCGGCTGTCAATAAGGGAATTGTACGGACCTGAAACCGCCGGGGAAAACCCCGCGCGGGTGGGCGGGCGGCGCTCAGCCTTCCCCGGGGGTCCCGGACAGCATAAGGGTGAAGGCATCCACCAGGCGGGGCTCCAGAAAGCTCCCCTTGCCGATGTCCAGCTCCCGCAACGCCTCCAGGATGGTCACGGGGCCGTTTTCCTGCCTGCGGCGGATGATGCGGTCGTAGTGCTCCGCCACGGCGACCACGCGCGCCAGCAGGGGGATTTCTTCTCCCCGGAGCCCCTTGGGGTAACCGCCGCCGTCCCAGCGCTCATGGTGCGCCAGAACGATTTCCGCCAGGTTGACCGTCTGGTCAAAACAGTTGAGGATTCGATATCCGACAGTGGGATGCAGCCGGAACTCCTTCCACTCGGCGTCGGTCAGGGTGCGGCTGTCGTCCAGCAGCTGCGGCGCCATGATCACCTTGCCGATATCGTGGTAGTAGCCGGCGTCCCGAAGCCGCTTGATATCCTCCTCCGGGAGGCCCAGCGCCTGTCCCAGCCGCTCCGAGAGGCGGGAAACGGCCTTGGAATGCTCATGCTCCCAGGCGCTGTTGTGGAACACCGTGCCGATGATCTCCTGAAGCGCCTTTTTCTGATATTTATCGCGGCTCATCAGCTTGACGCCGTACATCGCCTCTTCCGCGAGGGTAAGCACCTTGGCGATTTCCGGATCAGGGCCGGTTTTGCTGGCCTGTCCCAGAGCGATGCTGCCCTGGAAGGCCTCCGCCTTCTCCTTGGCGACCTCCCGCTCGATCCGCCCGATCACGCGGCCGGCGTCCTCCGAGCCGGTGTGCGGCAGCAGGATCACAAACTCGTCGCCGCCCCAGCGCGCGATGATGTCGTCCGCGCGGCAGCACCGCTGGAACGCCTTGGATACCCGTTCCAGCAGCCGGTCGCCGGCGGCGTGGCCGAACACGTCGTTGGTCAGCTTCAGCCCGTTCACGTCGCCCATCACGATGGTGAGAGGCCAGTTGCGGGGCGTATCCAGCCGCTTGAGCTCCTCGTTGAAGAAGCGGCGGTTGAAAAGCCCGGTCAGCGCGTCGTGGAAGCTCAGGTACTCGATCTGCTGGAGCTGCAACTTCTGGTTGCTCACATCGCGGAACACCAGCACGGCGCCTTCCATGGCGCCTTCCCCGTTGCGGATGGGGGCGACGCAATCCTCGATGTAGTAACGCGCGCCGGTTTTGGACAGGAGTTGGGTGTGGTTGCTCAGGCTCTGGATTTCGCCTGTGGCGAAGGTTAGCGCCACAGGGTCCGTGGCGGGGGTATCCGTGTTTTCCCGCCTGGTGGTGAAAATCTCCGTGTACTGCCTGCCGATCGCATCCGCCGCGCTCCAGCCGGTCAGCTTCTCGGCGACCATGTTGAGCATCTCCACCTGCCGGTCCGGCCCGATGACCATGACGGCGTCGCCGATGGAAATGAGCGTCTGCCGGTAGCGCGAGCGCTCAATGGCAAGCTTCGCCTCAGCGTCCTGCCGTTGCAGATCGTTCCAGATGCCGGTGGTCATCAGGGTCAGCTCGTACACGTCGTTATCGTCGTAAGGCTCTTGCTTGTTGGCCAGCCCCACTACGGCGACGATGGCGTTATCCACCGTGACCGGCATGGTCAGCAGCCGCGTAATCGTTACGTGCCCCTCCGGGTAGCCGCGCTTCAGCGGGCTGGGCAGGTCGAAATCATTGATCACGATGGGCTTTCGCTGCCGAACGGATTCCGCCCACGCGCCGGCAGTGTGCAGCGGGCAGGGCGACGACGTCGACGAAGGCTGGAGCCGGCAGGCTTCCATTACCTCGCGGCTCCAGGTGTTCAGGATGAACTCCTCGGTTTTCTCGTTGTACAGGTACACAAACCCGTAGCGGCTCTCGGTCAGCTTGAGCATTTCTTCCAGCAGGTAGGATAGCTGTTCATGCTGGGACGGGAAACGCTTGGACAGCATATCCGCCATCACGGTAAGCCTTTGCGTCACCTGCCGGCGCTGCCGCTCGGCCTTGTACTCGCCGGTAATCTCGCGGATATACGCGCCCACGCCCATCCGCCCGTCGCCCACGGGCACCGGAAACTTGGTGGTCTGGTAGACGCGGCCTTCCCAGATGGTCTGGTTATGCACGACGCCGCCCTTTTCCAGCGCTTCCAGATCGGTCTGCCGCCGCAGTGCGGCGAAGGCGGGAACCGACAGGTCGGTATCCTCGAGGCCGACCATTTCCTGGGGGGTGCGGTTGTAAAACGTGGCGCAGGTTTCGCTGACGTACATGTACCGGAGGCGCTCGTCCTTGAGGTAGACCAGATCGCCCGGCGCGTTGATGAAGGTCTGCAGCTGCCGGTTGGTTTGGGCGGCCTCGTCGATAACCCGCCGCAGCCTGCGCCTGCTGCGCGCCGTCATAACCAGCACGATCACCAGCACAAGGCTTAAAACGCCGCCCAGCAGGGAGGCAATCCACTGGGACGTGCTGAGCATCTCCCGCGCGGTAACATCGACCACGGTGGACAGCAGCGCGTCCCGCCCCTGATACGCCACCGGATAGGAGCGTACCTCCACGGTGCGCAGTTCGCCGCCGGCCAGACGGTGCCGGAAGATGAAATTGTTCTGCTGGTACGTCCTGGCATCGTCCAGCCTGCCGATCACTTCGTCGGTTCCCAGGGTGTTGATCTGCATGATATTCATGGCGCGCAGCTGCTCCTGGGAATACCCGTAAAACAGCGCCGCGGCCTGGTTGGCGTCCAGTATCTGCCCGGTACCGGGGTCCAGCAGCAACACGACGGTGCCGTACTGATCCAGAAACTGCGGCAGGCTGTCCGGCCAGGGCGCCGTTTCGGCCCCCGACGCCACGGAAACGGCCAGCACCACAAACAATATACAGAGTACGCCTTGCAGGAAGGCCCTGAACTTTCGCTTCATCTGCATACCTCGCTGTTGTCCCCGCAAGCGCGGTTTGCCCCCGCCGCAGGATCCGATGGCCGGTTGCACCTGCGAGAGAACCGGACGCGCACCTCGGGGAACCCGACTTGGCCACCCGGAGAGGAGCGATAAAGGAAACCCTCGATTCACAGGTTTTCAGCGACGCTGCGATCACCGATACCTTATTATAACAATATCGGGCCTGAAAAACAATTCCATTTCAACGGGAACGGCCAAAGCATTTTCCCGGCCTGCCCAAACGCGCCGGCATCAGGAGGGCTCCGTTACGCGGTAGAGCAGGAAGCGCTCAAAGGCGCTGTCATGTGAAAAGCGGGCGATCAGTTCCAGCTTGACGGCGCTGCGGTCGCCCATGGCCAGCGCTTCCGCCTCAGTCCGCCAGTCCACCAGCAGGTAGAAGGGGCCGGAGCGCCCACCGGCGCGCAGGAGCGCAATCTCCGCATCCAGATCTCCGGTCGCGCACCAGCCGCCCGGGGTTTCCTCATGCAGGGAGAACAGATGCCCGTTGTGCCGGAAGGGGTTGTACAGCACGCCGTCGGGCAGGTAGGCCGCCACCGCGGGCGCCGTGTCCTCGTTGTCGATCAGCACAACCGCGGTTTTCGGCAGTTCGGTTTGCAGGTACTCGGCCACGGCGGCGGAATCGCTGGTCACGCCGCTGTCGGAGCATTCGTCCCGCATGGCCGGATACGCGCGTGCAAAGGTGAGCAGGCAAAGCGCGGCCGTCACGGCCGCCAGCGCGCGGGCCAGCCGCCTGTCCGCGGGGCGGGTTTCGCCGCCCGGCGGGAGGGCGAGTTCGTCCTTTGCCAGCATTACACAGAAAACAGCCGCCCACAGGAAGGTGACCATATGCTGCATATGGGCGCTGTAGACCAGCGTATGAACGCCCGTCTGCCAAGCGAACGCGGCGAGCATCAGGCAGGCGCTGCGCGGCGCCCGCAGCAGCCAGACGACGGCCAGCGCCGCCGCCGCGACGGCCGTCGGCAAAAGCAGGAACAGCCAGGCGGTGTTGCCCTGCTCGTAGAGCTGGATGGTGGTCAGGTACCAGCCGCCCCTGCCCAGCGCGGTACACAGCTCGCGCCGCATGTAGGCAAGATCGGTCCAATCCCGGATTGCGACCGCCTGATTGGCGTCCACGGCGCCTTCCAGCTGCCAGCCGAAAAAGGCGACGCCCGCCAGCATGATCAGCAGCGCGGCTGCCAGCCGGGCGGGGCCGGATTCCCCGCGGCGCGCGGCGCGCGGCGCGCCCAGCGCCCATTGCAGCATCAGCATGCCTACCAGCCCGCAGAGGATCACGTGCACCTGACAAAGCAGGAACAGCAGCGCCGCGTAGGGCAGGGGTCGGCTGTAACGGAGGGGGTACCCCGCGTAGATCAGCATCAGGAGCGCCGGCACCAGCGCGTAGCTGCGTGCCACCACCGGCAGGTAGTACATGCCGGCGGCGCTGAACACGACGGCCAGCTTCACCGGCCAGGAAAACGGCGCGCGCCTGAGGAACAGCCAAAGCCCCAGCAGCGTCAGCCCAAACGACAGCACGATGACGGAGGCGTAGGGCAACCCCAGTTTGGCCAGGGGCATCAGCAGCAGAAACCACAGGCAAGGGTGCCCTTCGTACTTGAGCTGCGCAAACAGCTCCGGCAAAGAAAGCTTGCGCGCGATCATCCAGCTTTGCGCGACGTCGCGCCACGGCTCGTAGCGCAGCGCCACCCAGAGGTTCATCCAAAACCAGCACAGTAGGATGACGGCGGTACACCATTGGTTCTTTCGCAGGCGGAAGGTGTTCATCAATCGGCCCCTTCCCGGTGTTGCGCGGCCGCGCGGAGCGCGCGCCCGCGGATGAGGTGTGGCGACGGGAACTATCTGGTATTATAGTACGGCGGAGCGATTTTGCAAGCGAGCATCCACCGGAACGGAAAGGTTGCCCCGGCGAGCCCTCCCGACCTCGCGCGGGCTGGGGTGAACGCGTGATGCGTAAAAACAGGATGATCTTCGGCGCGCCGACGGAAGCCCGCGGCCTAAACCCCGCAAAAAATCACGATCAATCGGGCGGACGGCCAACCGAAGAACGGAATGACCTGCGGGGACGACCGTAACCGGCGCTTGACAAAGAAGAGCGATATATAATAATATAATGACAAATACGCAACGATGCGATAAGGGGAGCGATCCGTCTTGGCGAAAATACAAGCCTATATGCGCGTTTACAACGTGCTCAAGAAGCAGATTCTGGAGGGCGGGTATGCCATCGGCTCGCTGCTGCCTACGGAGAGCGAGCTGGAGAAAATGTTCTCCGTCAGTCGCACCACGGTTCGCAAGGCGGTGGAAATCCTCTGCCGCGAGGGCTTCCTGGAAACGCGCCAGGGCCGGGGCACCGAGGTGCTGGATTACCGCACCAGCCAGAACCTCAACGTGGTCACCTCCACGTCCGAAACGCTGGAACGGCGCGGCTACAGGGTGGTCACCCGGGATATGTACATCGACCGCGTGCAGGCGCACGGGCGGCTGGCCTCCGACCTGGGGGTGGAGGAAGGCACGGAGGTGGTGCGCGTGCAGCGCATCCAGACCGCGGACGACGTGCCCATCGCCATCATGAAAAATTACCTGAAAGCCTCTCTGGTGCCGGGCATTGAAAGCCACAGCAACCAGTTTACGCGGTTGTATGATTTTCTGCGGGATTTTTACGGCCTGGCGATCGACGCCGCGCAGGACCGCATCACCGCGAGAAACGCGAGCTTCGAGGAAGCCCAGATGCTTGGAGTGCCCGTGGGCACGGCGCTGGTCTACCTTTCGCGCGTATGCTTCCAAAACGGCGCGCCCGTGGACGTGGACCACGTGAGCCTGGTGGGCGGGCGTTACGAATTTGAAGTGTTTATGAACGGCAGATACCAGCGGCCGCAGAAGTAAGGTGCGAGGGAATGCTCAGGCATAGGGCGGCGTGGGAGACGGGTCGCAGCAGCGGGGCGTATAAAAGATCACTATCTTTTATACGCCCCGCTGCTTGCCATCAGGCTTTCTTTCAAAAGATGTGGAGAGCATTTCATCGAATGGAAAAATCCTGTTGACATTATAAGATAGTGATGTTATTATGTATTCGTCGAACAGAAAGGACGATGCATATGGAACAGGAACTGCTCAACCGGATCGCGCGCATGGTCGACATCAGCGGGGTGCGGACCGATGTGACGCTCACGGAGATGAACTGGATCGTCCAGGCCGCCAAACATTACCGCTTCATCTGCGCATTTGTGATGCCCTGCTTTACCGGGCGTCTGGTCCAGCTGCTCCGCGACGAGCCGGATATCCGCGTGGGCGGCACCGTGGGCTTCCCCTCGGGGGCGGATACCACCGCCGTGAAGGTGGCCTGCGCGCGGGAAATGCTCGCCGTCGGCGCAGACGAGCTGGACATGGTGATCAACGTAGGCGCGCTCAAGAGCGGCCTGTACGACGAGGTGTACCGGGATGTGCGCGCGGTGGTGGACGCGGCCGAGGGCAAGCCCACCAAGTGCATTCTGGAGATCGCCTACCTGACGGACGACGAGATTCGCCGCGGCGCCGAACTGGCCGTCAAGGCGGGCGTGCAGTTTGTGAAAACCGGCACCGGCTGGGCGGACAAGCCCACCACGGTCGAAAGCATCCGCCTGATCCGCGACGCGATCGGCGACAGCGCCCGCATCAAGGCGGCGGGCGGCGTGCGAACGCTGGACGCGATGCTTTCCATGATCGATGCGGGCTGCTCGCGCTTTGGCATCGGGCTTCGCAGCATCATGACCATCATGAAGGAAGTGGACAAGCGCCTGGGGCGCGACGATCCCTTCCGACTGGAAACGTCGGGAACCGACCGGTACTGAGAGGAGATCACCCATGCGCTACATCATCGCCTGCGATATCGGCACGGGCGGCACGAAAGCCTCGGTCTTTGACGAGCGCGGAACGTCCGTCGCCAGCGCGTTCGTATCCGTCGATACGCTGTTTACGCCGGAAGGCTTCCACGAGCAGCGCCCCGAGGACTGGTGGGGCAGCGTGGTTCAGGCTACGCGCAACCTCATGGACGCGTCGGATGTGCCGCCGGCTGCCATAGCCGGCATGGCCGTTTCCGGGCACAGCCTGGCCGCCGCGTCCCTGGCGGCGGACGGCGCCCTGCTGACGCCCCAGACGCCTATCTGGACGGACAGCCGCGCCGGCGCGCAGGCGAAGCGCTTTTTTGCGGAGATCGACGAGCCTCAGTGGTATACCGTGACCGGCAACGGCTTTCCCGCGCCGCAGTATGCGCTGTTCAAGATGATGTGGCTCAGGGAGCGCAAGCCCGAGCTGTATCGCCAAACCGCCTGTTTCCTGGGCACCAAGGATTATGTCAACTGGAAGCTGACCGGCGTGATGGCGACCGATCACTCCTACGCGTCCGGCAGCGGCTGCTATGACCTTCGGGCGATGGCCTACCGCGCGGACTATGTGCGGGCCGCGGGCATCGATCCGGCCAAACTCCCCCGACTGCTGACTTCCAGCGAGATTGTCGGCCGCCTGACGGCGCAAGCCGCCCGGGCGCTGGGCCTTACGGAAGGGCTGCCCGTGGCGGCCGGCGGCGTGGACAACGCCTGCATGGCGCTGGGCGCGGCCTGCGTTGAGGATGGCGACGCCTACACGTCGCTGGGCACCTCGGCGTGGATCGCCGTGGCCTCCCACGAGCCCATCGTCAACCCGGCGCGGCGCAGCTATGTGTTTTCGCACTGCATTCCGGGGATGTTTGCCAGTGCCACCTGCATTTTTTCCGCGGGCAACAGCCTGCGCTGGGTTAAAAACACGCTTTGCCAGGACCTGAGCGAACGGGCCGGGCGGGAAGGCAGGGACGTGTACGACCTGATCACCGAGCTGGCGGCGAACGCGCCGGTCGGCGCGAACCGACTGCTGTTCAACCCCAGCATGGCCGGCGGCAGCGCCACCGAAAAATCCCCGGAGATCCGGGGCGCGTTTCTGGGCCTGCAACTGAAGCACACCCGGGAGGATGTGCTGCGCGCGACGCTGGAAGGCGTGGCGCTGAACCTGCGGCTGTCGCTGGATGTGATGCGCTCCATCACCCCCGTCGGGCAGGATATGCTGCTGGTGGGCGGCGGCGGAAAAAGCCGCGTGTGGCGCCAGATTTTTGCGGACGCCTACCGCATGAACATCCTGCAGACCAACGTGGGGCAGGATGCCGGAAGCCTCGGCGCGATGGCGTGCGCGGCGGTGGGCGTGGGCCTGTGGGGGAGTTTGCGGGAGGTGCGGCGCGTCCACAAGCCCGAAGGCAGAGTGACGCCGAACCCGGCGGCCGCAGCCGCCTACGAAAACATGCTGCCCGTGTTCCGCCTGGCCGCGGAAATGCAGGCGGATCTGGGCGAGGCGCTGGCGGGCCTGCGCCTGTGATCTTCCTTCCCGTTGCGCCCCGGGCGTTAGCCGGGGTTCCCGCGCGGCCGGGCCGGTAACCCGACCGCGCGCAAAGACGAATCAAACACAGGATTTGTGTTTTGGTAAATCAATAAAGGAGGATTTCCCATGAAAAGAGTGCTACCCTTCCTTCTGACGGTGGTCCTGCTGATGACGCTGTGCGCGGGCGCGACGGCCGATGCGGTCGACGGCGCCGGCAAAGTCGTGGGCGTTGCGACGCAGCACATGGGCAATGCCTGGAACAAGAACTGCGTGCAGGCGATCAAGGATACGCTGGAGCCGCTGGGCTTCACCGTGGAGCACCAGGACGGCGGCGGCGACACCGCGCAGCAGGTGGCCGCGGTGGAAAACTTCATTACCAAGAAGGTTGACTTCATCATCGTTTCCGGCGGCGAGGGCGGCGCCTTCAACGAGGCTTCGCTCAAGGCCAGGGATGCCGGCATCCCCGTGATCGGCGTGGATATGTTCCTGGACGGTGCTATCACCGGCATCATGTGCGACAACTGGAGCGGCGGCGTGCAGATGGGCATCTACGCGGCCAACATGATGCAGGGCGCCGGCAAGTACATCCTGCTGGATACCTCCGGCTGGGCGACGCTACTGGACCGCGGCGAGGCGGCCGAGAGCGTGCTGTCCTCCTTCAGCAAGATCAGCAAGGTGGGCGAGACGCGCGAAGTCGCGGCCTCCGACCCCGTAACGCAGGGCTACGACGTCACCAAGGCCGCGCTGACCGCCGACCCGGACATCAAGGCCGTGCTGGTCACCTGGAACATGCCGGCGGTGGGCGTGTACAACGCGCTGCTGGAGATGAACAAGGTGGAAGACGTGACCATCATCTCCGCCGATACGGGCGACGACGTCATCAGCGCCATGCTGGAGGACACGGCCGGCCACTGGGGCTTTATGGGCCAAAACTCCTACGAGCTGGGCACGATGGCCGCCAACTCCGTGATCACCACCCTGCAGGGGGGCGCCGTGCCCTTTGCGCAGATCGGCACCTCCTACTTTGTGAGCAACGACGATTACGTAACCGGCGGCATCAAGACCGTGAAGATCCAGACCCCCGCGGAGCACTGGAGCGAGGTGCTACAGCCCGTCCTGGGCCCGCTGGAAGAGTACCTGAAATAACCGGCGGCGCTCCCTTCGCCTGCCGCGCGGGGACGGGGTGAGGCCCGTCCCCGCGCCCGCGGGCTATTTCCGGCCCGGGCCGCGCGCACCGTTCGACGCGGCCTTGCGGCATGCAGGGGTGAAACCATGAGCGAACAGGCGATCCTCCGGATGGAGGGCATCCACAAATCCTTCGGCGCGACGCACGCGCTGCGCGGCGTAGACCTGTCCGTAATCCGCGGCAAGGTCAACGCCGTGGTGGGGTCCAACGGCGCGGGCAAATCCACCCTGATGAAAACCCTTGCGGGCATTTACCAGCCCGACGAGGGGCACGTTTATTTTGAGGAGGAGGATATCACCGGGCTTTCGCCCATGCAGCTGCAGCGGATGGGCATCCAGGTGGTGCATCAGGTGCTCAACATCGTGGGCAGCATGACGGTGCTGGAAAATATCCTGCTGGCCAACCCGCCCGTTTCCGGCGGCGTGCTGCGCTGGAAACAGGGCGCCAAGACCGTGCGGGAGGTGCTCCGGCGCATCGATTTTCCGCTGGAGCTGGATCTCCCCGTGCGCTCGCTGTCGGTGAGCGAGCAGCAGTTTGTCATTCTGGCGCGCGCGCTGATCCACCGGCCAAGGCTGCTGGTGCTGGACGAGCCCACCGCGCGCCTGGGGATGGAAGAAACGCAGAAGCTCTTCGGCCTGATCCGCCGGCTCAAGGAGCAGGGCACGACGCTGATCTATATCTCCCACCGGCTGGATGAAATCTATGCCATCTCGGACCGCATCTGCGTGTTCCGCGACGGGCTGCATGTGATCAGCCGGGATACGGAGGCGTTTTCCGAGGCGGAGCTGGTGCAGGCGATGCTGGGCAAGAAGATGGATACGTTCTTCCCCAAGGCCGACGCGCCTGTCGGGGAAACGCTGCTTTCCATCGAGGGGCTCACCCTGCGCGGCCGCCTGCGCGGGATCGACCTGACCGTGCGCAGCGGGGAGATCGTTTCACTGGTGGGCGCGGTGGGCGCGGGCAAGACGGAAATCCTGGACTGCCTCTTTGGCAGCCGCAAGGCGGACGGCGGCACCGTGCGCCTGCGCGGAACGCCGGTGCGCGGCGGCTACGGCATCGGGCGGGCGATCCGCAACGGCTTTGCCATGGTGCCCGAGGACCGGGCCCTCCAGGGGATGCTGGGGGACTGGAGCGTCAAGGAAAACCTGACCTCCGTGGAGATGAAAAAGGCCAGCCGGGGCCCGGTGCTCAACCGCGGCGTGGAAAACCGGGAGGCCGAGAAACTGGTAACCCTGCTGGATGTTCGTCCGCACGACATCGATTACCGCATGACGGGGCTTTCCGGCGGCAACCAGCAAAAGGTGGTCATCGGCAAATGGCTCACGCGCGACTACCCCCTTTACCTGATGGACGAGGTGACCGCCGGCGTGGATATTCAGGCCAAGGCGGCCATTTACGAGCTGATGGGCCGCGTGGTCAAGCGGGGCGGCGCGGTGCTGCTGGCGACCGGCGACATTGAGGAGGCGCTGGGCGTGAGCGACCGGATCATGGTATTATACAAGGGCCGGATCGTGTTTGAGGCCAGCCCGGACTCGGTGACCAAGGCGCGGCTGCTGGGCTACATCATGGGAGGTGGCGCGAGTGCGTAGCAAACGGTTTTCCGCGCTGGCGGAAAAGGTCGCCATGCCCGTGGTGCTTACGCTGATGATCCTGGGCTTGCAGATCGCGCGGCCCGAAGCCCGGCTGCTGTCGGGCGAAAACATCAAGACCATCTTCCTGCAGGCGAGCGTGCTGGGCTTCCTGTCGCTGGGCCTGAGCTTTGTGATGATCGCGGGCGAAAGCGACATCTCCTTCGCGGGCACGCTGGGCATGATGAGCGCCACATTTACCATGCTGGTGAACGCGGGGCTTGGCTACCTGCCTGCGCTGCTGCTCGTGATGGCGATCGGCGCGGCCATCGGCCTTGTGACCAGCTGGATGGTCACGCGGTTTGGGTTTTCGGCGTTCATCGTATCCATCGCGGTGATGTTTATGGGCCTGGGCATCGAGCGCTCGTTCAACGAGGGCATCACCATCTGGATGGAAAACGACGCGGTGCTCTCCATCGGCAGGCTGGAACCCGGCGGCTTTTACGCCCTGGGCTGGGCGCTGATCGCTCTGTTCGCGCTGGCACTGTTCGTGGTGCAAAAGACGCGCTTCGGGTTTGACGTGCGCATCGTGGGCGAAAACATGAACGCCGCCACCGAAGCGGGCATTAAAAGCGTGCGGATCAAGATCTTCGCCTTCCTGATCGCCGGCGCGCTGTTCGGGCTGGCCTCCGCCACCGAGCCGATCCGTTACGGCGGCTCCATCGTGGGCGCGGGCCAGAGCTACATGCTGCCGGCGCTCTCGGCCTGCTACATGGGCTCCACCATGTTCAAGCCCGGCCGCGTGAATATCGGCGGCACCCTGGTGGGCGCGCTGTTCATGATCTGCGTGAGCAACTTTATGACGCTTCTGTCCCTGCAATACTATTTCACCCCGCTGATGCAGGGGCTGATCCTGATTTTCGCGGTCGGCCTGAGCTGTTTTAAAACCCGCCGGACCATCCGGCAGGTCAAGATATGAGGAGGGACGACCGATGAAAGCGATTCGCAGATTCCTCCCCACGGCGCAGACGGTTTCCTTCGTGCTGCTGATGCTCCTTTGCCTGCTGGTGTTCGGCCTTCTGAAACCTTCCTACGCCACGTGGGACAACCTCTACAGCATGGTGCTGAGCGCCTGCGTGGCCGCGGTGCTGGCGGCGGGCATGGGCGTGGTGATCTCGGCGGGCGGGTTCGACCTGTGCGTGGGGCACACGGCCGGCTTTTCCGCGCTGATGTGCGGGTTTTTCCTGCGCACGCTGGATTTTGACCCGATCCCGGCGATGCTCCTGGCCATCGGCATGGCCGTCGCCATCGGCGCGATCAACGGGCTGCTGGTTTCCAGGATGGGCATCTCGTCCTTCATCGTCACGCTGGGCATGCAGTTCGTGCTGGTGGGCGCGCGGCAATGGATCACCGCGGGCAACAGCTACCGGGTCAGCAACCTCATCAAGGGCATGGTGCAAAGCGCCTTTCTGGGCGTTTCCAACCTGGTGTGGATCAGCGCCGCGATGCTAGGCGTGATCGGCTTTGTCATGCAGAAAACCCCTTTCGGGCGCAAAATCCAGTTTACGGGCGCCAACATCGTCGCCACGGCGCTCAACGGCACGCCGACCCGGCTGTACACATTTCTGGCGTTCCTGATCTCCGGGGCGATCTCCGGCGTGGTGGGCATCCTGCAGTTTGGCAAGCTCACCAGCGCCACCATCAACATGGGGGACGGGTGGCTGTTCAACGCCATGACCATCGCCGTGTTTTCCAGCGTGATCTTCGGGCGCTTCAAGGCCCACGGGCTGGCGCTGGTTTCCTTCCTGATCACCATGATCACAACGGGGATCAACATGCAGGGCGTGTCCTCGGCATGGACCAATTTCGTGCTGGGCGTGATCCTGCTGGCCTCCCTGTTTGCGGGCAAGTTTATCCACTTTGACAGCTTTGGGAAAAAACCGAAAAGGAGCGAGGACAATGGATGTCAGGCGACTGTTTAGCATCGAGGGGAAAAAGGGCTTTATCACGGGCGGCGCGCAGGGGATCGGCGAGTGCCTGGCCAGGGCGTTCGCCGGGTTGGGCGCCGAAGTCGGGATTGCGGATATCAACATGGAAAAAGCCAAGGCTACCGCGGAGCGCATCGCCGCGGAAACCGGCGCGAAGGTGCGCGCCTACGCCTGCGATGTAACCAGGGCCGAAAGCGCGCAGCGGATGGTCGAGATGTTCGCGGCGGACTTCGGCGGGCTGGATTTCGCCATCAACAACGCCGGCATCTTCACCGGCATCCCCATGCTGGAGATCGACCAGAAGGCGTTTGAGTCCGTGATCGACGTTAACCTTACCGGCGTGTTCCTCACGGCGCAGGCGGCCGCGCGGCAGATGGTCAAACAGGGGCATGGCGGCTCGATCGTTTCCACAGCGTCGATGAGCGGGCACATCGTCAACGTTCCGCAGACCATCGCCAACTACAACGCCAGCAAGGCCGGCGTGATCCACCTGACCAAGTCGATGGCGGTGGAGCTCGCGCCCCACCGGATCCGGGTCAACTGCATCAGCCCCGGCTACATGCAAACCGACCTGATCGCCGGCATGAAGGACATGCTGCCCGTGTGGCTGAGCAAAATGCCCGAGGGCAGCCGCCTGGGATTCCCGGAGGACCTGATCGGCGCGTATGTGTACTTTATCAGCGACGCGTCCCAGTACGCGACGGGCGCCGATCTGGTGGTGGACGGCGGCTATACGCTGATCTGAGCCGCGCCGCGCCGGAAAGCACGCGCGGCGCCGGGCTCGGGGCGGAGGGGAGCGTCGCGGGCTCACCCTCCGCTTTTCCCGTTACGCGGGACGGAGAACGACCGGGGGGGCTACCACGCCGCCTGCTACCCAACAGGAGCTTCGAAAAACAAAAAGAAAACAAACGCCGGAAAGCCAACGGGAACCGCGGGCTTCGCCTTGTCTGGACGGACTTTTTCGCGGGCTTGGGCCACCGCGGCCCTTGGGCGCGGCGCAAACCGAGGCGGTACGGCTGTTCCATCCGCGCCGCAGGTGTGGTATGATCGGGATGATCTTGCGGTATCATCCGCGCGGAAAATGCCATAGGAACGGGAGATGGAGCCATGTCATCGGCAACCATCGGTATGTTGACGGCCATTCTGGTGTATCTGGCAGGCATGATTCTCATTGGGTTCTGGAAAACCAAGCAAAATAAAACTTCGGACGACTTCTACCTGGGCGGCCGCCGCCTGGGCCCGCTGGTGACGGCCATGAGCGCCGAAGCCTCGGACATGAGCAGCTGGCTGCTCATGGGTCTGCCCGGCGTCGCCTACCTCACCGGCATGGCGGAAGCCAGCTGGACGGCGATCGGCCTGGCGATCGGCACCTATCTCAACTGGCTGTTCGTAGCCAGGCGCATCCGGCGTTACACGCAGGCGTGCGGGAACGCCATCACCCTGCCGGACTTCTTCTCCAACCGGTATCACGCCAGAAACAAAGCGCTGCTGAGCATTGCCGCGCTGATCATCGTTATCTTCTTCATTCCCTACACGGCCTCGGGTTTCGCCGCCTGCGGCAAGCTGTTCAGCAGCCTGTTCGGCGCGGATTACCTGATCGCCATGATCGTGAGCGCCGTCGTCATCGTGGCCTATACGATGCTTGGCGGCTTCCTGGCCGCGAGCACGACCGACCTGGTGCAGTCCATCGTGATGACGGCGGCGCTACTGGTGGTGCTCGTATTCGGCACCGTATCCGCGGGCGGCGTGCAGGCTGTGATCGACAATGCGCGCGCGCTGCCGGGCTACCTGAGTCTGGTGGCCGCCAACAACGTCAACACCGGGGCGGTCGGCGGCTACGGCTTCCTGACCATCGTATCCACGCTGGCGTGGGGCCTGGGCTACTTCGGCATGCCGCACATCCTCCTGCGCTTCATGGCGATTGAGCAGGAGCGGAAGCTGACGCTGTCGCGGCGGGTCGCCACGGTATGGGTGGTTATCTCGCTGGCGGTGGCCACGCTGATCGGCGTGATCGGCTACGGCATGACCGGCGCGGGCAAGCTGAACCTCCTGCAGGGGAATGCCAGCGAGACCATCCTGATCAAAATCGCCGAGCTGCTGAGCACCTACGGCTTCTTTTTCGCGCTGCTGGCCGGCGTCGTGCTGGCGGGCATCCTGGCCAGCACCATGTCCACGGCCGACTCGCAGCTGCTGGCGGCGGCCTCCTCGGTATCGCGCAACCTGATGGAAAGCACGTTGGGCATCCAACTCTCGACCCGTGCCAGCATGCTGGCGGCCCGGTTGACGGTGCTGGTCATTTCGGTGATCGCGGTTTTCATTGCCGTAAACCCGGACAGTTCGGTGTTCCGCATCGTTTCCTTCGCCTGGGCGGGCTTTGGCGCGGCGTTTGGCCCGGTTGTGCTGCTGGCGCTGTTCTGGCGGCGCAGCAACCAGTGGGGGGCGCTGTGCGGCATGATCGGCGGCGCGGGCATGGTGTTCGTGTGGAAGTTCCTCCTCAAGCCCATGGGCGGCGTATGGGGGATCTACGAGCTGCTGCCGGCTTTCCTGTTCGCCATTGTGCTCAACGTCGTGGTCAGCCTGTGCACCAAAGCGCCTGAACAGGCCGTGCTGGACGAGTTCGATCTGGTGGCTTCCAAACAGGACCTCGCGGGCGCGCAACAGGCCTGAGATGAGCCGCGCGCTTGACCGCTTAAACCACAGACAGGGCTGCCCGCCTGAAACGCGGGCAGCCCTGTTCCGTTTCAAGGAGACGTGGGGAAACTGCTGACCTGCCGATGCCTTCCGATTTGCTGTTGAAAAAGCCTCCCGCCTGACGCAGCGGGAGGCTTCAAAGATGCCGTGTCGGCTGTCCGCCATAAAAACACGCGAACAGCTCACGGCCCACCGTATGTCGGAAGGCGCTTATCGCCGCCGTACCGGGCGGTTGGTCAGGCCATTTTCAGGCGATACCCGCATTTATAGACGGTTTCGATCCGCTCCACGCCCAGCTTCTTGCGCAGGCGCTGCACATGCACGTCCACGGTGCGCGTTTCTCCGATGCTCTGGTATCCCCAGGCCTTGCGCAGCAGCTGCTCGCGGCTGATGGGCATGTCCGGGTTCTCCATCAGGGCCAGAAGCAGCGCAAATTCCTGCGCGGTAAGCTCCACACGCTCACCGTCCAGCACGGCCACGCGCTCGGATTCCACGACGGTCAGTTCCCGCATGGGCTCCATGTGCCGCAGAAGCATCTGCGCCTTGACGAGCGCGACCTTCGGGGAGAGAGGCAGCATCAATACATCCGACGGCCCGCGGTAGAGGGCGCGCAGGTGCGACATCATCTCCTGATCGGCGGTGAGGAACAGCACCGGATAGCCGGCGGTCTGGATTTCGTGAAACAGGGGGCGGCACACGGACCACTTCAGCCGCGCGTCCAAAACGACGAGGGTCGGTTCGGCGATGGGGGCCGGCAATGCTTGCGGAACGTCGCGGCACTCCACGGCATACCCTTCCCTGCGCAGCGCGAGGGCAAGCTTGCGGGACACGCTTTCGTCTGTTCCATAGATCAAGATTCTAGCCATAGGATCACCTCTCTTGTATTATGACGATGAAAAGTGACCGATTGTTGCACGGAATGTAAACAAATTGTGACGAATACGGGAACATCCGGCGCATCGCTGAGAACCGCCGGACGGAAACACATACAAAAACGCCCCCGCCGGCTGCGCGGGCGTATGCACAAAACGCGCCCCCGCCGGCCGCGCGGGCCCGGGGACGCTGCGGTTCTTGGCTCCGGAAAGGCCGCTGATCGGCGCGCCGTGCCTCGGAATTCGCCCGCAAACCGTCGGTATCGCGGGAGACGCCTCCGCGGCGGGGCGCGCCGCCGCGCGTGACCGGTGACCCGCGGGCGTTGCCCCGTCCGGAGCAGCGCGGGAGGAACGGCACGGCCTCTCAGGCCGGGTCCGGTTGCGCAAAAATCATGTTCTTGCCCTGATGCTTGGCTTTGTAGAGCGCCTCGTCGGCCAGGTGGAGCAAATCGGAAAGCGAGCATTCCTCAAACCGGCAGGACGCGATGCCCACGCTGATCGTATAGCGGATGCTGTGGTTGAGGTACGGCACCGTACGCTCGGCCACCCGCAGGCGAAGCTGTTCGGCCAGGCGGGTGGCCTCGTCCAGCCCCGCCGGCAGAACCGCGACGAACTCGTCGCCGCCAAGCCGCCCCAGAAAGTGCTTCTCCGAAAGCAGCGACTGCGCGATCCGCACAAAATCCCGAAGGATCACATCACCGCCGAGATGCCCGTACGTGTCGTTGATGTGCTTGAAATCGTCCAGATCGATAATCATGGCGGAAATGCTGGGGATGCCCATCGAAACCTTCTGCAAGCCGGAAAATGCGTTGGACAGCCCTTCCCGGTTGTAGCTGCCCGTCAGGGAATCGATCTCCGCGCGCACTTTGAGAAGCGTGATATCGGTCAGGACGATCACATACCCTGCCAGCTTGCCCTTGGGCGAGGTCAGCGCGTGGCACGCCAGCGCGACGGTGCGGTTTCGCTGGGCGTCCTGCAATTCCGCCGGCAGGCTGTCGGCCGAAAAGACGCTCGCCGGGATTTCCCGCCGCTGCCGGATCAGCGCCATGAAATCCGAGCCGGTTTCAATCCGGCTTGGCGCGGCGATATCCTCCATCAGCTCGGCAGCCCGCCTGTTGAACTCCAGCACGGCCCCGGCCCTGTCCACGATGATGATGCCCTGATCAATGACCTCAAACACCTTGTTGAAGGCCGTCGGCGTCACGCCGATAAAGCCGCCGCGCAGCACCGCGTAGGCAAACAGCGCGAGGCACGGCAGGTTGAGCACCGGTATCGGGATGTTGACGCCGCAGGGGCTGAGCACGGAGGATTGCAGCAGCGCCAGCAGAAAGGTTGCCAGCATGCTTACGATAATCAGCCAGAGCGGCCGCTTGAGCTTGACGGAGACCCTGCGCGTGAACAGGATCAGGTTGGCGACGGAGAGCAGCGGAATGCAGAAGTTGAGCGCGACCAGCGCAGAACCAAGCTTGGTTGACTCCACCGTGACCGATCGCCCGAACACCGCGTCGGACGCCACCGCCACGCTTGCGCGCATGAGGTGATGCAGGGGATCGGTAAAAATCAGGAGGACGGAAAGAATCTCCACCACGGTAAAGAAGCACGCGAACGGCTTCAACCGGGCGTTGGACGTATAGGCGATGCTGAAATACAGGGTGCAAAGCGGCGTAAAGAAGACGCCCAGCTGCTGAATGTTCCTGCCCGCGAGCATCCACTGAAAATCGGGGGAGTTGACCTCGATCAGATCGCCGATCACCCATACCCAGTAGAACATGATGATCGCAAACAGCGCCGGGATCCCGGTCAGCTGCAGGCTGGCCCCGGTGCGCAACGCCAGCGCCGCCAGCAAAAAGCAGGAGGCGATCAGCAGAATATTCAGCAGCAAATTCATGCCCATCCCTCAAACGCAGACAGACGAACGGCTGAGGGGTCATGGACGGAACGCCGGAACCGCTGCCGGCCAACGGGAGAGTGCCGCGTCAATCCAATCACATCCAGACTAGATGATAACCGATTATACTATGCTTTTCACGGAATATCAAACGAAAACTCGCTAAAAGCCTCCTGCCTCCACGCGGCTGAGAAGCGAGCGACCGGCGGGGAAATCTTCTTTTCGGCTGTCGGATCCAAGCCGGAGATACCATCGCGGAAGATGGGGATAAGCGGACGGCTTGCCCGGCAGGCACAAGGCTGAGTAAGGCGCGCGGGTTCCAGGGCGGCATCTGATAAGGGGAGAAGGCGCCTCCGCCCGAGCCGCCGCCCGCGCTCGTTTTTCGGTTCGCGCCGATCCCGGTGAAAAACAAGCCGGCCCGGGCGACACGCGCGCGTTTCCCGGGCCGGCAGGAACGGTTCCGGCGCGCCGATCATTCGGGGCGGAAGCGGCGTGCCCGCCGCGGGTGGAGCGTGCGGTACCTTCCCGCAACGGTTGACGGGCTTGTATGCCCGGCCGGTGCGCCGCCTGCCCCGGAAGGGGTCTGAGGCGGCTGGGACGAGCCGCCGGGCAAGCCGGAGGCTTGCATCGGTTTGCCGTGCCGTAAGCCGCCTGCCGGACGCAAGCGCCCAACGAACCGATGGGGGGCGACGACCCGCCTGTTACTGAACCGCCGCTTCCACGGCGGGAAGGTTCGGCTGCTGCGCGGTATGCCTGCGGTACACGGTAACCGCCAGCACCGCGCATGCGCCGCACATCAGGTAAATGGCGGCCATCACAAACCAGACGTTGGAAACATAGCCGGCCATGATCACGGCGACCGCATTGACCAGCGTGTGCAAAAGGATCGCCAGCGGATAAAGCCACAGCTGCCGGCCGCCTCTTTTCGCCGCGAACCATACCAGCGTGGACAGAGACAGGTGCAGCGTAACCGCCGCCAGCCGTTCCACGATGCTCATCAGGAAGAGCGCGGGCGAGGCGCCGGCCAGCGTGGCCAACGAAGCTTCCAGCGCCTGCCGTGCGGCATCGGTGGTCGCGTTGGCGGTCAAGGGTTCGATGTTGCCGGAGTTGACCAACAGCGCGACGGAAAGGTTGGAGGCCATCCCCAGAATCAGGATGTAGAGCGCCTCAAACCCGCCGTGACCCGCGCCGTACATCAGCGCGTTATGATCGTTGCCCCGCTGTTTGCGCAGCAGAGTCTGAAACGCGGCAAAGCGGCCGGTTTCCTCAAACAGGCCGGCCATCAGGCCGCCAAACAGGCCGTACAGCCAGCGGTTGCCCATGATGGCCGTGCCGGCGGCGGAGTGGAGGATACCGTAGTTGATCGCGCCTTCCAGCACCAGCGCGAACACGATGAACACCAGACTGCCGACGAAAAAGGGCTTGATATCCGCGCCGTACCGCCTGCGCAACACCAGAAAGAGCGCCAGCGGAATCGCGATTCCGGCCAGCGCGGCAACCGCCATGAATACGATGGAAAGGGTGGGAACATGATAGGCCATCGGACAACACTCCTGTTCAATTGGATTGACGCCGCCGGGAAGACCGCGCACCCTGACCCGGTGTGTGCGGGGGGGGCTTGGGAACGGCGGCTGCCTGGCGCGGCCGCAGTCGCGGGAGGCTCGCTGCCGGGCTTGCCGTGGCCGGCCTTCGGCCCGTGACCGGCGCTTGACCCTGCGTTGCGCCATCCGCGGGGCGGGCGCACCGGCAGGGAGAACCCCGCGGCGTCGGTCGCCGCGGGATCGCACCGGAGGCACAGGGCGCTGTTTGTCGCGGACAACACGCAATCCTGATTCATCATTGTAAACAAAGGCGCAACCCGTGTCAATAGGACGGGTTTCCCTCGGTCGTCAGGGCAGGGACGGCGCATCGGCCTTCCGGCGTCGCCGCGAAGGCAAGCCCCGTCCAAGGCAAGGCGCGCGCTGAGAAGGGCGGGCGGCAGCCTGTCAATGGGGAAATGAAAACACCTGACGACACCGCGACCGCCCGCGATGGCTGGAAATGAGGATGCACCGCAACCGACGCTTGAGGCCCCCGAAAGCGAAGGAACCGCAACCGACGCCTGCCGCCCGGCAACGGACCGTTGCGCCCGCATCCGAACGGGGTTATACGCAAAGCCATACCACGGCCTGCGCTTCGTGATCCATCGGCGGAATCAGATCGGCCAGCAGGTGGCGGATCACCCCTTCCGGCACGGATTCGCGCCGGGCGGCGTTGCGGCCAAGCAGCGCAGCCCAGCCCGTTTCCAGGTACACGATCCGCGTGGACGCCCCGTACCGGGCGAACAGGCTGGTTTGCTTCTGCCGGATCAGCGGCGTGGTATCGGTCGCGTTCCAGACGAACGCCTCTCGCCTGCGCAGATGCTCCCTTGCCGCTTCCCGGGCGGCGGCCGCCACCGCGCCCTGAGGCCGGAGCGGATCGACGCCCATCGACCGGCGCAGGGCATCCAGCGATACCATGGGGAGCTGGGCGAGGCTGCCTGCGCGGTAGGTATCCTTGCCGACGCCCGGCAACCCGGATAGCAGCACCACCTCACCCCAGGTTTCATCATACGGCTCGTACCCCGGCCACGCGCTTTTCCCAGTGAGATAGGCGTAGCGGGCGGCCGGCGACACGAACGGATACGGGCCGTCCAGACAGCCGGCTTCCAGCGCGAACTCGCCGTAGAAGGCAACCCGCTCCAGCACGGCTTCCGTATCCGAGGCGATCCGGCCGAGCGCATCGGCCTGCGCGAGCATGGTCAACAGACGGTTTGTGAAATGCGGGATCAGCCGACCTTCCGCGGCGACGGCGATCGCCTTGCGCGTTGGGTCCGTCAGGGAGGCGGCGCGGGCCGGGATCATGTGGTGCCGCACCAGCGAACAGACGGTTTCCCGAAACGCCTGTTTGTCCGGGGTTCCGCACAGCTCAAAGTCTGTCCAGAGCAACTGCCGGACCATGCCCGCGCCGCGGACGGCATGCCGGGGCGAAGTCCAGGCGCCGTCCTCCCAACGGGTGGTCACGGTTTTTCCCAGATCGTGCAACAGCGCGGCGAGAAACAGCTCCTGACGCTGCGTTTCCGGCAACCGCCGCCATGCCGGCAGTTCCGCCAGCCGTTCGCACACCAGCCGGGTATGGGCCAGCACATCGCCTTCGCCATGCCAGCGGGGGTTTTGCGGCGTGTCGGCCATCGGCCGCAGAACAGGCCGCAACGGGCTTGCGAGCACGGTTTCCCAATCCGGCCGCGCGCCCGGTGCCGGCGCAAGGGCCAGCACAGCCTCCCACGCGCGGGTCATCGGAGGGCTCCGGTTACGGGCGGCAGAGCGGTCTCAAAGAGAGCCTCCACCGGGTAAAGCAGCCGGTTGGGGATCACCGGCCGCTGATGCCACCCGGTTTCGTGGGCCGCGACGCCTTGCAGGTAACTGGCGCGCACAAACTTCATGCGCGCCGTGACGACGCCGTTTGCTTCCGCTTTCAGGTAGAGCCCCTCCATCAGCCGCGTGGCGTCGGTCTGCGCGCAGCGCAGGTCCGCGTCCTCGCCCGCGCCTTGGCAGTACGCGCGGAGATCCGCCAGCGGGTCCCCCTGAATCAGCCCGGAAACGCCCAGCAGGGAGGTAAGCGCCGGCAGCGTCGCAAACGACGCGCGCGCAAGAACGGGCGCCGATACGATGGGGAGCCCGCCCAGCAGCGCCCGGCGCGCGGAGGTATCCAGAAACACATTGCGTTCCCGATCCAGCACATCGAACTCCAGAAAATAATGGGGAAGCGCGTTGTAGTACACGGTATGCTTGGCGTAGAGCCATTCGCCGTACATCACGTACCGCGCGCCCAGCGCCTTACGCAGCGCGGCCTGATGAACCGTCGCCCACCGCTTGAGCAGACCGTAGTGGCGCTCGCGGTACCCGCCGGTCAGGTAATGCCCGCGGCTTTGCAACCGCAACCCGCCTTGCGCGTCAAACGACACGGCGGCGTTGGCGCCGTCGCACTTTTCTTCCACGACGATCGTCCGCCCCGCGATGGCGGCGAACGGAACCTGCGATAAATCCTCATCCCCGGGCTGGAGGCGCGAACCCTCCAGATGGGGCGTGCGCGGGTATTTAACCAGCGGCGTGGCGCACATGGGCATCATCCTTCCCGGGTCGCGATCAGCAGCAGGTGATCGCGTACGGCGTCAAACCGGAGGCGGAAAGGCCCCGCGGTTTCAAACAGCGCCGTCAGCCGTTCCCTTGTCAGCAGGTGCAGATGCTCCGGGTTTTCGTCGGGGCGGGACGGGACGGACACCACCACATACCGGCGCGCGAGCCGCGCCGCCGCCGACAGCGCGACGGCGACATCGGGGATGTGCTCCAGCACTTCCAGCAGCGTTACCACGTCAAAGCAGCCGGGCTGGGCTAGAAAGTAACGGATATCCGCCCGGATCGGCTGAAGGCTTTCCACGCCGCCCGCACGCACGGCGGTCAGGCACGCGATCCGCGGGGCCAGAATATCCAGACTGGTAACGCGCGCCTTGGGAAAATCGGCCAGCAGCGGCCACAGGAACGCGCCCCGGCCGCTGCCCACATCCAGCAGCGTGTCGAAGCTTACACCGTGCAGGAAGCCAAGCACCGCGCGCACCCGGGGCAGATCGCCGTGGCTTTTCTTGAAGGGATGCAGCCGAAGACCCGCTGCCCGGCCGAGGGTGAGCAAGGCACGGCAGTCGTGCGCGGGCAGTTCGTCCAACGGCGTTTCCAGCAGGTGGGCGGGTATCGTCAGCGGCTGTTCGGCCTGAGCGGGGGAAGAGCCGTCCCCTTCGCATCCGCCGGCCCGGTTGAGCAGCGCCGCGCCGCGCACGTAGGCGGCCGCCAGCCGCAGGTAGTATTCGCCCAAATCGTTCACGACCATCAGCTCCTTTCGGATTGCCGGCATCCGCGGCATCGGCAGGGGACTGGGACCCCGGAGACCGCCGTTGCGGTTTGGGGCTGCGCAAGCAGGCGACGTGCGCCCGGACGGTTGCGCGCGACGCATGCGCCGCGAACGCCGGACGGCGACTCCCGCCTGTCGCGTTCCTCCCCGGCGGCCGGCGCTGCCGGGGCTTCCCTAGCGGAACAGCGTCAGCATACCATGCCGGCGCGCGCAAGAGTTGCCGCGGAGTATACCGTCCGGCCGAGAAGGCGCGGCTGCTTGTCATAACGGACGTAAATGGGCTGAAAGCCCGCGCCGCGGGATGTATCCGATTTCAAACCATGAAGCATTCCTCTAGCGGCGTTTTTTTCTGCGGCATCGTTGCGGAAGCTCGGCGCAGCGTCGCTGCGCCTCCGCTTCCGCCGCTCGTCCCGGAAGCGCGTCGCTCGTGAGCCCGGATGCGTTCCTGAAGGGAAACGTAATGCGGCATATCGGTCGCCACGGGTATCAGCCCCGGGGCAGGGGGAAAGGATGCTTCGGCAAACAAACCGCTCAGGCGGGTATTCCTCCCCGGCGGCTACCAAGGGGCCGATCGCCGGAACTGAAAATCCGGCGGGCGGCGGGGAACGGAACCCGAGAACCGATCGCGCAGGAACCGGCCGCCATGCGCCGGGGATCGGCGGTTGACGGCCCTTTCCCGGGCGACGCGAACGGCGAAATGCGCTTACGCGCGGTACACAACCACGAATTCCTCGCAGACGACCGGCATGGTTTCGGTGAACACGGACCGGATCGATTCCATTTCCGCGGTGAAAAAGCGCCTGTGCGCTTCCCGCCAGTAGGCGAGGCTGCGGTCGCCCTCGCCTTCCAGAAAAGCCTGCTTCTCACTTACCTGCGCAAACGGCACCACGGTGACGCGCGTGGTGCGGATGATGCACCTGGCTTCTCCGCAGCTGCTCAGCAGCACGCTGAAATCGCCCGCTTTGGGGATGGCTTCGCCGCTGTGTTCGTAGACCGGCACGGCGGAGGCGGTGGCGGTTTTCACGCCGCGCAGGGTCAGCTCAAGCAGGGCGTCGGGCTCGTTGCTGCCGTACGGCCACGCCTGATAGGGGTGGTGGGCAAATTGGGGATTCTCCGCAACATACCGTTGCCACAGCGCATCGGGTGTCATCCTGTCGCTCCGTTCCTGCCCGGGTCGCCGGCTTGGGGTCGGCGTTTCAGGGCAACCTCATTTCATAGTCAATGGACGGGAAGGTTTCGCTGCCGTCCAGCTTGCTGTAGGTGCCGGTGCCGACGGGCTTCAGGCCGCATTTGACCAGCACCCGGCCGGAGGCGGGGTTGGCGACCGCGTGGTGCGCCGCAAAGTGCCGGCCGCCCAACTCGTTGCGCACATATTCGATCACGCGGCGCATGGCCTCGGTGGCATAGCCGCGGCCCCAGTACGCGGGCAGCAGGTTGTAGCCGAAATCCCACGCGCCGTCCTCCCTGCGCGTGATGCCGCCGCTGCCGATTAACAGCCCCGTTTCCGCGAGCGCGATGCCAAACACCAGGCCGGGCTGCCCGGCGAGCTGTTCCAGCCAGCGCGCGACCGCCTCCCGGTCGCGGTACAGGGGATAGACCATGAAGCGGTTGACCTGCGGGTTTGCGCACCAGGAGAAAACCGCGTCGGTATCCTCGGGGGTCAGGGGGCGCAGCATCAGCCGCTCCGTGGTGAGGATAGGTTCGTTCATCGGGGGCACTCCTTTTCAGAACCAAACGGGCGCGTCAGGCACCGCTTTACCACAAGCCGTACAGCGGGCCGGCGAAATAGAACGCGACCAGCCCGATGGTGTTGAGGAATCCGTGCACCAGCACCGACGCCCAGACGCTTTGATACCGGCGGCGGATCCAGCTGAAAAACACGCCGTCGATCGCGGTTACCGCAACGCCCACCGGTCCCTGTTCGGCGTGCAGCAGGCCAAACAGCGCGGAGGTGGCCACCACCGCGACCACAACGCCTATGGCGGGGTTATCAAACAGGCTGATGATCCGCCGCCGCATCAACCCGCGGAAAGCGAACTCCTCCGCGACCGCGGCCAGCGTCCAGCTGAGCAGCAGGAGCAGGAGCAGCGCGGGGAGGTTCCCGCGCACCTGCGCAAAGGCGTCCACATGGCGCGTTTCAGCCAGTAGATGGTTTTGCAGCGGCAGGATCAGCGCGTACTCCACCGCCGTCCACACAACGGCCCAGCCCAGCAGCGTCAGGATGAGCCTGCCCTTGCCGGGGCGGCGAAACACAGGCCCGTCCGGTGCAAGGCGCTCCCGGCGAAGCAGTGATAACAGGACGCCGATCAAGATGATCACCAGCGAGGGGACGAGCACATCCAGCCAGACCGCCGCGCCCATCAGCAGCAGTTCGAGCAGGGCCAGCCAAAACAGCCTTGTTTTTCGGGCGTCGCGTGCGGCCGGTTCATGTGGCGAATTCATGCGCGTTCCCTCCGCTGCAAGGTTGATGGATGGATCTCCCGCGTTGCCGGCAGTTGCCGAAAAAAACGGCTTGGGTATGAACGGTGCCGCCGCGCGCCGGGTTTTTAAAAATCATCGGGCGCGGCCTGAAACGGTGGCAAAGCATCGTCCGGCGAGCGCGATCGGTGGTCCGGTTCAAACGCCCAAACCGGCAACATGCATCCCGCGCCGCCGTATCGGGGGGAACTGTCGAACGCGCCTATTGTAACATAATTCGGATGTAAAAGTACATCGTTGCCAGCGCAGGCCAACGAAAAATGCCCGCGCGTGCGTCGCGCGGGCATCGGTCGGGCCGGGTCCGGCATACCGTGCCTGCCTCGGAACGGACGGACGCAGGGTCACCCTATGCCCATGCGGCGTTTGGCAGGCTGTGACACCAGGCGCCACCCGTGAAGGTTGTGTGACGCGGAGCCCTGCCTCGGCCGGAGAGCACGGAATCGCTTCCCCCTCGCGGGCGCTGTAGGAAGCCCGCGCCGACCGCCGCTGGAACCGACCGCCGGTAACGACGCGGCATCGAAAAATCACGGCGCGACATTGCGAAGCCACGTCTCGGCTTCACAAAGCCACGGCGCGCCCCGCGGTCGTGTGAAACCCGAAAGGGCGAGAAATCGGCGGCGGCAGGCGCAAACGCTACGCCCGCCGTTCGCCCGGCCCTTACGAAAGCCTGCCGCGGAAATCCTCGTAACCGAAGGCGCGCACCGTTTGCAGGGTTCCGTCCGCCTTTCGCAGCACGATGGCGGGCAGGGGCATGCCGTTGAAGGTGTTGTTCTTCACCATGGTATAGAGGGCCATATCCTCAAACACGAGCAGGTCGCCCGGTTGCAGAGGCTGGTCGAACGAATAGTCGCCGATGATGTCCCCGGCCAGGCAGGTGGGGCCCGCCAGCCGGTACGGATACGGCTTTACGCCGGGCAGCGCGCCGCCGCGCAGGGGCGGGCGGTAGGGCATCTCCAGCACATCGGGCATGTGGCACGCGGCGGAGGCGTCCAGAATGGCGATGGACATGCCGTTTTCAACGAGGTCGACCACGCGCGTTGCCAGATAGCCGGCGTTGAGCGCCACGGCTTCGCCCGGCTCCAGATAGACTTCCACGCCGTAACGCTTGCGGAACTCTCGGATGCGCGCCACCAGCGCATCGGTATTGTACCCCGGCTTGGTGATGTGGTGGCCGCCGCCGAAGTTAACCCACTTCATGCGGGGGATGAATTCGCCGAAAGAAGCCTCCACCGCGTCCAGCGTCCGAAGGAGCGCGTCGCTGCCCTGCTCGCACAGGGTGTGGAAATGCAGGCCGTCCAGGCCGTCCAGCAGCCCGGGGCGGAACTGCGCGCGCGGGACGCCCAGCCGGGAAAACGGCGCGCAGGGATCGTACAGCACGTGCTCCTGCGTGGAGCACTCGGGGTTGATCCGCAGGCCGAAGCTCCTGCCGGAGGCCAGCGCGCGCTCGCGGAAATGCTCCCACTGCGAAAAGGAGTTGAACACGATGTGATCGCACAGGCGCAGCACCTCGTCAAACTCCGCGTCGCGGAAGGCGGGGGAGAAGATGTGCGTTTCCCCGCCCATCTCCTCGCGCCCAAGCCGGGCCTCATAAAGCCCGCTGGCCGCCGTGCCCGCGAGGTAGCGGCCGATGAGCGGATACACCGCGAACATCGAAAACGCCTTCTGTGCGAGCAGTATCTTGCAGCCCGCCGCGTCCGCGACGGCTTTCAGAGTGGCCAGGTTATCGGTCAGCCGCGCCTCGTCCACCACGTAGCAGGGGGTGGGGAGCGCGCGCAGGGATTCTGCCAGCGCGTCCATCAGTCCACCAGCACGGGGTTGAAGTCCTCCACCCATGGCAGCCCCCAGCGGTTGAGCGCGTCCATGAACGGGTCGGGGTCGAACTGCTCCATGTTCCACACGCCGGGTTTGTTCCACGTGCCGTTCATCACCAGCATCGCGCCGATCATCGCGGGCACGCCGGTGGTGTAGGAGATGGCCTGGCTGCCCACTTCGCGGTAGCATTCCTGATGGTCGCACACGTTATAAAGATAGTAAGTCTTGGGCTTGCCGTCCTTGACGCCCTGGAAGATGCAGCCGATGTTGGTTTTGCCCACCGTGCGGGGGCCAAGCGACGCCGGGTCTGGCAGCACGGCTTTCAGAAACTGCAGCGGGACGATCTTCCGCCCCTGAAAATCGATGGGCTCGATGGAGGTCATGCCCACATCCTGCAGGCACTTGAGGTGCGTGAGGTAGCTCTGCCCGAAGGTCATGAAGAACCGAATGCGCCGGATGCCTTTCAGGTTCTGGGCGAGGCTTTCCAGCTCCTCGTGGTGCAGAAGGTACATATCCTTCTTGCCGATCTGTCGGAAATCATACTCCCGCTTGATTTCCATGGGCTCGGTTTCCACCCAGCGGCCGTCCTCCCAGTAGCTGCCCTTGGCCGTCACCTCGCGGATGTTGATTTCCGGGTTAAAGTTGGTGGCGAAGGGGTAGCCGTGGTCGCCGCCGTTGGCGTCCAGAATGTCCAGATAGTGGATTTCGTCGAACTGGTGCTTTTGCGCGTATGCCGCGAAAACGCCGGTGACGCCGGGGTCAAACCCGCTGCCCAGCAGCGCGCAGAGGCCCGCCTCCTTAAAGCGCTCCCGGTAGGCCCACTGCCAGCCGTACTCGAACCTGGCCGTTTCCGGGGGCTCGTAGTTGGCGGTGTCCACATAGTGGGTTTTGGTCGCCAGGCACGCTTCCATGATGGTCAGATCCTGATAGGGCAGGGCGAGGTTCAACACCACGTCGGGCTGAAAATCCCGGATGAGGGCGACCAGTTCGTCCACGCTGTCGGCGTTGACCTGCGCGGTGTGAATTTTGGTCTTGCCGCCGGAGAGTTTTTCTTTCAACGCGTCGCACTTGCTTTTGGTGCGGCTGGCAATCAGGATTTCCTCAAAAACCTCGCTGTTCTGGCAGCATTTATGGATGGCGACGGAAGCTACGCCGCCGCAGCCGACAATCATGCATTTTCCCATAGGGGTTACGCTCCTTTCATTTGCAAGAGGATTTCACGGGTGAGTTTGCAGGCGGCCGCTGTGGAGATGCCGCTGGGGTCGTAGTGCGGGGCGAGTTCCACGATGTCCGCGCCGATCAGGTTAAGCCTGTGCAGGGAAAGCAGCGCGTTCAGCAGTTCCGTAAAGGGGATCCCGCCGCCTTCCGGCGTGCCGGTGCCCGGCAGGCAGGAGGGGTCCAGCACATCCAGGTCGAGCGTCAGGTAGACGGGCGCGCCTTCCAGCGCGCCGAGGGTTTCGGCCCAGCCGTCCAGCGTGAAACGGTGCATGCGGGTGTGCCGGTCGGCAAAGACGAACTCCTCCCGTTCCCCGCTACGGATGCCAAACTGGTGAATGCGCCCGTCGCCCAGCAGTTCCCACGCCCTGCGCAGGACGCAGGCGTGGGAGAGCGTTTCGCCCAGATAATCGGCGCGCAGATCGGCATGCGCGTCCAGGTGCAGGATGTGCAGCGCGGGGTAGCGCGGGAGCGCCGCCCTGAGCGCGCCCAGCGTTACCAGATGCTCGCCCCCCAGCATCAGCGGTCGCTTGCCTGCGGCCCAGATTTCTTCCGCCCGTTCCCGGATCATGTCGACCGCGCGCCCGGGATTGCCGAAGGGCAGCTCCAGATCGCCCGCGTCGCACACGCGCAGCTCAGTCAGGTCGCGGTCGCAGTAGGGCGAATAGGTTTCAATGCCGAAGGATTCGCCGCGGATGGCCGCGGGGCCGAAGCGCGCGCCGGGCCGGAAGGAGGTGGTGCCGTCAAACGGCGCGCCGAACAGCACGATGTCCGCCTGCCCGAAGGGGGAATCGCACCCCAGGAACGTGTGCACGTTGCTATTCATCCCGGCGAAGCGCCTCCTCCACGTAGTTGGGCAGGCAGAACGAGCCCCGGTGCAAATTGGTGTTGTAGTAGCGGGTGGGGATGCGCAGGGCCTTCCAGTCCGCGGCTTGCAGATCGCGCAGGGGGTGAAGCCCGCGGGAGGCGAACCCGAACAGCCAGTGCCCGGAGGGGTAGGTCGGGATGTGCGCCTGATAGACGCGGCTGACCGGGAACACGCTCAGGATGCGCTTGTGGGAGCTGCGCATGGCCGCCGCGTCCTCCTGATAAAAGGGGCTTTCGTGCTGGTTTACGAGGATGCCGTTCTCCGCCAGCGCGCCGTAGCAGCCGCCGTAAAACTCCTTGGTAAACAGCACCTCGCCCGGGCCGGAAGGGTCGGTGGAATCCACGATGATCAGATCGTAGGTTTCCTTCGGATGCCGGATGAACTTGAGCCCGTCGGCGAAGTGCAGGTTCACGCGCGGGTCGTCAAACCCGCAGGCGGTTTGGGGCAGGTACTCGCGGCAAACCTCCACCACGCGGCGGTCGATTTCCACCACGTCCACCGACTCGATGCCCGGATATTTCGCCAGTTCCCGCGCCACGCCGCCGTCGCCCGCGCCGATCACCAGCACCCGGCGGATGCCGGGGTTTACGGCCATTGGCACGTGGGTGATCATCTCGTGGTAGACGAACTCGTCCCGCTCGGTGAGCATCAGCACGCCGTCCAGCGTGAGGATGCGGCCGAACTCCGGCGACTCGTACACGGAAATGCGCTGATAGTCGCTTTCCTCCTGATGGAGCTGCGCGCTGACCCGGATGGAAAACCGCACGTCCGGGGTGTGATACTCGCTATACCAAAGATCATCCATTGCCGAGAACCTCCGTAACGATGTTGAGCCGGGAGACATCCATGGCCTCGGGGCCGGTAAGCGTACAGCCCTTGTCCCGCGCGTAGCGGATGTAGGCCACGATTTCCGGGGTCACGCGCTCGCCGGGCGCCAGGATGGGGATGCCGGGCGGGTAGCTCATCACAAACTCGCCGCTGATCCCGCCTGCGCAAGCCTCCAGCGGGGTGCTGCGCTTGCCTGCGTAGAAGGCGGCCTGCGGGGAAAGCACCACCTCGGGGCCGATGTATTCGGTCTCCCACAGGCCCTTGCGCTCGCGTCTGTACAGCCGCCGGATGTCGGACAGCGCGCTGATCAGCCGCTCGATGTGCTTGGTCTTGTCGCCCACGGACACGTAGGCCAGAATGTTGCCCAGATCGCCGAACTCGACCTGAATATCGTACTTGTCGCGCAGCAGATCGTACACCTTGATGCCGGCCAGCCCCAAATCCATGGTGTTCACGGAGAGCTTGGTCTCGTCGAAGGCGAAGATGCTGTCGCCGTTGACCAGCTCCTTGGAAAAGGCGTAGTAATCGCCCAGCTCGTTGATCTCCTCTCGGGCGTAGCGGGCGAAGCGGGTTACCTTGTCAAAGATCGCCGCGCCGTCCAGCGCCAGGTTGCGCCGGGAGATATCCAGGCTTGCGAGCAGCAGGTAGCTGGCGCTGGTGGTCTGGGTCAGGTTGATCACCTGGCGCACATAGTCCGCGTTGACGCGCGGGCCGCACAGGAGCAGCGAACTTTGCGTGAGCGAGCCGCCCGACTTGTGCAGGCTGACCGCCGCCATATCCGCGCCGGCCGCCATGGCGGAAACCGGCATGGCGCGCCCGAAATAGAAGTGCGTGCCGTGGGCTTCGTCCGCCAGCACGCGCAGGCCGCGGCTGTGCGCCAGCTCGGTGATGCGTCTTAAGTCGGAGCAGACCCCGTAGTAGGTGGGGTTGTTGACCAAGATGGCCTTCGCGTCCGGCGCGGCGGCGACGGCGCGCTCCACCGAGGCGAAGGACATGCCCAGCGCGATGCCCAGCTTGCGGTCGGTCTCCGGGTTCACGTACGCGGGAATCGCGCCGCACAGCACCATGGCGTTGATCACGCTCTGGTGCACGTTGCGCGGCAGGATGATCCTATCGCCGCTTTTAAGCGTGGAAAGCATCATCGCCTGCACGGCGGAGGTGGTGCCCCCCACCATAAAAAAAGCGTGCGCCGCGCCAAAGGCGTCTGCGGCCAGCGCTTCGGCGTCCTTAATCACGCTCACGGGATGGCACAGGTTATCCAGCGGCTTCATGGAGTTCACGTCCACGCTGAGGCAACGCTCGCCCAGAAATTCGCTGAGCGGTTTGTTGCCCCGGCCGCGCTTGTGGCCGGGCACGTCGAAAGGGACGATCCGCTCGTTTCGCATGGCCTCCAAAGCGTCGTACAGCGGCGCCCTAGACTGATCCATCAATGCGCGTCCTCCTGAAAAATATTCATGCCGCTGAAAATCTCCAGCATTTCCCGGCGCAGGGCGTTGGCGATGCTCAGGCGCACCTGCGGCTTGATCTCGTACACATCGGCGTTGAAGAGGTAGTTTTGCAGCTCGATATCCTTGATGAGCATCTTGGTGTGAAACAGGTTGGCCTGATAGACGTTGATATCGACCGCATCGTACTTTTGCAGGGTTTTCCGGTCGATGTAATCCTGAATGGAAGTGATGCTGTGATCCATGAACAGCTTGCGGCCCCGCACGTCCCGGGTGAAGCCGCGCACGCGGTAATCCAGCGTGATGATGTCGGAATCAAAGCTCCCCAGCAGAAAATCCAGCGTGGATAGCGGAGTGATTTCCCCGCAGGTCGCCACGTCGATATCCACCCGGAAGGTGGCGATGGAGGTTTCCGGATGGTACTCCGGGTAGGTGTGAACGGTCACATGGCTTTTATCCAGATGGCCGACCACCGCCTCGCCCTCGCCCTTGCCGACCATCGTCGCCCCGGCGCGCTTGCCGATCATGGTTTCCTCGGCGATCAGGCAGGTGACGCTCGCCCCCTGCGGCTCGTAATCCTGCCGGGAGATGTTGAGCACCACCGCGCCGATCATCTCGGTCAGCTTTTCAAGGATCGCGGTCAGACGCGCGGAATTGTACTGCTCGTTGATGTACTGGATATAGTCCTGCTGTTCGCGCGCGGTTTTCGCGTAGCAGATGTCGTAAATATTGAAGCTCAGGGATTTGGTGAGATTGTTAAACCCGTACAGTTTCAGTTTCTCGCCCATGGGGTCGCCCTCCGCTGCCATACAAAAATAAAAAGATGCGCCCTGCGACCGGGGCACATCCTGCAAAACATTCTGCGGTTTCGGCGGCATCTTCGCACGCGGTGCAAACGGCCATACGCCGCCCGTGCCGCCCCAACCCGTGGACCATCCAGAGTCTATACAGTAAGAACTTACTTTTACTACTCTTTTTGACCGTTTTACAAGCGTGTACCCAAGTACACTTGGTTATGAAGTAACCAACTGGCTATTCAGTAGCCAACTCATAAAAGTTGCGCTTGCGCGCAATCAAACGTGCGGATGGCATCCGCACTCGGCAGTTGACCCGGCTGTCCGTAAGGCCGTTGCTCCCCGGTGGGGAGTGGGTCAGTAAGTCCTTGCCGCCTGAGCGACTCGAAACACCAGTATCATAATCTGATTTACCGCGGTTGTCAACCGTGCGCGAGAGATTTCGTTCGGCGGGGCGTCGCGCAACGGGCGGCGAACACGGCCATGCCGCGCGCCGCCATCGGGCGACGCCGATCAACCTCCCGCCGACGCGCCAATGGAAAACCGCCCCGCAACCGGGCGGGGCGGTCGGAATGCCGGAACACAGGGCAGCGGATGGCCGAATGGATTGCCCGACGGATGGCCTGGATTGCGCGCCGGGCGCGGTTCGGGCCCCCGTGCGTGTTTATCGCCTAGCGGCTGCTCTTGTCGTACGGGATGCCTTCCGCCTTGGGCGCGCGGCTCTTCTTGCTGGTCAGGATCAGCACGATCATCGTGACGATGTAGGGAAGCATCAGGTAGATGTATTCCGCGCTCTTCACCGTATCAAACTGCGGCAGGAACGGGATCGACCCCGCGTAGGAGCCGATGATCTTGAACAGGGCGAAGAACAGGCTGGCGCCCAGGATGTTGAGGGGCTTCCAGTTGCCGAAGATCATCACGGCCAGGGCCAGGAAGCCGTAGCCGGCGACGGTGCTCTGAAAACCCGAACCGGCCGCGACCGTAAAGGCCAGCCCGCCGATGCCGCCCAGAAAACCCGAGATCGCCACGCCCAGGTAGCGCATGCGGTACACGTTGATGCCCACGCTGTCCGCCGCCTGCGGGTGCTCGCCGCAGGCCCGCAGCCGCAGGCCCGTCTTGGTCTTGTACAGGAAGACCGTAGCCGCGATCAGCAGCAGGAACGCGACCGGCGCGGTCAGGTACAGGCTTTTGAACAGCAGCCGGGACAGGAAATCCGTCCCCTGCGCCATGCCCAGGCTCTCCTGCGTCATGCGGATCCATTTGGGGATCAGGATAGTGGTCTGCGCCTGGCCCTGCGCGGCCCAGGTGACCACGACCGCTAGCGCGGGCGCCAGCATGTTCAGCGCCGTGCCGCCGATGGTTTGGTCCGCCTTGAGCTTGATGGAGGCGAACGCCAGCAGCATGCTGAACAGGATGCCCGACGCCCCCGCGATGAGGATGGCGATGAGCATGTGCAGCTGCGGCGCGTTCGCCCCGAAGCCCGCGTCGTCGGTGTAGCGCAGGTACAGGCAGCTGCACAGCGCGCCCACGATCATGATGCCTTCCAGCGCGATGTTGACAATGCCGCTGCGCTCGGAAAACATGCCGCCCAGCGCGACCAGCAGCAGGGGAACCGCAAACAGGACGGTGGCGCTCAAGATATCGGCAAAGATCATGCTTGTTCCCCCTTCTTGACGGCGGCGTTCTCGTTGCCGGCCTCCAGCCGGGTTTCCAGCGCGATTTCCGCATTGGCGTTCTCCAGGGAATTGCGCAGGAACAGCTTGGCGATCCAGCCCTTCATCAGCAGGGCGAAAGCGCTCAGGTAGATGATCGCGGCGATGATGATGTCGATGTTTTCCTTGATGAAGTGCGGCTGCAAAGCGTCGCCGCCCACCTGAATGTAGGAAACGAACAGCGAGCTTAAAATGACGCCGATGGGGTTGGAGCTCGCCAGCAGCGCCACGGGGATGCCGTTGAAACCCATGCCCAGCAGCGCCTTGATGAGCGTGTACTGGCCGGTGCCGCTGAGGTAGTATACCCCGCCGCCCAGGCCCGAAAGCGCGCCCGCGATCACCATCGAAAGGATGATGTTGCGCTTGGCGTTGATGCCGGCGTACTGGCTGGCGTGGCGGTTGTAGCCGCAGGCCTTAAGCTCGTAGCCGAACACCGTTTTTTGCAGCACCAGCCAGATGATCACCGCGGCGATCACCGCGATGAAAATGCCGATGTTGATGTAGTTGCTGTTCATCAGCGTATCCAGCCCGCCCTTGGGGAGCACCGCCGCGGGGTTGGCGTCCAGCAGGGGCGCGGTGCGATCCTTGATGGAGCTCTTGGCCCAGTAGTTGGTGAGCATCATGGGCATGTTGTTGATGGAGAGGTTCACCGCGTACATGGTGATCCAGTTGAACATGATGGAGGTGATCACCTCGTTGACGTTGAACAGCGCCTTGCAGATGCCGGGGATGGCGCCCAGAATCGCGCCGCCCACCATGGCGAAGAGCAGCGCCACATACCAGGGCAGCTGCAGCGCGATGGCCGCGGACAGGGCGCAGAACGCGCCCATGGTGTATTGGCCGGTCGCCCCGATGTTAAACAGGCCGGTCTTGAACGCAAACGCCACCGACAGGCCGCACAGCATCAGCGGAGAGGCCTGGTAGAGCACCTTGGCGAGCTTTTCGGACGTGGCCAGGCCCGTGGTCAGGATCTTGCCAAACCCGGTCAGGGCGTGGCTTGCGTTGAGCACGTACAGAAGCGCCAGGCCGACCAGCAGCCCGATCGCGACGGACAGCAGGGAGGCCATCAGGCTGGTGATGCCCTGCGAGAAGCGGGGGTGCGGTTTCTTCATCATGCTTCCACCTCGCATTCCGAGTTCATCGTTTGTTTGCTGGCGCCGGACATGTACAGGCCCAGTTCCTGCGCGGTCGCGTACTTCGCGTCCACGTTGGCGACCAGTTCCCCGTCGTGGATCACCAGAATGTGATCGCTCAGGCTCATGACTTCGTCCAGCTCCAGGGAGACCAGCAGCACCGCGCATCCGGCCTCCCGGGCGGCCAGGATCTGCCGGTGGATGTATTCGATGGCCCCGACGTCCAGCCCGCGCGTGGGCTGCACGGCGATCAGCAGGCTGGGCTTGAGGTCCAGTTCGCGGGCGACGATGGCCTTTTGCTGGTTGCCGCCGCTCATGCTCTTGGTTGGGGTCAGGCCGCCCTGCCCGCAGCGGATGTCGAACCGGTCGATCAGCTGATCGGCATGGCGGTAGATTTCGTCAAAGCGCAGGAAACCCGCCCGCTGGTAGTCCGGGTCGAAGTAGCTTTTCAGCACCAGGTTTTCCGCGAGGGAATAATCCAGCACCAGCCCGTGCTTGTGCCGATCCTCCGGAATGTGCGAAAGGCCCATGTTGTTGCGCTCGCGCACCGTCGCGGTGGTAATCTCGCGCTCGCCGATGAAGATGTGCCCCCGCGTAGCGGCTTCCAGCCCGGTGAGCGCATGCACCAGCTCGGTCTGGCCGTTGCCGTCGATGCCGGCGATGCCCACGATCTCCCCGCGGCGTACGCTGAAGCTCACGTCGTTGACTTTGTTCTTGCCGCTGTTTTTACCGGCCACAAACAGGTTTTGCACCCGCAGCACCGCTTCGCCGGCGTGCAGGGCGCTTTTTTCAATGGAGAAGTTCACCTTGCGCCCCACCATCATCTCCGCCAGCTCGTCTACGGTGGTATCGGCCACGTCCACCGTGCCGATGCCCTTGCCCTTGCGCAGCACCGTGACCCGGTCCGCCACCGCCATGATCTCGTTGAGCTTATGGGTAATAAACAGGATGCTCTTGCCTTCGCGGGCGAAGTTGCGCATGCTCTGCATCAGCTCGTCGATCTCCTGCGGGGTCAGCACCGCGGTCGGCTCGTCGAAGATCAGGATTTCGTTATCGCGGAACAGCATCTTGAGGATTTCCACGCGCTGCTGCATGCCCACGCCGATGTCCTCAATCAGCGCGTCCGGGTCCACCTGCAGGCCGTAGCGGTCGCAAAGCTCCAGGACCTTTTTGCGCGCGTCCCGCTTTTGCAGGATGCCCCGGCAGGTCTGTTCCGCGCCCAGAATGATGTTATCCAGCACCGTGAACACTTCCACCAGCTTGAAGTGCTGGTGCACCATGCCGATGTGCAGGCGGTTGGCGTCGTTGGGGTTGCTGATCCTGACGACCTTGCCGTCCTTCTTGATGGTGCCGCTCTCGGGCTGGTAGAGGCCGAAAAGGACGCTCATCAGCGTGCTTTTGCCCGCGCCGTTCTCCCCAAGCAGCGCGTGGATTTCCCCTTTTCGCAACTGCAGGGTGATATCGTCGTTGGCGACGATGCCCGGAAACTTTTTGGTGATGTTGAGCATCTCAATGACGTAATCGTTCATGCGCTGATTCCTCATCCTTTCGTATCCGATACTGGACTGACATCTATGCGCTGGCGGCCTGCCGCCTGCCAGCGCCCACATCTCAGCCCGGTATGAAAAGTAAAAAGGCTAAGCATCCACCTAGCCTTTCGAAGCTCATGAAGAGCATGACGGGCCGCGCGACGTCTGACGAATCCTTCCGATCCGGCGGCGCGCGCCGTACCGCCATCCGCCCACGCTTCATGAACGGGCGAGCCGGGTCGGGCGTAAGCCCGGCCCGGCTCGCTGAAAAGGTTAGTTCTGGTAGTCCACCGTTACGTTGGTGGTGACGGGCTGCGCAACGATATCGTTGCTGATGGCGATGGTGCCGTCGCTGATGGCGTTAAACACCTTGGTGTACTCATCCACCGTGAAGGTCTTAAAGCGCCAGGAAGCGGCTTCGGTGGGCAGGCCCACGGCGCCTTCCTTGATGCCCTGCAGCACGTTGACGCCCGCGATCTCGGCCGGCCACGCGTTGTTGTTGGCCACATACATGTCCAGCAGGTTCTTGGTGGCGACGGTCAGCTTCTTGTAAGCGGAGGTGATGATGCGCTCGGAGATGTAGCCCTGATCCAGGTCCACGCCGATGATCTTGCCGTCGCCCTCTTCGGCGGCGGAGATGCAGCTGTACAGGATGCCGCCGCCGCAGGCGAACACGATCTGCGTGCCGTCGGCGTACCAGCTGTCCATCTTGGCCTTGATCTCATCGGTGGGCCAGAAGGCGCCGGAGTACCAGTACTTCATGTCCACGGTAACGCCCAGTTCCTTGGCGGCCGCGTCGGCGCCCTGCACATAGCCAAAGCCGTAGCGGATGACGGCCGGCACGTCGATGCCGCCCAGGAAGCCCAGCTTGGTGTAGCCGTCTTTCACCGCGGCGTAGCCGGCCAGATAGCCGCTGACTTCCTCGGTGAACTTGATGTTGGTCACGTTGGGGGTGTAGGATTCGGGGCTCAGGTCCACGCCCAGGAAGGCCACGTCCGGGAACTCGGCGGAGGCGGTGACCACGGCGTTATCCCACAGATAGCCGGGCAGCACGATCACTTTCGCGCCGGCTTCGATGGCGGCTTTGATGGACTCAATGCGCGCGTCGTCGCTGTCCTCGGAGGGGCGGTAATACGCGTAGTCGACTTTCTCGACCAGGCCCTGTTCTTCCGCGAAGGCCTTGACGCCCTCCCACGTGCCCTGGTTGAAGCTCTGGTCGTCAATATTGCCGACGTCCGTCACCAGCGCGTAGGTAATGCCTTCCGCCATCGCGGAAACGCCCAGGGCCAGTACGAGTGCCACAGCTAAAAGGATGGTAACAACCTTTTTCATGCTTGGTCTCCTCCTTGCAATTTTCGGTGCATCGCTGCACAACGAACTTCGCCTTGATTATAGCAGATCGCAACCGAAATGGAAAGAGGCTTCGCCGCCGCCCGCCGTGGAAATTTTGCCGGCCGGGACGCGGGGGAACGCGCAAAACGTACAAGTTTGGCGCCCGGATCATTGCCTGACGGGCCCGGGCCGTGCTATAATGGATTTGCCGCAAGGCCATTTCCGGGAGCGCCCGCCGGGAGGGATGCGCGCCGCCGCAGGATGCAACCGGGCGGCAGGACGAGAAAGGTGATAACATGCTGGATCGGATCACTTTCACGATGGAAGCCCTTCGGGGAAAGAAGGGCTTCATCATCGACATGGACGGTGTCATCTACCACGGCAACATGCTGCTGCCCGGCGTAACGGAGTTTGTCAGCTGGCTGAAAACCGAGGACAAGGCCTTCCTGTTCCTGACCAACAGCAGCGAGCGCGCCCCGCGGGAGCTTCAGCAGAAACTGGCGCGCCTGGGGCTGGAGGTGGACGAAAGCCATTTCTACACCAGCGCGCTTTCCACGGCCGCCTTCCTCAAGCAGCAATGCCCGGGCGGCAGCGCCTACGTGATCGGCGAGCCGGGCCTGGTGGGGGCGCTGTACGACGCGGGCTTCACCATGAACGAAGTGAACCCCGATTACGTGGTGCTGGGGGAAACGCATTCCTACAGCTTCGACCGCATTGAGCGGGCCGTTTCGCTGGTGCGGGGCGGAGCCAAGCTCATCGGCACCAACCCGGACCTGACCGGGCCGGTGGAAGGCGGCATCATCCCGGCGTGCAAGGCGCTCATGGCCCCCATCGAGCTGGCGACCGGCCGCAGCGCGTACTATCTGGGCAAGCCCAACCCCCTGATGATGGCCCACGGCCTGCGCAGGCTGGGCGTCAAGGCAGAGGAAGCCGCCATCATCGGCGACCGCATGGATACGGACATCGTCGCGGGCGTGGAAAGCGGGATCGACACCGTGCTGGTGCTAAGCGGCGTGACCACCGAACACGAGATGCGCAAGTTCCCCTACCGGCCGATGTATGTGCTCGCAGGCGTTGGGGAGATCGCGCCCGCCTACCAGCCTGCGGCGCGCTGACCCGTAAGCCGGGATTCTCCGCAGCATGCGGCCAGACGCGCGGGCGCGCCGCGGGGACAAACCGTACGGGATAACAGGAAAACGCCCGGGTCAAGCCCGGGCGTTGTTTCGGCAAGGTTGGCGGGGCGGCTCCCTGCGTGACCCGCCGCCCGCGGGATGCCGGCGGCGGGAGCGCCTGCCCGTCAGTCCGTGATATCGATGCCGGTCATTTCCTTCCACTTCTTGCGGATCGCCTTCTGGTGGGTTATGCCGTAATCGGGATCGTTGGCGGCGCATTCCTCCAGCGTGCGCAGGAAGTGCACGCACAGGTGGCCGTTGAAGTCGTTATCCTGGATGGAGCCGGAAAGATGCGGCACGTTGTGCATGGTGGCCAGCGTCCATACCCCGCTGGGCAGTTTTACGTACACGGGCTTGGGCGTCCAGGTGTTGGTGTAGCCGAACGCCTTGTACATGATGGCCGTATCGGTGGCGGTCAGCGGTTCGCTGTCGGCATGGTGGCCCAGGCTGTAGAGCCTGAGCGTCCACTGCAGGCTGGTGGCGGGGTCAAAGATCGTGATCTGCTGCCCCGATTTGATGGTGGGCTTGACCTCGGTGTACCAGTACAGGCATTTGACCGAGCTGACGCTGGGGCCGGTGGCCTTGCCGGTATCGTCGGTGATGATGGTGCTGGTATCGGCGGAACTGTCGTAGGCGACCGCCGAGCCGCCGTACAGCGTGGCCTGCGTAAGCGCGCCGGCTACGCCGTCCACCGTCAGGCCGTTGAGCTTCTGGAAAGCGGTGATCGCCGACTGCGTCAGCGAGCCGTAGTCGCCGTCCACCACCACGTTGTAGCCCAGGTTCTTGAGCGCTTTCTGCAGGGCTTTGACCTCGTCGCCGCTGGAACCGTAGGAAAGCGAGGCGTAGGTGGTCGTGCCGGAGGAGGAACTGTCGGAGGAGGAACTGTCGGAGGAAGAACTGCTGTCTGTCGTGGTGGAGCTGCCGCTGGCGACTGCGCTGGAGGAATAGAGCTTCGCGTAGGTTTTGGAGCCGACCAGGCCGTCCACCGACAGGTTGTTCTTCTTCTGAAACGCGGACACGGCGGCCATCGTTCCGGAGCCGTACACGCCGTCGATGGTGCTTGTGTAGTAGCCCAGGCTGCTCAGCTGCGTCTGTACGCCGGAAACGTCGCTGCCGGTATACCCCTTGCGCAGCGTGCGCGTGAAGCCGGAGGAACTGGAGGAACCGGACGAGCTCGAATCCTCGGTGGCGTCGGACGAACTGGACGAGCTGCTGTCCGCCGCGCTGGCGAGGCTGTAGAGCAGGTTCTGCGTTTTGGTGCCCGCCAGACCGTCCGCGGTCAGCTTGTTGGCCTTCTGAAAGGCGATGACCGCCTTCTGCGTGCCCGCGCCAAAGCGGCCGTCCACGCCGTTGGGATCGTACCCCAGCTTGGTGAGGGCGGTTTGCAGCTCGGTCACGCGGTCGCCGCTGTCGCCGTACTGCAGCGTGTTGGGGTTGGTGGCGGTGGTCGTGGTGGTGGTCGTATCGGTTGAGGAGGAGGAACTATCGCTGTCGGCGACGTCCGCGTACAGGGCGGTCAGGGTCTGGGTACCGGCTTTGCCGTCGGCGGTCAGCCCCTTGCTGGTCTGGTACAGGATCACGGCGCTTTCCGTGCCGCGGCCGAACTTGCCGTCCGTGCCGCTGGGGTCAAACCCCAGGGCGAGCAGAGCTTTCTGCAGCGCCAGCACATCGGAGCCCCGGGAACCGAATTCCAGCGTGCTGTAACGGGTCGCCGCCAGCGCCTCCGACGCGAAAAGCATCGTCAACGTCAGCACAAGCGCCGTAAGGCGGCTTGCGAGGCGTCTGGATCCTATCATCATGGGCGGTACCTCCTTGCGAACGGAGCGCTGTCCGGTTGGTGAGGCTAGTATACCAAAACGTGAACAAAAAGTAAAGGGTTTATTACGAATATGTTACGATTATTCCCCGACCCAATGGAAACAAGCCGCGCCGATCATCCGTCGGCAGACCCCGGATGATCCCCGCGGGATGATACCGCGTTGCGTTTTCGTTGTTTAGGTATCCCGGGCAGCCGGGCCGAAAAAGGAGTTTTCACCATGCGAAAGATGATACGGGCCCTCCTCCGCGTTTTGGTCTGCCTGGCGCTGATCGGCTCGACGGCGCTGGCGGAGGATTGCTTCGTGATCGACGTGGACGCGCTGGATCTGTCGCGCCTCAACAGCAACGACTACGTGGCCGAGCATCTGACCGCGCCCGCGGAGGGCGTGCGCGTGCGCAAGTACATCAGCGACAGCAACGAGCTGGCGGCGCAGGTTCGCCTGACCATCACCCAGGCCGAGACCGGCACGCTGGTTTTTGACAAATACTACGGCTACGTCAGCGGAACCTTTGACAGCGGCGCGGTCTACCTGCCCTACGTGGACAACAACACCATCCCCTACCTGATCACGCTGAACGTTGAAAGCTGGACGTACGCGATGCCCTTCATGCGCCGCCAGCCGCGGCTGGAGTACAACAGCGCCTGTACCTACGGCGTGCGCCTGCGGGACTATGACCCCGTCCTGACCGGCAACTGGGTGATGGGCACCATGCTTGACCTGGACGAGCTGCGCCGGACGGGCGGCGCCACCATTCCCCTATGCGCCAGCAACCTGTATACGGCGGGCCGGGCGATGGTTTCCGTCGCGGGCGACGCCCTGACGGTCCGGCTGGAATGGAACGCCGACGCGAATGTGGAGGTGCACGCCGTTTCCGTTTTCCTGACGGGGGATGTGTCCGCCCTGACGACGGACAATCCGGCGGCCATCGGGCTGCCCGCCTAGGCCGTGGGGCAATCCATCGATATTGCGGGGCTTTCCACGGCGCTGCTGTACGTGCCCGTTTCACTCAGCTATGATCCCGCGGGGTTGAGCCGGTTTGCCTACGATCTGGGGAGCGCGGACCTGAGCCGCCAGCTGGCGCTTTGGAACCGGGCGCTGTCGGGCAACGGTGCGAACGCGCCCGCGGTTACGCAGGCCGCATCTGAAACCCCGTTCCCGGAAGAGACGGCGACGGTACCCCCGGAAGAGACGGCGGTACCCCCGGAAGAGCCCGCGGCAGCGGAGCCGGCGGCGGATGGAGAGCAGCAGTCTCAGCAGGCGCTGGAGACCGAGGATGCGACGGCCGATCCGTCCGGCGAAGCGAACGGCGCCGCGCAGCCCTGACGGCGGAATCCGGCGGATGCACGGCGGACACCGGGGGTTGCGCAGCCTGAGGCGGAACGCGAACGGGCCTGCCGGTAGCCCGCGAAAGCCGCCGTCCCGATTCAGGCAATGAAAACCGCATCGCCGGGGCTTGCCGCAGCGGGCACTGCCGGGCAAAGCCCTCGCCGGGAAGCGGGCGGGAATGCCTGCCCGACGGAAGCCGCACCCCGTTGCGCGGCGATCTGCGGGCCTGTGACGCGGCTTTGGCACGGCGCAGAAGGAGCCCCGCCGCGCGGGGGGATCGCGAGCCTACGCCGCGGGGACCGCGAGCCTGCGCGTCCTGCGGTGACAAGCCGTCAGCGCCGCAGTCTCGCGGCGATCGGATGCCGCGACGTTGTCGCGAAAGCCGCATGGGCCCCCGCCGCGCCTTCGCTTCCGCTAAGCGCCACGGCGGGAAACCGCTCGCGCGAGGACGCATGCATGCATGCATTGTAATCGAGTAACGGCAAATGCCGACGCGAGAACCGAAGGCACGCAACCGATTTGGAGGGAAAGCGCCATGGAACCGGCAATCGAAAACGCGCTGACGGAGGCGGGCGTCCGGGTGGCGGCCGCCGTGGAGCGCTTCGGGGGCAACGAGGCCCTCTATGTGAAATATGTGCGACGGTTCCCGACGGAACCGAGCTTTCAGGGCTTGCAGAAAGCCATGGCTTCGGGCGATCGGGAGGCTGCCCGCATCGCCTGCCATACGCTCAAGGGCGTCAGCGGAAACCTGGGGTTCACGCCGCTGTACGACGCCTGCGTACGGCTGCTGGAAACGCTTCGCCGCGAGGCGTCCGGCAGCGACGCGGAACCCTTCGCGGCGGTTTGCGCCGCCTACGGCAGGGTGACCGATCTGCTCGGCGGCATCGCCTGACAGTGACAGCCGTCAATCCGAAAGGCTCTTCAGGCGGTACAGATACACATGCTCATACCAGAAGCCGGGCGGGGCGTCGGCCGTTGCGACCAGTTCGTAACGCTCGGCGATCGAGTCCGGCTGTTTGCCGCGCGTGACCACGTAGTCCGTAACGCCCTCGGCGATATAACGCGCCTGTTCGTCCAGCATTTCCTGCAGGTGCACGTTGGTCTGGTGGAAATACTTCACGCTTGGCGTGATGCCGCAGGCGGTGTAGAAACCCGCGTCCATGAACCCATAGTTGAGCAGGGTCGCGTTCGGCGTTTGCGCCGTGACGGCGGCAAACTGGTACTGCATGGTGGCCGACCGGGGCTTCAGGAGGTCCGGCGTGTTGGGGCTGACGGCCAGCGTGGCCGGCGCGGCGGCCAGCAGACACAGGACCGCGAGCGCGGCGGCCGGCGCCGGACGCACGACCGGCGACCGATCCAGCAAAGCGCAAAGGGGCAGCGCGCCCAAAGCGGCAAACGCCGCCAGAATGAAACCATAGTAAAGGTAGCTCTTGCCCCCGGCAAACACGCCGAGCGCGGCAAACCCCGCCATCGCCCACAAAAAGGCCTTTTCGGGGAACGATACAATCACGGCCGTGCCGTTCTCCCGCAAGGCGGCCTTATGTTTGCGCGCGTGCGCGCCGGTCTGGGAAGCTGCATTGCCGGATTGCCGCGGGATCGGGACGGTACGCATGCGCTGTGGGGCGTCCGCCGGGACGCCCGCCGGAACCGCCTCCGGACTGCCGGCATGGTCACCCGGCGCGGCGTCTTCCGGGCTGCCGGCGGCGTTCGCGGCGGTCCCGTTGCCCCGTGGCAGGGTCAACCAGAGAAAGCCCAGCGCCATCGGCGCGGCATAGGCCCAGTTGGCCGCGAACCAGGCCCACGCGGCCCGCAGCGCCGCCTTGACGCGGCCGGGCAGCCCCAGCGCGGGTTCGTCCTGATAGAGGAACAGGTTATCGTACAGGTAGGTTTTCAGCCACGGCACAATCGCGCCGTTGATGCCGAAATAGATCAGCCAAGGCGCCGTCGCGGCCGCGACGCCCAGCGCGAACCAGCCGACGGCGGACAGGGCGGCTTTGCCGTCCCGCCGCAGGGCATGCGCGAGCGCCATGCCCGCGATCCAAGGCACATACAGCCCAAGCAGCGTAAATTTGATCCAGAGCACGCAGCCGCACAGCACGCCGTTGAGCACCAGCAGTCCTTTGCCCATGCGGCGCGGATACGCCTGCCGGAGCCAGCGCAGTAGAAAAAAGAGCGACCAGGCTAAAAGCGGCAGGCAGAGCTCTTCGGCGCTGTCCCCCTGCTGAAAGCTCAGCGAGGCGTAAACCAGCACCGCGACAGGCGGCAGCGCGATCAGCGCCGCGCGCCCGGCGCCGTACAGCGCGAGCGTGCGGTACACGGCCATCAGGAACAGCGCGCCGGCCAGCGTTTCCATCAGGAACACGCCCCAAAAGGTGCGGCTGTCCACCAGGCAGCACAGCGCGTGCAGCGCGTAGAGCAGCGGGCCCTTGTGCTCGTACAGGTCGCGGTACATCACGCGCCCGGCGAGCATCCCCTTGCCGCAGGAAAAGTAAGCGTTGGCGTCCGTCCAGTCGTTGATGGGATACAGCGGCGACGACTTGGAGCAGACGAGCAGGCAGGCCGCCGCCGTCAGCAGGCAGTACAGGAACAAAGGCCCGGGATGGATACGTCGCTTCATGCGTCGGGGACTCCTTTCGGGATGAATGCGGCGGGCGAGCTTTGGGAATCGCCGAGGGATGCCGGCGGCGGCTCGCCACCCGGCGGCATGGCGGCGAACCGCCATCCGCCCGCGCAGGCGTCAGCGGCGCAGCGTAACGCGCAGGCGGCACCGGGGGTTCCCGCACAGCACGCTCTCCAGCAACTCCACCGCGGGATCGCGGTCGGGGAACAGCTCCCGCATCAGCCACAGCAGGCTTTGGCGCGAGCATTCGCAAAGAGCCGGGTCCTCCACGCCGCCTTCCTCATACAGGGGGCAGCCGCAGCGGGGATAGAGCAGATCATAAACGGCGTCCGCCGTAACGCACTGCGAGGCCACGCCGTTGATCCGCCGGCCAACCAGCGTGAAAAACGCGTCCGCTCCGCCGGCTTCCTCCAACAGGGCGCGGTAGGTCGGCAGGATCACCGGCCGGGCGCACGCCCTGCCGCACTCGCCCAGCACCGCCGACCGCGCGGGTTCGTCCAGCCCGTTCAGGCCGCGCACCAGCGCGGGGAACCAGCTTTGCCAGAAGCCATCCATCGCTTCCGCCTCTTTCCCTTTGTCATGTGGCCCTAGCATAGCACAGGCCGGGCCCGGGGGCAAGTGCAAAGCAAAACCGCGCCGCCCCGGCGACGCCTCACGGCGCGCGAAATACGCCTCGGATACGGTAACTTACGCTTGACAAGGCGGGGCCGGCGTGGCTATAATGCTGGTAACGCAAGGATGGGAAAGAGTACCCGGCGTGCACGCCCGCAGAGAGCCTTCGGCCGGTGCGAGAAGGCGGCGGAGCGCCGGCGAATACATCCCGGAGCGAGACCCCCAAAGGCGCAAGCCCAGTAGGCGGCCGCCGGCGCGCCGGTTACAGCGCGGGAGAGCTTTACGGCTCTTGGCAAGGGCGCGGCCGCGAGGCCGGGCCGAATGGAAGTGGCACCGCGTGTTTTCGCCTTCCTCCAACCGGAGGAAGGCGTTTTTCTACATCGGCGATTGGACAGAAGGAGGACTTAGCCTATGCTTCCCAGTGGCGTTACCTATGCCGACCGTTTCGAGGGCATCAGCGGCAGCGCGATCCGCGCGATCTTCAAGGTGCTCACCAAGCCCGACATGATCAGCTTCGCGGGCGGAAACCCCAGCAACGAGGCGCTGCCCCACGAGGTGTGCGCGGAGTTGGCCCGGGAGGCGCTGCTCACCGACGGCAAGCGCATCCTGCAATACGGGGCGACCGAGGGGTATCCGCCTTTTCTGGAAAGCCTGCTGGGCTACCTGAAAGCCAACTACCGCTTCCCGGTGGAAAAGGAACACCTCCTGCCGCTTTCGGGCAGCACGCAGGGGATCGACGTGCTGTGCAAGGCCTTTACCAACCCCGGCGATACCGTGCTGGTGGAAAGCCCCACCTTCCTTGGCAACATGCAGACCCTGCGGATCTACCAGCAGCGGCTGGTGCCCGTGCAAAGCGACGAGCAGGGCGTGATCCCGGAGCGGCTGGAGGAAGTCGTCAGGCGCGAGCGCCCCAAGATGCTCTACATCATCCCCACCTTTCAAAACCCCACCGGAAGGACGCTGGCGGCCGAGCGGCGCGAGCCCATCGCCCGTCTGGCGGAGAAGTACGGCTTCCTCGTCGTGGAGGACGACCCCTACCGCGACCTGCGCTACGCCGGCACGCCCCTGCCGCCCATCAAGGAATATGACCGAAGCGAGCACGTGATCTACATGGGGAGCTTTTCCAAGATCATCAGCCCCGGCATGCGCGTGGGCTACATGGTCGGAAACGCGGATATCGTCGCCAAGTGCGCCATCGGCAAGCAGGGCGGGGATCTGCACACCGCCAACCTTACCCAGGCGATCGTCGACCTGTACCTCAGGCGCAACCTGCTGGCTCCCCACATCACGGACATTCTGCCCTCCTACCGCGACAAGCTCAACGCGATGCTGGACGAGCTTTCCGCCTTCCCCGCGGGGACGACCTACACCAGGCCCGAGGGCGGGCTGTTCATCTTCGTGACCATGCCGGAAGGCTTCCACGCGGGCGAGGTGTTCAAGGAAGCCGTGGAGCGCGGCGTCGCCTATGTGCCGGGCACCAGCTTCTACCCCGAGGGCGGGCACGACAACACCCTGCGGCTCAATTTCTCCAACAGCACGCTGGACCAGATCCACCGCGGCATGGCGATCCTGCGCGACCTGTTCGCGGCCAGGCTTGGCTGACTCAACCAAAGATGAAGGAGCTTTCCCATGCATATTCTGGATCAGCTCAAGGAGCGCGGCTTTATCGCGCAGGTTACCTTCGAGGAGGACCTCTACAAGGCCATGGAAAAAGAGCCCATGACCTTCTACCTGGGCGTGGATCCCACGGCGGACAGCCTGCACGTGGGGCATTTCATCCCCATCCTGATGTCGGCGCACCTCCAGCGCGCCGGGCACAGGCCGGTGATCCTCTGCGGCGGCGGCACCGCCATGGTGGGCGACCCCAGCGGCAAGACCGAGCTGCGCAGGATGATGACCCAGGAAACCATCGCCGATAACGTGCGCGCCATCCAAAACCAGCTCAGCCGGTTTCTGGACTTCGGCGAGGGCAAGGCCGTGATGGTCAACAACGCGGACTGGCTATTGAAGCTTAACTACGTGGAGTTCCTGCGCGACATCGGCGCGCTGTTCAGCGTCAACCACATGCTGGCCGCCGAATGCTACAAAAAACGGCTGGAGGCCGGCCTGACCTTTCTGGAGTTCAACTACATGCTCATGCAGAGCTACGATTTCCTCCAGCTGTTCAAAACCCACGGCTGCCGCCTGCAAATCGGCGGGGACGATCAGTGGAGCAACATCCTGGCCGGGGCGGACCTCATCCGCCGCAAGGAGCGGGAGGACGCCTTCGCCCTCACCTGCCGCCTGATCATGACCGCGGACGGCAAGAAAATGGGCAAGACCGAGAAAGGCGCGTTGTGGCTGGACCCCGCGCGCACCAGCCCCTACGAGTTCTACCAATACTGGCGAAACGTCCAGGACGCGGATGTGGGACGCTTCCTTTCGCTGCTGACGTTCCTGCCCATGGACGAGGTGCGCAGGCTGGGCGCGCTACGCGACAGCGCCATCAACGAAGCCAAGCAGGTGCTGGCGTTTGAGATCACCCGGATGATCCACGGCGAGGAGGAAGCCCAAAAGGCGCAGGACGCGGCGCAGGCGCTGTTCGGCGCGGGCGGCGGCATGGAGAGCGTGCCGACCTTTGCGGTGGACGCGGCCACCCTCGCCCAGGACAACCGACTGACCACGCTGCTGGCGCTGTGCGGCCTGTGCGCAAGCCGCGGCGAAGCCCGCAAGATGGTGCAATCCGGCGCGGTGCTGGTGGGCGAGGAAAAGGCGGAGGACATCGAGCGCCGCCTGAGCCCCGGGGAGATCGGCGCGGAAGGGCTGCTCCTGCGCAAGGGCAAGAAAAACTACTGCCGGCTGGTCCTGCGATAAGGCGTTGCGCTGGTCGGCCGCGGGGCTGCGGCGCGTAATACCCTGCCGGATACCCGGCGATCAAGGCGGCCCAGGCCCCCACAGGCGGCCGGGGCGGACGGTCCGCATCCGTAAACCTGCCGGGTGCGGCACGACCGCCGCGCGCGACGCCGCGGCGCGGCCGCTATTGACAAGCGTTTCCAATCGGTGTATCCTCTAGGAAAACCGCCGTGCAAAGGAGCCGCCAGTATGCCGATTGACCATATCGCGATGTACGTACACGACTTGGAAGGCGCGCGCGATTTCTTCGTCCGGTATCTTCAGGCAACCGCCAACGACGGGTATCACAACCTGCGAACCGGCCTGCGCACGTATTTTCTCACCTTCGGGCAGGGCGCCCGGCTGGAGATCATGACCCGGCCGCGGATGGTGGAGCGCGGCGACGAACCCGTGCAGACCGGCTACATCCACCTCGCGTTCAATCTGGGCAGCCGCGAGGCGGTCGACGCGCTCACCACGCGGCTGGCCGGCGAGGGGTACGAGGTGCTCAGCGGCCCGCGCGTCACCGGGGACGGCTATTACGAAAGCTGTGTGCTGGGCCCGGAAGCCTGTCAGCTGGAGCTGACGGTCTAGCGCAACCTTCTCAGACCGCCGCCCATCGGCGGTCTTTTTCACGCCCGGGGCCATGTCGGAGGCACACGCGACCGGCGGGGGGAACCGCGCGTTTCCCGGCCGCGGTTCGCGCCGCCGCGCGCGACGAGCCGGCGACCGGCACCGCTCCTAACCCTATGCGGAACCCGGAAACTGTGGTATGCTGATGCAAACGGGCGCAGGGCCCCGCCCCCCGCCCGACCAACGCAACCGAACGGAGGTCGCGCCATGAATCAGCCTTTCGCCGGAAGGAAACGTTTTGCCTATCTGGATGCGCTGCGCATCCTGGCGGCGTTTCTGGTAATCGTCAACCACACCAACAGCCTTGTGTTTGAAAAACTGAACCCTTCCAACGCGACGTGGTGGCTGTCGGTCGCGTGGTATTACCTGAGCAAGATCGCCGTGCCGCTTTTCGTGATGGTTTCCGGCGCGTGCCTGCTGCCCCGGCGGGACAGCTACCGAAGGGCATTCGGGCGTTTCCTGCGCGTGCTCCTCGTGCTGGTGCTGTTTTCCTACGCCTATTATCTGGTCAACCTGTGGGAAACCAACTGGACATGGCAAAAGGCGCTCGACCTGCCGGGATTCCTGCTGGGCATCTGGGGCGATCGCATCACGGATTCGTTCTGGTATCTGTACTTCTACCTTGGCCTGATGGCCATGCTGCCGATTCTCCAGCGGTTGGCCGGTGCGATGGATAAGCGCGACCTGCGGTACTTCATGGGCCTGTCCTTCGGGGTTTTCGCGGTTTGGCCGCTGACGACGCATTACGTGCCCGCGCTGCAACTGCCGGACTACTTCGACGTGCCGCTATTTGCGGTGTTCCTGGGGCTGTTCTTCGCGGGGCATTACCTGCACGCCTACGCGAAACGCGCGCCGGCGGCGCTGCCGCTGTTGCTGATCGCGGCGACGGTGGCCGCGTCGGTCTGGCTGACGAACGTGGAATTCGGGCGCGTCGGCGCCGGCGAAAAATACTGGTTCATGGATGAGCGCACCGCTCCGTCGATTTTCGTGATCCTGTGCGCGATGGGAGTCATGCTGCTCCTGAGGGACGCGTTTGCCGGGCGGGAGCCGCGCCCGGAAGCCTCCGTGCGCCGGTGGGCGACGCTGGGCGGCTGCGCCTTTGGCATCTACCTCTTGCAGGATCTGGTCATCGCGGAAACGCGTTACCGCTTCTTCCAACCGGTGAGCGGGGTGCTCAACCCGCTGTTGGCGGCTCTGATATGGGAGTGCGGCGTGTTCCTGATCGCGCTTTCGATCGCCTGGCTGCTGAAAAAGATACCGCTGATCAACCGCCTGCTGTGAGGATGAAACATCCGCCGTGAGCCCCGCGCGGGGAAGCGCACGCCCGCTGGCCCAAGCTTCCGGGGGAGCTTTCCGGCCGGCGTTCCCGGTTGCCGCGAAGCGCCCGGTATGGTATGATAGGGACGTCTTCAGCACAGCGAAAGGAGCCGTACGCATGAAGTTCATCTCCTGGAACGTCAACGGTCTGCGCGCCTGCATGACCAAGGGGTTCCCCGAATATTTCCAAAGTCAGGGCGCGGACGCCTTCTGCATTCAGGAAACCAAACTGCAGCCCGGGCAGGCCGATTTCGCGCCCGAAGGCTACCATGCCTACTGGAACAGCGCCGATAAAAAAGGGTATTCCGGCACGGCGATCTTTGCCCGGCAGGAACCGCTGGCCGTCCGTTACGACATGGGCGTGGACGAGCACGACCACGAGGGCCGCGTGATCGATCTGGAATTCGAGCGCTACCATCTGGTAACGGTATACACGCCCAACAGCCAGCGCGGCCTCACCCGGCTGGACTACCGCATGCAGTGGGAGGACGCCTTCGCCCAATACCTGCTGGCGCTGGACGCGCAAAAACCGGTGATCGTCTGCGGCGATCTGAACGTGGCGCACCGGGAGATCGACCTCAGGCATCCCAAGGCCAACGTGCAAAACGCGGGCTTCACCCCGCAGGAGCGCGAAAAGCTGACCTCGCTTTTGGACCGCGGGTTTGTGGACAGCTTCCGCCTCCTGCACCCGGAGGATCGGGACCGTTACACCTGGTGGAGCTACATGGCCAACAGCCGCGCGAAGAACGTCGGCTGGCGCATCGACTATTTTCTGGTCAGCCGCCGGCTGGCGTCCGCCATTCGCGCCGCCGAGATCGACGACGGCGTGATGGGCAGCGACCACTGCCCCGTGATTCTGGATATCGAACCCTGACCCAACCTGCGATGAATACGAGGCGAACACCGATGAAATACCTGTTTGCATCCGATTTGCACGGTTCCCGCACCGCCGCGGAGACCGTGCTCGCCCGCATGGAGGCGGAGAAGGCGGATCGGCTGATCCTGCTGGGCGATCTGCTCTACCACGGCCCGCGCAACGATCTGCCCGAGGCGTACGACCCCAGGGCCGTGCTCAAACTGTTCAACGATATGCCCGTGCGGCCGCTGGCCGTGCGCGGCAACTGCGACGCGGAGATCGACCAGATGGTGCTGGAATTCCCCATCATGGCGGATTACGCCCTCTTGCCGCTGGCCAACGGGAACACGGCCTTCCTCACCCACGGGCACCTCTTCAACCTCGGGCAACGCCCGCCCTACCGGCACGGCGACCTGATCATCCACGGGCACACGCACGTGCACACCGTGGAGCAAAGCGACGGGCTCACGTATATCAACCCCGGCTCCGCTGCGCTGCCCAAGGAAGGCCAGCCGAAAAGCTTGATGACGCTGGACTGGGAGGAGGGGCTGTTCCGCATTCTGGCGATGGACGGCCGGGAACTGAAGCGATACCGGCTTTCGGAGGCATGACGCATGAACCTTGAGGAAATGCGTGCGCTGTTTCGTGAGGACCGTTTTGCCACGGACCTTTGCGGCATCGCAATCGACGAGGTAACCCCGACCGGCGCCACCTGCAGCATGCCCGTGACGCCTTCGCACCTGAACTCCAACGGCACGGTGCAGGGCGGGGCGATCTTCACCCTGTGCGACACCGCCTTTTCCGTTGCCGCCAACGCGGGCGGCCGCCTGACGGTCAGCCGCAGCGCGGATATCACCTACATCAAGCCCGGCCGCGGCGACCGCCTGCGCGCCGTTGCCGAGCAGGTGGCGCGCGGAGGCACCACGTGCCTCTACCGCGTGTCGGTTTACGATGACACCGGCACCCTGATTGCCTTTATGACCGGAAACGGACACTTTCTGCAGCGGCCTGCCCGGGAGGGGTAAGGCGCGGGCCCGGCTCGCCGCGCCGGCGTGGGTGGCCGCCCGCGGTGTAAATTTCCGCGTATCCCTTTTCCGGAACGGGTTTTTGTGATATTCTGTGCAAAAGCGGCCCGGTGGGGCGACACTTGGGAGGATACGGCATGCAATCGGATGTGATCTCGATTTCCGCGGATTCCATCGCCCCCGCGCTGGATATGGTGGAACGGACTGTCACCTACATCGGCTATCCCGCCGAGTACGGCGCCCGGATGCGGCTGCTGGCCGAGGAACTGATCGGCAGCATCCGCTTTGTACTGGATGAAACCAAGGCCACGCTCTGGGTGGATACCGATGATACCGACATGGAAATCCACCTGAAGCTGGAAGGCGTGCTCAGCGACGCCACCCGCGACAAGCTGACCGAGATTTCCAGACGCCGCTGCAACGAACCTCCCAAGGGGCTGTTTGCCCGCATCGGCGCGTTCTTTTCCGACGCGTTCATGACCGACGCGGCCGAGTATGTGCCGATGTTTCTGGACGGTACTTCGCCCTCTGCGGGACTGACCATTCCGCTGTCGCTGCTGTCCGGGTACGAGGCGCCGGCCGTGGAGGAAGCCCCAGATGACGGCTCCCCAGGGCTGGAAGCGAGCATTCTGCGCGGCATGGCCGACGACGTGGTCGTTTGCGCGCGCCCATCCCGCGCGGAACTCACCGTAAAGAAGAAACTGCCCGCCAAAGCGTAAGCGGCTATTTTGAAAGGAGCGGTATACATGACCATCGAGCAGGAACACAGCGGGAAGACCCTTACCGTCCGGCTGGACGGACGTCTGGATACCATCACCTCGCCGGATCTGGAGCAGGCGCTGGCCGATTTGACCGGCGTGGAACACCTGGCGCTGGATTTTTCGAAGATCACCTACATTTCCAGCGCCGGCCTGCGCGTGCTGCTGGCACTGCAAAAGCGCATGAGCCGGCAGGGCGACATGGTCGTGCGGCATGTGGACAAAATGGTCATGGAGGTTCTGGAGATGTCCGGCTTTGTGGACATCCTGACCATCGAGTGAGCCTTGGGGGGAGGGAACAGCCTTGATCCTGACGCCCACACCGGAGAACCTGGCGCGCGCGACGGCGTACCTGGACGACGTTCTGGACGGCCAGCCCTGCGCTGCGAAAACGCGGATCGCGCTGGAAACGGTGCTGGAGGAGGTGTTCATGAACATCGTGAACCACTCCGGCGCGACCGTCGCGGAACTGAGCGTAACGGCGGAGGCGGGGGAGATCGTCCTGCGCTTTGCCGATGACGGCACGCCCTACGATCCGCTCCAGCGGGAGGATCCGGATGTTACGCTGCCCGTGGAGGAACGCTCCATCGGCGGACTGGGCATCCTCATGATCCGGCGCATGACCGACCGCCAGACGTACGAGTACGCGGACGGCCGCAACCGGCTGACGCTTTTCAAACGCATCGCCTGACGGCGGACCGCGGCCGCGGCTCAATGCCCCGGCGATCGGCTGGCCGACGGGCGAACGATACGGCAAAGGCGCCGATGCTTTTGCCGCGTTTTTTTGGAACGGGCCCCGCGACACGGCGGGGCGAGGGAAAGGGGCGCTGGATGTGATCGGCATCCTGGATTACGACATCGGCAACGTCGGCTCCATTCAAAACATGCTCAAGAAGGCGGGTCACCTCAGCCAGATCGTACGCACGGCCGAAGCGCTTGCCGCCTGCGACAAGCTGATCCTCCCCGGCGTGGGCGCGTTTGACGACGGCATGGCGCAGCTGGATCAAAGCGGCATGCGCGGCGCGCTGGACGCGGCGGTCAAGCAGGGCAAGCCGGTGCTGGGCATCTGCCTGGGCATGCAGATGCTGGGCCTTTCCAGCGAGGAAGGCAAGCGCGAGGGGCTGGGCTACATCCCGTTTCACAATGTGCGCTTCCGGCTGGACAACCAGCCCGAGCTCAAGGTGCCCCACATGGGCTGGGACTTTGTGACGCTGTGCGACGCGGGCGATCCGCTGGTGCGTTGGCAGGCCGAGCCGCCGCGTTACTATTTTGTGCACAGCTACTACGCCCGGTGCGAGGACGAAGCCGACCGGCTGATGGCATGCGATTACGGCATCCCCTTTGCGGCGGCGGTACGGCGCGGCAACGTGCGCGGCACGCAGTTCCACCCGGAAAAGAGCCACCGTTTCGGGATGTTGCTGCTGAAAAACTTCGCGGAGGTGTGCTGAGATGTTCCATCGCCCGCGGTTGATCCCCTGCCTGCTCCTGTCGGAGGGGAACCTCGTGAAAACCCGGAAGTTCAAGGACCCCGTCTATCTGGGCGATCCGATCAACGCCGTGAAGATTTTCAGCGAAAAGTGCGTGGACGAGCTGTGCATACAGGATATCGAGGCCAGCAAGAAGGGCGTCGGGCCGGATTTCGACCTGCTATCGGAAATCGCCACCGAGGCGTTCATGCCGCTGAGCTACGGGGGCGGCATCACGAGCATCGAGCAGATACGGCGGCTGTTCCGCATCGGGTTTGAGAAGGTGATCCTCAACACGGCGTGGCAGGACAACCCCGATCTGCTGACCGAGGCGGCGGTCCGCTTTGGCAGCCAGAGCGTGATCGCCTCCATCGACGTGAAGCAGGATGTGCTCCGCCGCCCGCGCTGCATGACCCAGTGCGGCACGCGCCCCGTGGAAGGCACACCCGTGGAGCTCGCCCGGCGCGCGCAGGAGGCGGGCGCGGGGGAGGTGCTGCTCAACAGCATCGACCGGGACAGCGCCATGCAGGGCTATGACCTCAAACTGGTCAAAAGCGTGGCGGAGGCGGTGAGCATCCCCGTGATCGCCTGCGGCGGCGCGGGCAGCGCGGCCGACATGGAAGTGGTGCTGCACCAGGCGGGCGCGCATGCGGCGGCGGCCGGGAGCATGTTTGTGTTCTACGGGCCGCGCCGGGCCGTGCTCATCCACGTGCCGGAAGAAAAGGAACTGTTTGAACTGGGGGTGTACCGGGATGCCTGACATCTGTACCCGCTGTGTGATGGACCAAAGCGATCCGTCCATCACCTTTGACGAGGCCGGGGTATGCAGCTGCTGCCGGCGCTATGACGAGCAAAGGGCGCTGCGCGGCTACCGACCGGGGCAGAGCGAAACCGAGCTGGAGGCGTTGGTGCGGCAGGTGAAGGCCGATGGCGCGGGCAAGGAATTTGACTGCATCATCGGCATATCCGGCGGGGTGGACAGCGCCTATCTGGCCTACACCGCGAGCCGGCTGGGGCTTCGGATGCTGGCGGTGCACGTGGATACTGGCTGGAACAGCGAAGTGGCCGTGCGCAACATCGAACGCCTGTGCAACCGGCTGGGGCTGCAACTGCACACCATCGTGATGGACTGGCCGACCATGAAGGAATTGCAGCGCGCCTACCTGTTTTCGGGGCTTGCGAACCTGGATGTGCCGCAGGATCACCTGCTGGTGGCGGCGGTGTACCGTTTCGCCAAGGAATACGGCGTGCGCTATGTGCTAAACGGCACCAACATCGCCACCGAGGGGGCGAGTTCGCCGTACTCCAGGCAGCTCAGCTGCATGGATTTCTGGCACCTGCGCAGCGTGTACCGCCGCTGGGGGCGGGGCAAGAGCCTGCGCAAGTACCCGCACCTTTCGCTGGTGCAGGCGCGCTGGAAGTTTGCCGCCATTGAGCAGGTCAACCTCCTCAACTACGTCCCCTACGCCAAAAAGGACGCCATCGCCACGCTTTCGGCCGAGTTCGGCTGGGAGTATTACGGCGGCAAGCATTTTGAAAGCCGCTTTACCAAATGGTTCCAATCGGCATACCTCCCCCGGAAGTTTGGCTACGACAAGCGCCGCTACCACCTTTCCTGCCTGATCAACAACGGTGAGATGACCCGCGACGAGGCGCTTTCGGAAATCGCCCGCCCGCCCTACGACCCGGAGCAGATGCGCGAGGACGAGGCGTACATCCTTAAAAAGCTGGACATCACGCCCGAGCAGTGGGCCAGGGTGATGAGCGAGCCGCCCACGCCCAACGAAGCCTATTTTTCGCAGGAGAAGGTGATCCGGCTGGCGGAGAGGCTGCTGGGCGCCAGACGAACCGCCGCCGTGAAAAACCGCAAGAGCAAGTAAGCGCTGCCGTGCCGCGGGGAATCGCAAGCGACGTGCGTTTTGCCGGTTAACCGGCCGGCGGCCTTTGCGACACACGCGAAAAACGCGGGGCAAAACAGCGCGCGCCTCCGTCGACCCACCGGATTGCGGCGATCGCGGCGCAGACGGCTCGCCCAGGCCAGCGCCGCCTTCCGCGATGGGGCGTGCCCGGTTTGCCGGCGTGTAAGCCAAACCGGGCACGCGCGGGAGAACCGCCTTGTCTGTCCGACGGGCCGAACGGTTTTCGGCCGCCCTGAAGCAAACGCAACGCCTACTGTGGCACACGCGCAGCGAAACGCGCGGCACCCTCCCGACGGATTACCCGCCGGGCGGGTGCCGCGCGTTTCGCTGTTTTGCCCTCGTCGGGCCTGTTATTTCGTCTGCACGCTGGCGGCGGGCCAGCGCTGCACGTCGCCCGGGGTGATGCCGGCGGGCAGGGTCTCGCCCTCGCGCACGATGTAGCCCAGGTTGAAATCCAGGTTGCGGGAGCCGCTCTCCACGCTGAAGGGCTCGCTTGTCGCCTCGCTGCCGTCGCCGGAAGTGAGGCAGCTGGAGATGATGCGCAGCGCCGGAATGGACTTGGTGATCTCCAGCTCGGGATAGGCGGCCGCGCGGAGCGTATAGGTGCCGGGGTAGACGTCCGCCAGCTCGTAATAGCCCCACTCGTTGGAAACCGTGGCGTAGGCGACTTCGCCGTCTGCCAGCAGCTCGATGGTCACGCCGTTTACCGAAGGCTCGTCCGCGTCGATCAGGCCGTTTTGGTTGCTGTCCAGCCATACCTGATCGCCGACGCGCGCGGGCTTGATGAGGATCACATCCATGGCAAGCCGGTGGTCGGCCATCTCCAGCTCGAAGGGTTCGCCGGTGCCGATACCGTCCGCCGAACCGGTCACGACGGACGCATCGGCCGAGTAGTTGGGATCGTCGGGCCTTACGAAGATGGTGCCGGACGGCTGCGTTACGGTCAGGCGGTACTGATCCGGCCAGAGGCCGTCAAAGCGGTACGCGCCGCTTTCGTCCGTGGTGGCGGTGAGAAGCGGGGTCGCGCCGTTGGCCTGGTAGAGGCTGACCGTGACGCCCGCCTGCGGGGTGCGCGCGCCGTTTTCGTCCAGCGCGACCGTGCCGCCGATGCTGGTATAGGAAACCAGACCGCCCTGGATGTCCTCAAACGTCTCGCCCTCACGGATCACAATGCCGCTTTGGCTCATCACGCTTCCGTTCACGGCGAAGGTGTCGTCGGGATCATTGGCGGGCTGCGCCTGTTCGGGGAGGGTGAAGCGCACCGTGTAGGCGGAGGGCCGGACGTTACTAAACGTCACGTAGCCGTCGTCGCCGGAACGGGCCGTTTTCACCACTTTGTTCAGCGTTTCGTCAAACAGTTCATAGGAAAGGCCTGATAGCAGCCGCTCGTCCGAGGCGTGACGGCCGTCCCGGTTCTCGTCCAGCCAGACCGAGCCGCGCACGGTGGCCGGCCGCACCGCGCCAACCGCGTATTCGGCGCGGTTGACCAGCGCGGCCCACGGGCAGGCGAGCGTATCCGTCTGCGCGGTATCCAGCGTGAGGCCGCCGGCGGCCAGACCGGCGGAGAAGATGTACCCTTCCGGCAGGGTCAGGCTCAGGGTGTAGGCGCTCGGCCGCAGGTTGGTAACGGAGAAGCGGCCGTCCGCGCCGGTGGCGACGGTAACCGCATCCAGCCCGGCGCCTGCGGGCTTCAGCGTGATCTCCACGCCGGAGAGAACGTCCTCGCCCTCGTCGCGCAGGCCGTTGCCGTTGGCGTCGTGGTAGGCGTAGCCACCAAACGTGCCCAGCGTAACGGCGCCTGTCAGCGGCGCGGTATAGCTCTTGCCGGATTCAAAGCGCAAGCCGCCCAGCACGTTTTCAAGGCCCTGCGCCTCCAGCGTGTTGCCGTTTGCGACAACCCTGGCCATCGTGGCGTTTTCCGGCAGCAGGTAGGTAAGGGTATAATCGCCGGGCATCACGCCGTCAAAGAAGTAGGTTCCGTCGGCCGCGACGGTTTCGGTCAGGTCCAGTTCCCCGTCGTCGGAGAGCAGGCGCACGCGGCCGTCGGTGAAGCCGGCTTCGCCCTCGTCCATCAGGCCGTTGTCGTTCAGGTCGTCAAAGAACATGCCCGTGAGCGTGGAGGAAGGCAGCATGCCCGCGTTGATGTGCTCGACGGTCTGCCCCATCGCCACCAGGATCGCCTCGGTTTCGCCGTAACCGTCCCTGGCCAGCGCCTGCACGTGGTTGCCGTTGTCTTCCGCGGGGCGGTAGCGCGTGAAGGCGTAGTTGTTGCGGCGCTGGAAGCGCACGGTGTAATCGCCCGGCATGATGCCCTCGAACAGATACCGGCCGTTGGCGTTGGTGGTAGCCGTGCCGACGAGCGTCCCGGCGGCGTCCACCAGCTGGACTTTTACGCCGGACGCCTTTTTATCGCTGCCGCTCAGCACGCCGTCGTACTTGGCGTCCAGGAACACCGTGCCCGAGAGCGTGCCGCCCATGGCAACGCCCACGCAGGTTTCGGCGGTTTCGCCGTTTTGGAGGATCAGGGAATCAATGCTGTTTTCCCGGCGGCCTTCGCGCGCCGCGAACCGGTTGTACAGCCCTTCGCCCCGCGCGGGCACCAGGGTGAAGATGCACCCGTCGTTGGGCAGGATGGCGCGCACGCGGTAATCGCCTCCGCGAAGGGTGTCAAACGCATAGCGCCCGTCCGCGCCGGTAACCGCTTTGCCCATGGAGCGGCTGTTGGTATTCTTGATCACTTCCACCGTAACGCCCGCGTAGGGCGGTTCGCCCTCGTCGTACACGCCGTTGTAGTTCGTATCCAGGAAGGCGATCCCCGTCAGCGCCGCTTTCTGGATCACGCCGACGTTCTTGTCGGCCACATCCTGCGCGTCGGCGACCACAAACTGCCGCGTGGCCGCGCTGCCGTCCGCGGTGAACACCGAGCGGCTGTCCCCGCCCGTCTGCGTATAGCGGGCGAACAGCAGGCCGTCGGGGAGGGTCGCGGTCAGGTTGTAGGCGTCGTTTCGCAGCAGCGCGAAACGGTACGCGCCGGTCTCGTCGGTGGTAAGCTGGTAGGTATTGCCGGTGCGCGTGCCGCTCAACGTGAGTTGCACGCCGGGGACGCCGGGCTCGCCGTCGTCCATCACGCCGTTGTTGTTTTCATCGTTCCACACCCGACCGGAGAACGAGCCGACCGGGATCGCGGCCGCGGCGGCTCCCGCGGTCTGGCCGGAGAGCAGCGAAAACGCGGCGGAAAAGGCGGTGAGGCTGTCCGTGCCGCCGACGCAGCTGGTATCGGTATTCCATTTGCCGCCAGCCACCGTGTACAGGTAACCGTCCGGCAGGGTGACGCGCAGCGCGTACTCCCCGGGCGCGAGATCGGCAAGCGTCGCCTCGCCGTTTACGTTGGTCGCCGCCGAAGCGACGGCCGAACCCTGCGGGTCCGCCGCGGGTACGGCCTCGAACAGCACGCCCGCGATGGGGCGCTCATATTCGCCGCGCGTTCCGTTTTCATTGCTGTCAAAGAAGGCGGCGACGTTCAGTTTCGCGGGCTGCGCCAGCGCCACGTCGCTTTGGCCGCTCAGGCGGTCGCCGTTTTGCAGGGTGAGCTCCGCGCTGGTTTTCACCCCCAGCGCCGTTTCGCCCAACGCGAGGGCGCTGTCGCCCACCGCCGATACGCTCACGCCGTCGATCGCCTGCGATACCACCCGGTAGATCCCGGCAGTCAGGTTATCAAAGGCGTAGCGGCCGTACGCGTCGGTGGTCAGGTTGGCTACGTCGGTCCAGCCGTCCCCGTCCTGTTGCTGGAGTGCCACGGCTACGCCGCTCATGCGCTGCTCGCCATCCTGATAGCGGCGATCGCCGTTTTCGTCCATGTAGGCGACGCCCTCGATGCTGGTCACGGCGACGAATTCCACGTCGGGCAGCGCATAGGTGGCGCCTGCGGCCACGCTTACGGTGATCCAGACCATATCCCCCTGTTGGGTGACGCGCCACGGCGAACCGGCGAGCAGGGTCTGCCCTTGGGCGAGGGGAGCGTAGACGGTGTAGTCGCCGCCGATCAACCCTTCAAAGGAGAAGCTTCCGTCCTGGGCGGTGGTGGCGGTGATCTGGGCGCTGAGCGAGGCGGCGGCGATGCTCTGCCCGGCCCCGAGCGACCCGATCCGGCCCGTGATGGTGGCGGTCTGCTCCAGCGCCAGCCGATCCGCCCGCGTTTCGCCTGCGGCGAGGGACACGTTTACCGAATATTCGCCGGTCTGCCGCGCGGTTTCGCCGTTTACCTGTACGAGCGCGTACTGCGGCGGCAGGGCGAGGGTAAGCGCGTAATCCCCGGGCGTAAGCGCGGTAAAGGCATACGCGCCGGTATCGTCCGTCTGCGCGGAAACCGAGGCGCCGTCGGTGCCGGTCAGGGTAACGGTAAGGCCCGCGGCGGGCGCGTCGCCCTGCGAAACCGTTCCGGTCAGGCCGGCCAGCAGCGTTGCGGTGAAATCGAGCGCCCGCTGCTCGCCATAGGCAAGCGACAGGGGCTCAAAGGTATACACGCCTTGATCCCCGGCGCTCAGACCCTCCCGCGGCGTGAAAACGGCCTGCGAATCGGCCGGCAGCGTCAGCCGCAGGGCGTAGTCGCCGGCGGAAAGCCCTTCCAGCGCGTAAGCGCCCAACGCATCCGTTACGGAGGAAGCCGCGGCGTTTCCGCCGGTCAGCAGTTCCACCGCCACACCCGCGACCGGCCGGCCGTCGGCTGTGTAAACCGTGCCTGTCAGCCCGCTCATGCGGGCCAGGACGACGGCGATCCCATCCGCGGGCAGGGCCAGATCCGGATGGGTTTCGACGCCGTTTTCACCCGTAGCGGCGCTCACGCTGTTCGCGGGCAGGGTTACCCGAAGCGTTCCGCTCGCCGTATCCGCGTCGCCAAACACCGTGAAAGTGCCGTCATCCTCGGTCAGCGCGCCGTACACGGAACCGTCGGAGGCGGTGAGCAGCGCGCCCAGCCCGCCGACGGCCGCCCCGGCTCCACCCGCCTGCTCGGCGACCGAGCCGGACGCCAGCGCGACGGGTTCGGTCGCGGTTTTGCCGGTCGTTACCGCGCCGGGCAGGTTGATGTCCAGCCGCGCGTAGCTCCCGCTCTGCACGCTCAGCAGCGCGTCCAGCAGGGGCTGCGCCTCGTGGGCGGCCGCTTTCAGGGAAAGCCCCTGCGGGTTGCCCTCCGTCCGGGGCAGGGTTTGCGGGTCCAGCGCCCACACGGTGAGCGCGCCGATGTCCCCGGCTTCAATGGGGATGCGCACCTCGCCCGCCAGCCATGTATCGGCCGTGAATACCAGCAGGTCCTGCTCCCGGGTCCGAAGCAGCGTGACGCCCGCGGGCAGCGCACCCTTCTGTGCCCGGACGCCCGCGGGCAGCGCTGCGGCCATGGCCTTGGGCAGGGCGCCCGCCGTCAAGGCGGAGGTTGGGGCGCTCAGCACGATAACGGGAGCGCCGTCCTGCGCCGTTTCCACATTGGCCGCGAGGGAGAGCTCCACCCGGCCGTCGGGCAGGGTCAGCTCCGCGGAGGCCGGCGTGACCGCGGAATCCGCGGTTACCGGCGTCATGCCGTCGATATCCGTATACTGGAACGTGTAGCGGACGGTCGCCGTCACACGGGCCGAGGCGGCTGCCGACGCGGGCGCGGCCTCCGCGGAGGGGGCGTAGCGCAGCCTAGCCTCCAGCGTACCGGCGTGAAAGCCGGCCGGCATGCTGGCCGCGCCATTTTCGTTCAGGTACGTGACGGAAGCGCCCGCGGCGTCCGTCAGGCTGACGGTCTGCCCGGACACGCACGGAATGGGATCGCCCAGCGCGCGGCCTTCCGCGTCCAGCGGCTGAACGGCGCAGGTGATGCCGCCGTCCCCGATCATCGGGGTCACGGCATCCAGACAGAGCGCGTTTGCGGCCGCCAGCGCGTTCCCGGCGGCATCCAGCAGCGCAACGGGCGCGAAAACCACGGTGTAACCGTCCAGCGGCAGCGTGTTGTCGCCCGCGCACAGACCGCTCAGGGTCAGGGTAGCGGTCTGCTCCGCGCCCTCCCCGGCAAAGCCTGCGACGGTGAAGGCCGGATTGCCGGTAACGGCGTTGCCGGTCGGGGCCGGCTGGTTTTCCACCGACACCAGAGTCAGGCTCTCGGGATTGCCGTAGTACGTGTTCACGGTAAAGGGAACCGGATCGGCCAGCAGCAGCGCGCCCGTCGGCGCGCGCATCTGCACCAGCCGGTACGCGCCGTTGGGCAGCGCCTGCGCGGCGGTGTAGGTGCCGTCCTGCGCGGTGGTAAAGCCCCACTGCAAAACGCCCTGCTCGCTGAAAACCACAAACTCGGCCCAACCCGCGGCATCGCCGGTTCCGGCCAGCACGTTGCGCACGGTAAACAGCCCGCGCCGGGCATAGGCAAACACGCTACGCCGGTTGGCTTCCCCGGCTGTAACGGTCAGGGGAATGGGGCCTTCGCAGGTGAAGCCGTCCTCAAAATCCTCGGCGACGGGGGTAAGCGTGATATCCCCCGCGGCGGCATCCGGGAGGGTCAGGGTATCCGTCTGCCCCTGGGCCTGCTGTTCCGCGGTCGGGTTCGCCGTTACGCGGCCCAGCGCCGTTTCGCCCGCCTGAACGTCGAAACGCCCCGTGAGCGAGAGCGTAAGCCAGCTGTCCACCCCGTTGGGCGTCACGCCCTTGAGGTCTATGGTCAGGGTGGTATCGGCCAGCGCGGCGGCCGCGCCAAAACCGCAAGCCGAAAGTAGCGCTGCCAGCGCCATCGCGCCAAACACCCTGCCAACCCGGGAAGAAAAGCCGCGCCGGGCGGCGGTCCGGTTACGACGCATCGCGGTGAAGATCATCCAATCCTTCGCCTCCGATAATCCTGTTAGGCCATTTTCCGATAGAATACCAACCTAAATAGTAATTCAACCGGTATCCTTTGTCAATCGAAGCCGGGAAGTTTAACGCCTGTTAAGTCACCCGTGAACAAACCGTGAAACATGCCGCCGGAGGTTTATTTATCGTTGACGCGAACCCTTGCCGTGTTATAATAAAGAGGATGGGGATATGTATCCCCCGGAATGCCAGAGGAGGATATGCAAATGGCGGAGGAAAGCAAGACAGCGATCGTGACGGATTCCTCCTGCGACCTGAGCGATGAGCAACTTGAGGCACATCATATTCATATGATTTCCCTGCGCATCGTATGCCAGAACGCGGAATACCGTGACCGAAGGGAACTGAGCGAGGACGAGCTCTACGAGCTTTTGAAAACCGAACTGCCCAAGACCAGCCTGCCGCTGCCCGAGGATGTCGCCACCCTGTACGACAGCCTGGCCGCGGACGGCGTGACCGACGTGGTGCACGTGAGCATCTCCTCGGGCCTGAGCGGCACCTACAACATGGTGCGCATGATCGCCGAGGATTACCGCGACCGGATGAACATCCGCGTGGTGGATTCCAAATCCCTCTCCACCGGCCTGGGCTCGATGGTGCTCATGGTGGCGGAATCGCTGGAAGCGGGGGACGACCCCGACACGGCCGTCGAAAAAGCGACCGCGATGCGTAAAACCCAGCTGGGCATGTTTGTGATCCGCACGCTGGAATACCTGCGCAAGGGCGGGCGCATCGGGCTGGTGGAGGGCGTGGTGGGCAGTCTGCTGCAAATCAAGCCCATCATCTACATCAACGACGACGGCGTCTACCAGACGCTGGCCAAGGCGCGTGGATACAAGACGGCCGTGGAAACGATGATTCACGAAGCCATCAAGCGTTTTGGACAGGTGAAAATCAACCTGACCGTCGTACACGGGCAGGCGTTTGAGGACGCGCAGGCGCTGATGGACAGGCTGAAGCAGTCGCTGAACATCGCGCGGAGTTTCATCCGCCCGGTTAGCCCCGTGCTCGCCATCCACACCGGGCCCGGGCTGCTGGGCGTGGTGGCGGAGAAGGCCGAATAACGGTCGCACGCCTGCCGTACCCAACGCGAACGGACCCGGCGTCGCGGCTTCCCGTTTACGCATGGGCCGAACATTCCGTATAGCAAAAAACCGGCGCTTCGGCAACCGGCGCTTCGTGTTACCCGCAGGGGCGTGATGGCGGAGAAGGCCGAGGAACGGTCGCACGCACGCCGTAACAAACGCGATCCGATCCGGCGCCGCGGCGTCCCGTTCGCGCGGTGGCGAAATCCAAACGCATGAACGCATGAAGAACCGGCGCTTCGGCGACCGGTTCTTTGCGTTGCCCGCGAGGGTGGACGGCGACAGATAAATGCGCCCGCTCCACGGGCCTGTTTCCGATTGGGCCGGGCCGCGCCCCCGCCAACGGCTGCGCTCGGGCGAGGCCGGGCCGTTTCTCCGTCCACCGTCGCGTGCGACGCGGGGCCATCCCATGCCACGCGGGGGGATTCCGCTACGGTCTGCCGCCGGACGATCGCATCCCGGCCCGCGGCGTTTCGCCAGGGACGCCGCCCCGGACAGGACGGCTTGATCTCTCTGCCGCGTGCCGCACCGCGCCCGGCCCGGAAAGCCGTGCGCCGCGTCCCCGGGAGCGCGCGGCCGCTTCCCCGCCGGCAGTCAGCCGACCTGATACTGGATCAGCTGGCCGACGGCGTTGCCCGCGCGCAGGGTTACCTGCACGCAGCAGGTGGCTTTCTGGGTTACGAACACTTCCGCGCCGATGTTCCACAGTCGGCCCATTACCTTGGGGTCCGGGGTGTCGGGCGCTTCCCCGCTATCGGTGGAGATCACCGCGATCTGCGGCTTGACGGTATATATCAGGGCCTCGCTGCTGGCGTCGTCCTCGCCGTGGTGGCCCACCTTGAGCACGTCCGCCCGCTGGACCAGCCCGGCGTCGATCAGCGCGGCCTCTTCCTGCACCTCCATGTCGCCGGTAAGCAGCATGGTGCCCTGCGGGGTATCCAGAAACAGGACGAGGGAGTTGTTGTTCTCGTTGTCCCCGTCGCGCGTCAGCGGGCCCAAGGCGACCATCCGCATGGCGTTGCCCGCGTCGATCACATCCCCGCCGGAAAGCCAGCTGAGCGGGATGTTGTAGCGTTCCGCCTGCTTGGCGACGGGGTGGCGGTCGGCGCTTTTTAAGGTATAAAACGCGGACGCGTAGAGGCGGTCGACTGCGATGCCGCTTTTAAGCAGCGCCTTGAGCCCGCCCACGTGGTCGCTGTCCGTATGGGTGAGAATCACGCCGTCCAACCGGCTTACGCCAAAGAAGCTGAGCGCGCGCAGCATGGCCTCGGCGCTTTCCTTGGTGCCGGTATCGATCAGGTAGCGCCTGTCCCCCAGAAAAAACAGCGCCGCGTCCGCCTTGCCCACATTGAGGAACATGGCCCTGACCTCGGCCTGTTCCACGTTTTCCGCGCGCGCCTTGGCTTTGGAGCCAAACACGAACGGCGGCATCAGGAACGCCGCGCATAAAAAAACCGAAAGCGTCACCGCTTCGAGCCGTTTTCCCATCAAACCCGATCGCCTCCCGGATGAGCGCGGACGGCACCCCCTGTGCCGCGAGCGCAAAAATCGTGACAGGCCGGCGGAAATGTTGTATACTGACACCGCCGCACCCAAGGAAAGGAACGATGAACCATGAGTATTCAACTGGCCGCCGTGCTCGGCCTGGTACAGGGACTGGCGGAGTTTCTGCCGGTGTCCTCCAGCGGGCACCTCAACCTGATCCAGGCGCTTTTCCATGTGAATCTGGAGCACCAGCTGCTTTTCAATATCCTGCTGCACATGGGCACGCTCATCGCCGTGCTGGCCGTGTTCTGGAAGGACTGGTTGCAGATGATCCTCCACCCGATCCGCAACCGAACGCTGCTGCTGCTGTTCGTCGCGTCGCTGCCCGCGCTGGCGGCGAAGCTGGCTTTCAGCGATCAGCTGGACTATCTGGAAACGCACAACCTGCTGCTGGGCGTCAGCTTTCTGCTGACCGGCCTGCTGCTGATGCTTACCCAGGCGATTTCCCGCCGCAACCAGCGCGCGCGCAGCGAAACCGGCGAGGTGAAGATCCGCCACGCGCTTGCCATGGGCTGCATGCAGGCTGTCGGCATGCTGCCGGGCGTCAGCCGCAGCGGTTCCACCATCTTTGGCGGCGTCGCCTCGCGGCTGGACCGCGAAACCGCGGCCAAGTTCAGCTTCATGATGAGCATGCCGGCCATCCTGGCCAGCTTCGGCAGCGAGGGCTACAAGGCGTACAAGGCCGGCGCGCTTGCGCAGACCGGCGACCTGACCGCGATCCTCATCGGCGTGGCGGTCGCCTGCGTGAGCGGGTATCTGGCCATCCGGTTCATGATGCGCGTCATCACGCGGATCTCGCTCAACTGGTTCGCGCTGTATGTGATCCTGCTTGGCATCGCGGTGATCCTTCTGCAGGGCGCGGGCATCCTGACCGAACCCGCCGCGGAGACGACGGGCGTCGCGGCCGGGCTATCGGCGCTGTTTTAGGCGGCGTGAGCGCGAAAAACGCAGAGGCCGTTTCGCGGCGAGGCCGCTGTCCGGACAGACAGCGGCCTTTTGCGTGCCTGCGGGGGAGAGGTGACCCGCGCTGTCCTGATGCCTTGCCAAGCCTGTCAGCCACGGCGGAACACGCCCAGGCGGCGACCCGGCCAGTCAAGGGGAACGGCTCAGCGGATGAAATCCGTACGGGCGCGCGGTTCCTCCGGCGTGGGGAACGGCGTGCCGGCGCGCTTGCCCAGGTCGATGCAACCCATCAGCCAGGCCAGGTTATGGGCGAGGTTGCGCATAACCTGCATGCCCTCGGCATCCTGCTCGGCCTGTGCGGCGTTGTAGCCGTGCAGCATCGGCCAGTAGCTGGAGGTCACGATGGGCATGCCGTTGATGGCAGGGTATTTGTACAGCGCGTCCAGGCTGGCCGTTGTGCCCGCGCGGCGCGCCACGGCCACGCAGGCGGCCGGCTTGCCGCGGAAAGCCGCCCCGTGCCCCGCGGAGAACATCCGATCCAGAAACGACAGCAGCGTGCCGTTGGGCGAGGCGAAGTAGACGGGCGTGGCGATGACCAGTGCGTCGGATTGCTCCATTTTGGCAAGCGCCACGTTTACGTCGTCGTCAAAGGCGCGGCAGCGTCCGTCGCATTTGCCGCAGGCGATGCAACCGCGGACCGCCTTGTGGCCGACGGTCATGACGTCCGTTTCCACATGGCATTTGTCGAGCACGCCGGCTATTTCATCCAGCGCACGGCGGGTGGTGCCTTTCAGGTGAGGGCTGCCGTTGAGCATCAGAGCCTTCATGGGGGGTTCCTCCTCATCGTCCGATGGAATTCCGCCGTCCGGGACCGGCGATGCCGCGGGGCGCCGCGCCGGGCCGGTTAACCGTTGAAACCGCCGGCGTTGGGGTCCTGCGTGGGCAGGGCGGTGGGCTGCGCGGCGGTGGGCTGCGCGGGTACCGGTTGCACCGCAGGCTCGGCTGTGGCGGCGGACTGCGGCTGGCCGGCCTGTGTGGCAAGCCCCGTATCCGGCGCCTGGTTTTGGAAACTGTTGTCGCTGTTTACGGTAGCGCAGCCGGCCAGCGCACAGGCCAGCAGGAGACAAAGCGACGCGAGCGCGATCTTTTTCATGCTTGACAACCGCCTTCCTTGTGGGTGGCGCGCATTCCGCGCGCGGCCAACCCATTATAACACATTTTGGCCGGACTTGCTTTACAATCCGAAAACGGCTTGTTACAATAACGGCGAATGGAAGAAGGAGGCTGCTTATGAGCAACATCTGGCATGACATTTCGCCCGCGCGCATTACCCCGGAGGATTTCATCGCGGTGGTGGAAATTGAGAAGGGCAGCAAAAAGAAATACGAGCTGGACAAGGAAACCGGCCACCTGATTCTGGACCGCATCCTGTATACGTCCACGCATTACCCCAGCAACTACGGGCTGATCCCGCGCACCTACGCCGACGATCTGGACCCGCTGGACGTGCTGGTCCTCAGCAGCGAGGTGATCCAGCCGATGAGCCTGGTGCGCTGCTACCCCATCGGCGTGCTGACCATGCTGGACCAGGGGCATCTGGACGAGAAAATCATCGCCATTCCGTTCAAGGATCCGACCTATAACGGCTATCAGGACATCAGCCAGCTGCCCGCGCATATTTTTTCGGAAATGTCCCACTTTTTCAGCGTCTACAAGAATCTGGAGGGCAAGGAAACCGTCGTGGACGAACTGCGGGACGCCGGGGAAGCCCGCAAGGTGATCCGCAAGTGTCTGGACGCCTACGTGGACAAGTTCTGCCGCTGACGGAGGAGGCAAGCCTGCGCGCCCGACAGGTTACGGTGCGGGCCACACCGGCGTGGCGAAAGAGCTCGGGGGCATTGCCGCGGCGGAAACCGGCGGCCCTCCGTTTTCGCAGACTTTGGCCCATCCATCATCCGATACCGCGCCCTGAACCGGGGGCGGGAGAGCCGTGCGGCCGACCGAAGGGCCGTCGGCGTGAGCCGGCCGTTTGGCGGCACGGCGGCCTGCGCCCGGCGAACGGGCCTCCAAAGCGGCTGTTCGGCGGCGGCCCGAACGGCGCGCGCTGTAACAACCTGACCCCGTCCTTGCGCAGACGGGCATTTCCGTGTAAAATGAAAATGTTACCCACAACGCTTACCGCCCGGGGAGGCGCAGCCGTTTTGCATGGCCTCCGGAAAGGAAGAGCGCCCCTATGCAGGTTTTCCATCCCGCACAAACCAATAACGGACTTCCGCCCGAAAACGTGTTTTACGTCGCGGACAGCGCGAACGTCACCGTGGCGGAAGGCTATCTTGTGCAAACCTATCACCCCTATCTGTTTCCCGAACGCCCCATCAACCTTTACCTGAGCGTCTATTCCAAGGGCCCGGGGATGGACATGCTGCTGGGCGCGCTGCTGGCGCGCTCGGTGCAGCTCCGGGAGCAGACCCCCAACCTGAAAGCGCGCCTGTTCGCGCAGGTGGGCATGCAGGACGCCTCGATGCTTTCGTTTTATCAGGAGAGCGGCTTTGTGGCGGACGACGCGCTGGACGTGGTGCGCCTGAACATGCCGCAGGCCAAGCCCAACGCGCCCATGGGGTATGAAATGGGGCAGGTGCCCCTCCTGCAGGCGCTGGAACAGACGGCATTTTTGATGCGCATGAACACCTATCGGTTGGACGTGTTGCAGCAGCCGATGCTGCAGCGTTACATGAGCATGCCGCACTTTGTCGCGCTGTATGTGTCCCGCGGGCCGGAAATCGTCGGCGAAGTCGCCTTCACGGGCGCGGGGGATACCGCGCGGCTGATCGGCCTGTACGTGATGCGCAACTACCGCCGCCTGGGCCTTGGCAAAACGCTGATCGCCGCGGGCATGAGCATGCTGGCCGAGCGCGGGGTAACCAACTTCGAAGCCGACGTGATCCGGCGAAACCTGCCCCAGTGCCGCCTCGCGCAAAGCTGCCGGGCAACCTTTGTGCGCACCGCGTGCCTGTACCCGGGCATCGATTACGACTGAGCGGAGGCCGCCATGCGCTATGAACTGGTACGCAGCAACCGACGGACGCTGGCGCTGACCGTGGACCGCGGCGGGAACCTGACCGTTCGCGCGCCGCTTCGGATGCCGGCCGCGCAGATTGAAACCTTTGTGCGGGCCAAACAGGACTGGATTGAGAAAACGCGCGTACGCCTGTCGCAGCTTCCGCCTCCGGCGGAACCGCTGTCGCTGGGCGACGGGGCGACAATGCCCTACCTTGGGCGAACGCTGACGCTCCGGCGCGCGGCGGTCGCAAGGGTTACCCTATCCGGCGACACGCTGCTGTTTCCCCTCTCGGCCGCGGATACGAGCCCCCTGATCCGCTGGCTGGAAGCGCAGGTCCGCGTGGAGTTTGACGCGCGGGTGAGCCGGCTTTCGCGGGCGCTGAACCTGCATCCCAAAACCATCCGCCTCTCCCGGGCGCACGGCCGCTGGGGCAGCATGAGCGGCCGGGGCACCCTGAGCCTGAACCGCGCGCTGATCCTCTGCCCGCCCGAGGTGATGGATTACGTGATCATCCACGAGCTGTGCCACATCGCCCACCCCAACCACTCCGCCGCCTTCTGGGCGCTGGTGGAGCGTTGCCTGCCCGGCTGCCGCGCCTGGCGCGCGTGGCTCAAGTCGCACAATTCGCTGATTTTCGTTCTGCCGGACGAACCGTAAAGGAGGCAGCCCGTGGAGCCGCACCCGACCCGAAAACGGCCGCACCTCGCGTTCGTGCTGATGATGCTTATGGTGTACCTACCGGTCTTCTTCGCGCTGTCCATGATTCGGGCGGAGTGGTACGGGTGGGTCGCGGTCGCGTTGTCCTTCGGGCTGCTGTTCTGGATGCACAGCCGATCCTTCTGGCATAGCTGGAGGATCGTGCTTTGTTTTCTGAGCGCCTTTGCGGTGGCGCTCGCAGGGCTTTCCTTCTCCCGGCCGGAATGGGACGTGTCGCTTTCCGCGCAGCTGAGCCGCGGCATCGTGCGCACGTTTTCGCGCCTGCCGGCGGAGGATCAGGCGATCGGGCGCACGCTGCTGGCCGAACGCGGCTGGACGCCGCCCGAAGGGTACGAGCTTACCGTGGTTCCGCTGCCCAACGCCAGGCTGGAGCTGCTTCGCAAAACCGGATCGGCAAGCGATCGCGCCATCCTGCAGTTCCACGGCGGCGCGTTTGTGTCGGGGCTGAACGACCTGTACCGGGAATTCGCCGTGCGCTACAGCCGCATCGGCGGAGACAGCCTGGTTGCGACGCTGGATTACCGCCTCGCGCCCGCGTGGCCGTACCCCAGCCAGCAGAGCGACGCCATGGACGCCTGGCAGTATATGACCAAGACGCTGGGCTATCCTGCGGAGAACGTGATCGTGGTGGGGGACAGCGCGGGCGGCAACCTGGCCCTGTCGCTGGGGCTGCGCCTGCGGGATCAGGCCCTGCCGATGCCCCGGGGCATCGTGTGCATGTCCCCCTGGGCCGACCTGAGCAACTCCGGCCCTTCCCATATCACCAACGCCACGGTGGACCCTTCCTTCGGCGTGGATGCGAGGACCTATGACGGCCGCCCGGTCGGGGTGACGGACAGCACCTACGCGGACGGGCTGGACGCTGCCGACCCGTACCTGTCGCCATCGTTCGGGAACTATGAGGGATTCCCGCCGATGCTGTTGCAGGCCGGCAGCATCGAAATATTGCTCAGCGACAGCGAGATGGTCTATGAAAACGCGCGCGACCACGGCGTGGACTGCGCGCTGACGGTCTATAAGGGAATGTTCCACGTGTTTCAGGGCGCGATGGATCTGCTGCCTGAAAGCAAGAGCGCCTGGGAAGAAATCGAACGGTTTTTTAATGAAACCCTGCGCTGAACGCGAACGGACACATCGATTGGGTGGCGCGCATCAGGAATGGACGCGCGCCGGTTGGGTGGCGCGCATCAGGAACAGTTACGTGTCGGCTGAGCGGCGCGCATCAGGAATGGACGCGCATCGGATGAACGGCGCGTGCCTGACCGCATGCGTCATGGCCCAAAGGACATTTCAATGGCAGAGGACCTTCGCTGACCAGACTGGCTTCCTTCCGGCGCACGCACAACGGCGGCCGGTTGCCGCAACAGCGGCGACGTGCGCCGCGGTCGTCCTGCCGGGGGCGTGTTTTTTGCACACGGTCACCCGGCCAGTTCGGCCGCGCGGGAGGCCGGCAGCACGCGCACGCCGTTTTCCTTCAGCAGCGCGGCAGTCAGGCCGTCGCCTTGCGTAAGCCCGCCGGTGAAGGTGCCGTCGTGAATCCGGCCGCACCCGCAGGATGGGCTGCGGTCCTGCAACAGGGCGCAGCCGCATCCCAGCGTTTCGCACAGCCGCAGCGCTTCCGCGGCGCCGCGCCGGAACGCTTCGGTCACATCCAGGCCGGATTGGGTTACCACCCGGCCGTCGCGGATTTCGCACGGTTCGCGCGGTGTAGCCAGTCCGCCGTAGATTTCGGGGCAAAACGGGATCAGGGAGTGCGTTTGAGTCAGGGCGAGCACTTCCGGGTTTTCTTTCGCGTTTCCGTCGTATCGGCAACCCATGCCCAGCAGACAGGCGCTGACCAGCACGTTCATCGCGCATCCTCCTCACGGGTTTTCTTGCGAACCCCATTGTAGCACACCGGGGCGGTTCCGCCAACCGTTGCCGGGCGGCCGCGGGAAGCGTGGGCGGCGCGCGCCGGGCCGGTACGGGGCGGATGCCTGCGGCCGGGCGCGCCCGGAGGAGCGGATGCCCGCGGTACGGCGCGGGGGTCAGCTGCGGGAGCCCTTCCCGGCTTGACACGCTCTTGCCCGCGTGTTATCCTTAATCCGTTCGGTTTCCGGGAACCGCGCGCCCGCCGGCACGGGTCCCCAAGCCTTCTTCCACGCCGGCGCAAAGGCGCATCACCCGATTGGGAGGCACGCATGAACAGGCGATATGTGCTGTCACAAGTCGTCAAAATCCTGTTTCAGTGTTTGTTGTACGTTTCCCTCTTCCTCACGTTTTTTCTCCTGCTGTCGGTCACCAACCCGCAGATCATCAACATGAGCCGTACCGCCGCGACCACCATGGCAACCTTCGCCATTGTGCTGCTCATCCTCACCTATGTGTACGGCGGCTATCAGCTTGGCGTCAAAAAAGCGCGGTCGGTGTTTTCTTCCCTGCTGATCTCCATCATCTTGACGGATATCGCCACCTACCTGCAGTTGCAGATCATGAACGTCAACCCCGCCAACAACGATCGGCTGATCCTGTTCGGCGAGGATTTTTGGCTGTTCATGGGCGCGATGCTCCTGCAGGTCGGGCTGATCTATCTGTTCGTTTCGCTGGGCTATCACTTCTATTTCCGGATCAACCCGCCGCAGCGCTGCTGCGTGATTACCTCCTCTCAGGAACAGGCGGAGCACATCGCGGAAAAGATCGCGACATTCCGCCAGAAGTACAGGCTGGGCGAGGTGCTCCACTACGCCTGCGAGGACGTGCGCGATACCATCCTGGAACACGACGTGGTATTCCTGGCCGGCGTCCCCGATACCGAGGAAGCGGAGCTGAAGGCGTTTTGCTATAAGCACGGCAAGACGACGTACCTGCTGGCTGAGCTGGGGGATGTGATCACGTCCACGGCGGAACAGAGCGTGATCGACGACACCCTGTTTCTCTACATCCACCGGCTGGAACCCACCCTGATCCAGCGGCTGGTCAAGCGCCTGTCGGATATCGTGATCAGCCTCCTGGGCATCGTGATTTCCAGCCCGATCATGCTCATCGCGGCGGTCGCGATCCTCCTGTCCCGCAACGGCCCGGTGTTTTTCAAACAGAAGCGCGCCACCATCGGCGAGCAGGTCTTTGACATCATCAAATTCCGCACCATGTATACCAGCGCCTGCGATATGCGGGAACAATCCGCCTGTGTCAACGACGGGCGCATCACGCGCGTGGGCAGGGTGCTGCGCAAGTACCGCATCGACGAGCTGCCCCAGCTGTTTAACGTTCTGGTAGGGGATATGAGCATCGTCGGCCCCCGGCCGGAAATGCTGGAAAACGTGAACCGCTACACCCAGGAAGTGCCCGAGTTTGAGTACCGCAAGCAGATGAAGGCGGGCCTGACGGGCATGGCGCAGATCGACGGCAAGTACAACACCACGCCCAAGGATAAGGTGATCCTGGACCTGCTCTACATCGAGAACTTCTCCCTGATGCTGGACGCGAAGCTGATTCTGCGCACGGTGACGGTGTTTTTCCGCCGCGACAGCACCGAGGGCTTCCATGACCGCAAGCGCGCCCGCTGCCCGCAGATGCGCACCGCGGGCGACCGACGGCCCGATGCGCGGGACGGAGCCTGCCAGGCGGCGACGCCCTGCGCCGCGCACGGAAAACCGGCTGCCATTGTTTCGTTTGCGGCGCCCGAAATTGAGTACAGCGTGGAGAATGCCCCGGTGGAAAAGGTGCTGGACGCAGCGGAACTGGAGGAAGCGGCGGCGCTTCGGGCTGGCGGATCGGCCGCCTGCGGCGCTGGCGCGGCCGCAACCGCGGTGACGCCCACCCTGCTTCACCCCGCGCCGGCGAACGGCGCACAGGCCGGAAGATAACCGATTGCGGGGGCCCTGCTCAGGCAAGGCCCGCGACAGGGTAAGCGACAGTGTTTGAGGAGGGGTACCAAACATGGAAAAGACGCTTCTGATTATGGCGGCGGGCATGGGCTCGCGCTACGGCGGCAACAAACAGATCGACGGTATGGGCCCGCATGGCGAGATCCTGCTGGAGTACTCGATCTACGACGCGCTGCAGGCGGGGTTTACGAAAGTCGTATTCATCATCAAGCGCGACTTTGAACAGCGGATTCGCGACATGGTCGGGGATCAGCTTGCCAAACAGGTGAAGGTGGAGTACGTCTATCAGGAATTTGATTCGCTGCCGGCGTTTTACCGGCTACCCCCGGAGCGCGTGAAGCCCTTTGGAACCGTGCACGCCGTGCTGTGCGCCGCGGATGTCATCCGCGAACCCTTTGCCGTCATTAATGCCGACGATTACTACGGCCGCGATCCCTACCGGCTGGTAGGCGAGCGCATTGCGACCCTCCGGCCTGAGGGCGAGGCCTGCATGGTGGGTTACTACCTGAAAAACACCGTGAGCGACAACGGCCACGTGACCCGGGGCGTCTGCGCGACCACGCCCGAAGGGAAGCTCACCGGCGTGACGGAAACCTATAAAATCCAGCCCTTCCCGGACGGGACCATCCGCGATACGAACCTCGATCCGAGCGGCGTGGTGCTCGATCCCGACAGCCTGGTGAGCATGAACCTGTTCGGGTTCACGCCCGCCATTTTCGACAGCGCGCGCCGCCGCTTCGACGCGTTCCTCCGGGCGATCAAACCCGGCGATATCAAGGCGGAGTATGTGCTGCCGGTGCTCATCGACCAGATGATGCGCGAGGAAGGGCTGGCCGTGGACGTGCTGCCGACCGACGCGGTCTGGTTTGGCGTGACGTACAAGGAGGACAAGCCCTTTGTGCAGGAACAGCTCAGGCGCATGCACGAGCAGGGCGTCTATCCCGAAACCCTGTTCTGATCCCAATTTGACCGACAGGAGGACATGCGGATGGCGATTCTGCTGACAGGCGGCGCGGGCTTCATCGGTTCCCACACCTATGTGGAGCTCATCAACGCCGGGTACGACGCGGTGATTGTGGATAACTTCTACAACAGCTCCCCAGAGGTAATCCGGAGGCTGGAAACGATCACCGGCCGGCCCGTCGCCTGTTACGACGCGGACGTGTGCGATGCCAACGCGCTGGAACCGGTGTTTGCCAACCACCCGATCGAGGCGGTAATCCATTTCGCCGGCTATAAAGCCGTCGGGGAAAGCGTTACCAAACCGCTGGCTTACTACCGCAACAATCTGGACAGCACCCTGACCCTGTGCGAAACGATGCGGCGCCATGGGGTGAAGCGCATCGTGTTCAGCTCCTCGGCGACGGTCTACGGCGCCATCCAGACCATGCCGCTGGTGGAAACCATGCCCACCGGCTGCACCAACCCGTATGGCTGGACGAAATTCATGATTGAGCAGATTCTGACGGATACCGCCGCCGCCAACCCGGACTGGGCCGTCGCGCTGCTTCGCTACTTCAACCCCATCGGCGCGCATGCCAGCGGCCTGATCGGCGAGGATCCCGTGGGCATTCCCAACAACCTGATGCCCTACCTTTCGCAGGTGGCTTCCGGCAAACTGGCCAGGCTCCGGGTATTCGGCAACGATTACCCGACCCCGGACGGCACGGGCGTGCGCGATTACATCCACGTGACGGACCTGGCGCGCGGCCATGTCGCCGCGTGCGATTTCCTGATGGAGCGTCCCGGCTGCGAGGTGTTTAACCTGGGCACCGGCAAAGGGTACAGCGTCCTGGAGCTGCTTAGGACCTTCGAGCGCGTCAACGGCATCTCCATCCCGTACGAGATCGCGCCGCGCCGGCCGGGCGATATCGCCACCTGCTATGCCGACCCCGCCAAGGCGGAACGGATGCTGCACTGGAAGGCGGAAAAGAATCTGGACGACATGTGCCGGGATGCGTGGAACTGGCAAAGCCACAACCCCGAAGGGTATCGCGGGGCGTAAGGCGCAGCTTCCCCCACGAAACGGGGAGCCACCGATTGCAGGGCGCTTGACAGCGACCAGACGGCGCGGGAGCATTCCCGCGCCGTCGCTATTTCCGGTGGATGTCCGTTCCGGTAGGGTTCAAGGCCGGTCGCGCCCGGGCAGGCCGGACGCTCGCGGATTATTCCACCGTGACGCTCTTGGCGAGGTTGCGGGGCTTGTCTACGTCGCAGCCGCGCGCCACCGCCATGCAGTAGGCGAACAGTTGCAGCGGGATCACGGCCAGTAGCGGCGCCAGCAGATCGTCTGCGGCGGGGATCAGAATCAGTTCGTCGGCTTCGCCGACCACCCGGTCCTGCAAATCCTCACGGCAGACCGCCAGGATGCGCGCGCCGCGCGCCTTGATTTCGCGCAGGTTGCTAAGCGTCTTATCCAGCAGCGAAGGCTGGGTGATGGTGGCGACCACGAGCCGCCCCTCCTGCAGCAGCGCGATGGGCCCGTGCTTGAGCTCGCCCGCCGCGTAGGCTTCGCTGAAAACGTAGCTGACTTCCTTGAGCTTCAGCGCCGCTTCCATCGAGAGGGCGAAGTCGAGCCCCCGGCCGACAAAGAACACATGCTTCTTCTGGCTGGCGGTGCTGGAGAACCATTGCAGCTTTTCTTCGGTCAGCAGCGCCTTTTCGGCTTTCGCGGGCAGACCGGCCAGCTCGTGGCGCAGACGCTCGGCTTCCTCCGGGGCAATCGTGCCGCGCATATCGGCCAGCGCGAGGGCGATCAGGAGCATCATTTCCACCTGGGTCATGTAGGCTTTGGTGCTCGCCACGGCGATCTCCGGCCCGGCGTAGGTGTAAAGGGTGTTGGTATCGCCCACTTCGCGCGCGATGGTGGAACCGACCACGTTGCATACCGCCAGGATTTTGGCGCCGCGACGCTTCGCCTCCCGCAGGGCGGCCAGGGTATCCGCCGTTTCGCCGCTTTGGGATACGGCGATAAACAGTTCCTCTTCTCCGATAATGGGGTCGCGGTAGCGGTATTCGCTGGCGATATCGGCGGTAACCGGCACCCGCGCGAGCTTTTCGATCACATACTTGCCAAACACGCCCGCGTGGTACGCCGTACCGCAGGCGACTACGCTGATCTTGCGGAGGCGCTTCGCCTCCTCCGGCGTGACGGGAAGCCACCGGTACTCGTGCGGATCCCCGACGTTTCGCGGGGTGAAGGTGCTTTGCAGGGCCTGAGGCTGTTCGTGGATTTCCTTGAGCATGTAGTGGGCGTAGCCGCCTTTCTCGGCGCTGCTTAAATCCCACGCCACGTGGTAGAGCTCGTGCCGGCGGGCTTCGCCCAGCTGGTCGAACACTTCGATGCCGTCGGCGCTGAGCACGGCGATCTCCTTATCCTGCAGGAAGATGACGTCCCGCGTGTGGCTGAGCATCGCGGGGATATCGCTGGCGATGAACGCCGCGCCGTTGGCCGCGCCCACGACCAGCGGGCTTTCGTGGCGGGCGCACAAGAGGCGGCCCGGTTCGGCGTCGCACAGCACGCCCAGCGCGTAGCTGCCTTCCAGCATGCCCATGGCCTTGATGAGCGCGTCCCTCATGTCCCCTTCGTAGAGCACGCTCAGCAGGTGCGCCACGACCTCGGTATCTGTCTGGGAAACGAACACGCAGCCCTGGTTTTGCAGGTGACGGCGCAGCGACTCGTGGTTTTCGATGATGACGTTGTGGACGATAGAGATGCCCCCCTTGAGATCGGTATGGGGATGGGCGTTCAGGTCGCTGGGTTCGCCATGGGTAGCCCAGCGGGTGTGCCCGATGCCGGAAAGGCCCGCCACGGGGCTTTGTTCCAGCAGACCGGCGAGGTTCTCCAGCCGGCCCTTCGCCTTGCGCACGTTGATATGCCCCGCGGCATCCAGCACGGCGACGCCCGCGCTGTCATACCCGCGGTAGCTGAGGCGGCCAAGCCCCTCCATCAGGATCGGGCAAGCCTGCTGGCTGCCGATATAGCCCACGATTCCGCACATGATCCGTTTCCTCCTGTCAAGAACGTATTCAAACATATCATATTGTATCATATTGTATTAGTTTTGACAACCCCCCTCGGCGCCGCACGGGGCAACGCAGCGCAACCCAACCGGCGCAAGCGCTGCGGCTGCGGGGTTTGCGCCGCGCCGAAACGCGCTTGCGCGCTGCCCGAAAACTTGTTATGATAGCGGAGGTTCGACGAAGGGGATGAAGCCATGGCGAACATACTGATTACGCACGGCGTGCCCATGGAAGGCTTTGCAAGGCTGGCGCGCCAAAATCTGCGGCAGCCTCCCAAGGGCGAGTCGTTCAGCCGGGACGACATGCTTTCGATGCTGTCGGATTTTGACGCCGTGGTCGCGTGCGGCGCGATGGACCGGACGATGATGGAACGGGCGACCCGCGCCAAGCTGGTGGTATCCTACGGCGCGGGGTACGATTCGATTGACGTGGCGGCTGCAACCGCGCTGGGCATCCCGGTTGCGCATGTGCCGGATACCGTCACCGAGTCGACCGCGGAGCTCGCGATGGCGCACCTGCTGGCCGTCACCCGGCGCGTCGGCGAGTTGGACAGGCGGCTGCGCGAGGCGGATTCCACCCGCGACCTTTTCACCATGGGGCAGTCGATGGGCGTGCTTCTGGACGGCATGACGCTGGGGGTCGTGGGCATGGGGCGCATCGGGGCGCGGGTGGCGGAGTTCGGGCGCTTTCTGGGCATGCGCGTGGTCTACCACAGCCGTGGGATCAAGCCGTTTTCGGTGGCGGGCAACGCGCGCCGTCTGCCGCTTGCGGAACTGCTGCGGCAATCCGACGTCGTATCGCTGCACTGCCCGCTGACCCCCGACACCTACCATATCCTCGGGCGGGAACAACTGGCGCTGATGCGCCCGACAGCCTTCCTGATCAATACCTCGCGCGGGAAACTGACCGACGAGCCGGCGCTGATCGAGGCGCTGGAAACGGGACGGCTGGCCGGCGCGGGATTGGACGTGTTCGAAACCGAGCCCGAGGTATCCGCCCGGCTCCGGAAGCTGCCCAACGTGACCCTCACCCCGCACATCGGCAGCAACATTCCCGGCGTCCGCCGGCGCATGGCGGAAGAATGCGCGCAACGCGTCCTGGACGCGCTGGCGGGTACCAGGCCTGCGAATCTGCTAAACCCGAAGGTCTGGCCGCGTCGGGCATAGCGCCGGCGCGCCGCCCGGCTGGCGATAACCGGCGGTTTCTCGGAACGAACCACGAGCGCCCCGGCTTCCCCAACGGGGAAGCCGGGGCGCTCGTGGCGACAGGCTGTCAAAGAACCCATGCACCAGGCAGTGCCGCGCGCCTCATCGCCCTTCAGGCGGTTCGCTCGCTTTGGCAAAATGCATCAGCATGAGGCTTTGGGGTTCCGCCCCAAACTCCGCAAGGGTTTCACCCTTAGCCCGATTCCGCTGCGGCGGGGGTTTTTAGACAACCTGAACCACGAGCGCCCAGCCTTCCCCAACAGGGAAAGCTGGACGCTCGTGGTGATCATGGGGGCGAAGCATTGTTGCAGCTTGGCCGGTTGAACGCGCGAAGGCGTGCGGATGACTCGGCAGTACCAAAGAGGCCGAGCGGCCGAGAGGCCGGGAGAGCGATACGGCTTCCCTTCTCCCGATAAACAGCGCGCGCATGCGCGTCCGCGCTTCGCAAACGCCGGCGGGGAGGAGGCAATGGGTCCATCCGCCCGTTTCCCCGGCCGGCGGGACGACCGGCGAGGGCACAAACGGTCGGCGGTTGCAAACAGCGACGAACATTCCGTCGGGCGTCGACGGAAAGCAACCGGCCTGTGCGACCCTGCCTTCACACGGCGCTTGCCTGCAGGGATCGCCCGCCGAGCCGGGCGCCCGGTAAGGGGTGGCGACCCTTCTGCCGCCGGATGCCTCACGGCCGGGGCGCTTCGCGTTCCGCTTCCAGCTTCCGGAGCAACGCCGGGATTTCCGTAAGCGTCTGTACGCGGAAATCGACCGCCGTTTCCCGGTAGTAACCGTCCGGGTCCATCAGGATGCCCCGCGTCCCGGCGGCGCGCCCCGACAGGATGTCGATATCGCGGTCGCCGACCATCAGGGCGTCCCCGGCCGTGAAGCCGTGCTTTTTCATCAGGTGGAGGATGGCGTCCGGCGCGGGCTTGTCGGGGAAGCCGTCCTCGTGGGTTACGGCATCCACGAACAGGCTGTCCAGCCCGTCCGCGGCAAGCTGCGCCTTTGCGAGGTATCCGCGGTGGGTGAACAGGTAATGCCGGCAGCCCATGCGGCTAGCCTGACGCAGGCAGTCCATCATGCCGGGCATGGGGGGAAAGACGGTGTCCTGCATATGTCTGCGAAAGAACCCTTCCTGAAGCGTTTCCGCCGGCAGATTATACCGAACCGCGTACTCGCGGATTGCGAAAAACACCGTGCGCTTGATTAACGCATACGCCTCGGCCGGGTCCGCCTGCCGGCCCAGGTCCGCCAGCGCGTCGCACAGGGTTTGCGCCATCTGCGGGTAGGTATCGTACAGGGTGCCGTCAAAATCCCAGATCAGGTGCAGTTGCATGTCGTGTGACCCTTTCAGCGGCGGTCGGGCGGCGTGGCGTCGGGATCCGGCAGAATCTTGCTTACCAGCGCCTGTTCCACCCGGTGTTCGTTGAGCTCCTCCACCTGAATGTGGAGCCCGTACGCGTCCACCTCCGGCTTGGAGCCGTCCTCCGGGATGGCCGTGAAGCGGCTGAATATCATCCCGCCCAGGGTGTCGAACTCCTCGTCCAGCGGCAGTTCGATGTCCAGCGCATCGGCAAGCGTCTCCAGATCGACCGTGCCGTCGCAGCGCCAGAGGTTTTCCTCCAGCTGGACGATCTCGGATTCTTCGGCGGGGTCGAACTCGTCGTAGATGTTGCCGACGATCTCCTCCAGCAGGTCCTCCATGGTCACGATGCCGCTCATGCCACCGTACTCGTCCACCACGATGGCCATGTGCACCTTGCGCTTCTGCATGTCGCGGAAAAGCGCGTCTGCCTGCACCGTCTCGGGGACGAGGTAGGCCGGGCGCAGCAGTTCCCGAAGCGGCTTGCGCGGCTGGCTTTGGGTGTTGAGCAGAAAATCGCGCGTGTTGAGCACGCCCACGATATCGTCGATATCCTCGTCATACACCGGGAAGCGGCTCAGGCCCGAATCCCGGATGGTCTGGAGGATTTCCTCGTCCGTTTCCTCCGCCTGCAGGGCGACCACATCCATCCGGTGAACCATCACGGACTCGGCGGTGCTGTTGTTGAACTCGAAGATGTTTTCGATCATCGTGCGCTCATCCTGCTGGATGGTGCCGCTTTCCCCGCCGATGTCGACCATCATGCGGATTTCTTCCTCGGTTACCTTGTCGCCGGCGGCGCTGGGGTTCACGCGAAAAAGCCGCAGCATCGCGTTGGTGCTCACGGACAGCAGCCAGACGATCGGCTTGAAAATTTTCTGCACGGCGCAGATGACGCCGCTGCTGAAACGGGCGATTTTCTCGGGGTTCTGCATCGCGATGCGCTTGGGCGTCAATTCGCCCAGCACCAGCGTGAAATAGCTGAGCACCAGCGTGATGACCACCAGGCACAGCGTGTTGAGCGCCTCCGGCGACAGGAGCGTGAACCCGGCGTCGCGCAGCGCCTGGGACAGGCGGGAGGCAAAGCTGTTCGCCGCGAACGCGCTGGCCAGAAAGCCGCTTAAGGTGATGCACACCTGTATGGTGGAAAGAAAGTCGTTGGGCGCTTCGGCCAGCTTGAGCATGACGGCGGCTTTCTTGTCGCCTTCCTCGGCCAGCTTTCGCACTTTATTGTCGTTCAGGGAAATCACGGCGATTTCGGTCGCCGCGAAAAATGCGTTGATCAGGATGAGAATCAGCTGGATGAGTAATTGACCGCCTATCGGGTCGTCCAAAGATAAGCCCTCCTCAGAATGCGTTCCATCGGTCCATTTTACCGATACGGATTATTATACCATAGCCTTGCCCGTTTTGCACAACATCCGAACCAAGATTTTACTGCCCAAAGCCGCCGGATCGGCCTGACCGAAGGGAAGCATGTCTCTGTCGGCCGCGAGCTGCGCGGACCCGCCGCGTCCGTCCAGGCCGCGGCCGTAACAGGAAGCCGCATGGCCGGCAGTGGCCCATGGCCCGGCAGGGTAGACGCGCCTGCACGCCGGCTGCGGCCACCGTAGCCCGCGCGACGCCTCGCCGCGTTTGGGATACGCGGGCCCTTTGCGGGGTTCCGCCTACGGAACCGGCCCGTGAGCGCGAAACAGGCTGCCGCGCCCTGCAACCGGCCGGCAGCCCGATAATGGAGATTTGCTTGGTCAGGATTGCGACGGGTCCCCTTTGGCGGCGTCCTTCTGGTCCGGGAACAGCAGCGAGATGCGCGTGCCCCTGCCGGGCTTGCTGTGCAAGGTAATCTCCGCGCCGTGCAACTGCGCGCCGTGCTTGACGATGGAAAGCCCCAGCCCCGTGCCGCCGGTCTCCTTGCTGCGGCTTTTGTCCACCCGGTAGAAGCGCTCGAACACGCGGCTCTGGTGCTCCTCGGGGATGCCCACGCCCGTATCCTCAATGGTGAAGCGCGGCTGGCGGCCGTCCAGGCCCACCTTCACGGTCACGCCGCCGTCGCGCTTGTTGTACTTGATGGTGTTGTCGATCAGGTTGATCAGCATCTCCTCCAGCAGGGTGCGGTCGCCGTAAACCACCGCGGAGGAACCCTCCACCGTGACCGTGACGTTTTGCCGTTCAGCGAAGTCCCGAAGCTTGGCGACGCAGGACTGTGCCAGCAGCAAAAGGTCGATCGGCTGCTTTTCGCCTACGGCGCCTTCGTCCAGCTTGGAAAGGCGGATGATATCCTCGATAAGGCTGAGCATGCGCATGCTTTCCTGGTGAATACGGCCGGCGAGAGAAGCGGTATCCTCGGGCTTGGCAAGGCCGGTTTCCAGCATCTCGGCATATCCGCTGATGGTGGTCAGCGGCGTGCGCAGCTCGTGGCTGACGTTGGCGCTGAACTGCTGGCGGGTCTGTTCCGCCATGCGCGATTCGGTGATGTCCTGTAACAGCAGCACCACGCCGACGCCTTCGCCGGCCTCGCTGGCGGAAACGCGGTAGATGCGCCACTGCGCGGCCATTTCGCCGGAACCGCTGTTGTCCTTGAGCAGGCGCATCAGCGTTTCGTGACGGTTGATCTCGGGCAGGGTTTTGCCGGTCAGTTCGCCTTCGCCCGCGCTTAAAATCTGGCGGGCGGCGGGGTTGATGGCCAGCACGTGGTGCCTTTCGTCCATCACGATCAGCCCTTCCCGAAGGCCGCTGAGGATGGCGTTAAGCTCCGCCTGCTGACGTTTCAGGCGCAGCATCTGGCTGGAGATATTTCGGTTCTGCGCGTCCATGCGGCGCAGCATGGGAGAAAGCTCCTCGTAAACGTCGCTGGTGAGCGGCGCGTCCAGGTTGATCTGGTTGAGCGGCCGGACCAGCGACCGGGTGAACGGCCGGGCCAGCAGCGAAGCCAGCAGAGCGCAAACGGCGATGCCCAGCGCAAACCACCAGAACACCCCGCCTAAGGTTGCCAGAACGTTCTTCTGCGTGCCCGCTACGCGAAGAACCTGTCCGTTTTGAAGCCTACGGGCATAGTACACGCTGGTTTCCCCCAGCGTGGCGCTGTTGCGGCTGGACCAGCCGGTTCCCGTTTGCGCAGCCGTGGATACTTCCTCGCGCGTGGCATGGTTATCCATGCTCGCAACGTTTCCCTGGCTGTCGTAAAGCACGGTGCCGTCCGCGTCGATCAGGGTGACCCGATCCATGTAGACGCCGTTCTTGAGGAACGCGGCCTTGTCCGTCTGCGTGCTCAGCAGCGAAACCAACGTGTCCGATTCCCGGGCCAGCTGTGTGCGGAGCTGCTGGTCGAAGAACAGGTACATGCCGCCGCCGAGCAAACCGCATAGCAACAGCGATATCGTGAGCGAGAACCCGACAAGGCTCCAAAACAGCTTCTTAAACATGCGCTCCCTCCAGCTTGTACCCCACGCCGCGCACGGTGAGGATCATCCCGCCGCACGGGCCCAGTTTCTGGCGCAGCGAGCGGATGTGCACGTCCACGGTGCGGGTGTCCACGGCAAAGCCGAGGCCCCACACGTCGTCCAGCAGCACCTCGCGCGTGACCGCCTTGCCGGTGTGCGCCATCAGGAAGGACAGCAGCTCGAACTCCATGTGCGTCAGCTCCACGTTCTGCCCCTCGGCGGACACCAGATGCCGCTCGCGGTCCAGCGTGAGCGTACCCACCGCGAGGATGGGCACGGGCGACGCGTCCTGGCTGCGCCGCAGCAGCGCCCGTACGCGCGCCAGCAATTCCATGATGCCAAACGGCTTGGTGAGGTAATCGTCCGCGCCGGCGTCCAGTCCGCGCACCTTGTCCATTTCCGCCCCCTTGGCGGTCACCAGGATCACGGGCAGCCGCTTGGTGCGGGGATCGCGCCGGAGGCTTTGCAGCAGGGAGACGCCGTCCTCGCCGGGCAGCATCACATCCAAAAGCACCAGCGTGGGCGCGGCTTTTTCCAGCGCGGCGCGGAAGGCGGCGGTGGTGCAGAAGCCTTCGGCCTCAAACCCCGCCTGCCGGAGCGCGTACAGCTCCAGGTCGCGCACCCCGTCGTCGTCCTCCACCACGTGAATCATTGCAGCACGTCCCCTTTATACAGGCCGGTAACGGAATATTCCACCCACTCGGCGATGTTGGTGGCATTGTCGCCGATGCGCTCGAAATACTTGGCGATCATCAGCAGGTCCAGCGCCTCGCTGCCGCGCGTCGCATCCGCGCCCAGCAATTCGATGAGCTCCCGCTTGACGTCGCAGAACAGATCGTCCACCACATCGTCGCTGGTGATCACGTTGCGGGCCAACTCCACGTCCTGGCGCACATAGGCGTCGATGGCGCGGTGCACCATGTCGATGGCGGCGCTGGCCATCGCGCCGAAATGTTCCGGCTGCAACGCCGCGGAATAGTCCATCATGGTCACGATTTCGCTGATGTCCGCGGCGTGGTCGCCGATGCGCTCCATATCGGTAATCATTTTCAGCGCCGAGGATACCACGCGCAGGTCATGCGCCACGGGCTGGCGCGTGAGCAGCATCCTCAGGCACAGGCTTTCGATTTCGCGTTCCTTGCGGTCCACCGCCGAGTCGGCCTCGATGATGGAGCGCGCCTTGGGCAGATCGGCGGTCTGCAGCGCGTCGCAGGCGCCTTCGATGGTCGTTTCGATCATCGCGCCCATTTCGATCATTTGCGCGTTGAGGATATCCATCTGTTCGTCGAAACGGTTCTTCATCAGCCGAACCTCCCCGTAATGTAATCCTCGGTGCGCTTGTCCACGGGCATGGAAAACAGCTTTTCGGTGTTGCTGGATTCCACCACCTCGCCCAGCAGGAAGAACGCCGTGGTATCGCTCACGCGCAGCGCCTGCTGCATGTGGTGGGTGACCATCACCAGCGTGTAGTCCTTCTTGAGCTGCGTGGCCAGCTCTTCAATCTTGGCGGTGGAGATGGGGTCCAGCGCGCTGGTCGGTTCGTCCATCAGAAGCACCTCGGGCTGAACGGCCAGCGCGCGCGCGATGCAAAGGCGCTGCTGCTGCCCGCCCGATAGGCCAAGGGCGCTCTTGGGCAACCGATCCTTGAGCTCTTCCCAGATGGCCGCGTCCACCAGCGATTTTTCCACAATCTCGTCCAGCATGGCTTTGCGGTGGATGCCATGGGTGCGCGGCCCGTAGGCGATGTTGTCGTAAATACTCATGGGGAACGGGTTGGGCTTCTGGAACACCATGCCCACGCGCTTGCGCAGCAGGTTCACGTCCAGGTTGCCATAGATATCTTCGCCGTCCAGGGTCACGCTTCCTTTTACGTGGCAGCCGGGGATCAAATCGTTCATGCGGTTGAGGGTTTTGAGCAGCGTGGATTTGCCGCAGCCCGAAGGCCCGATGAACGCCGTGATCCGGTTGGCCTCGATGGACAGGTTGACGTTCTTCAGAGCCTGAAAATCGTCGTAGTAGAGATCCAGATCGGTAATTTCAATCTTGCTCATGCTTACTCCTTGATGATTCTGCGCGAAATCAGATCGCTCAGCCCGTTCATGACCGTGACGAACACCAGCAGAACCGCGGCCGTCGCGTAAGCTTCGCCGATATGCAGGCCCTCGCCGGAAAGCACGTACATATGCACCGACAGCGTGCGCCCGGAGGACAGAAGCCCGGAGGGGAGCTGTGCGACCGTGCCCGCCGTAAACAGCAGGGCAGCGGTTTCACCCACGATGCGGCCGATGGCCAGCACGACGCCCGCCAGGATGCCCGGCGCCGCCGGAGGCAGCACGATGCGCCATACGGTGCGCAGCTTGCCCGCGCCCAGGCCAAGACTGCCCTCGCGGTAGCCGTCCGGCACGGACAACAGGGCTTCTTCGGTGGTGCGCAGGATGAGCGGCAGCACCATCAGGCTCAGCGTGAGCGAACCGGACAGGAGTGATAGCCCCATCTTGAGCGTAATCACGAAGAACATCATGCCAAACAGGCCGTACAGGATGCTGGGGATGCCGGCCAGTGTTTCGGCGGTCAGGCGCACGGCTTTCACCAGAAAGCTTTCCCGGTGCGCGTACTCGCTCAGGTAAATGGCCCCGCCCACCCCAAGGGGCACGGCGACCAGCAGGGAGAGCGCCGTAATGGCAAAGGTGTTCACCAGCGCGGGGAAAAGGCTCTGGTTATCGGTGGTGAACTCCAGCGAGAAGAGCGAAGCCTTCAGGTTGGGCAAGCCCTTGATCAGGATATCCGCCACAAGGTCCAGGAGCACCGTGATGGTGATCACCATGCAAAGCGAGCTGATCATGCGCATGAAAGCGGAGCCGGGATGGCGCTTCCAGTGGAGGAAATACTGCTTGAGCGCGGCGCGGCGGCGTCCGGCGGACTTGCGGCCGGTCAGGGTGGCGTTGGCGGTCAAGCGGCTTCCCTCCTTTTGAGCACGGAGAACAGCAGGTTAATCATCAGGATGAACACGAACAGCACCACGCCGGTCGCAATGAGGGCTTCGCGGTGCAAATCGGCTGCGTAGCCCATCTCGGTGACGATGTTGCTGGTGAGCGTGCGGATGCCCTTCAGGATGCCCTTTGGCATGCGCGGCTGGTTACCCGCGACCATCACCACGGCCATCGTTTCGCCGATGGCGCGGCCGATGCCCAGCACGATGGCCGCCATGATGCCGCTGTTGGCGGCCGGCACCACAGCGCGGAACACGCTGCGTTCCTCGGTGGCGCCCAGCGCCAGGCTGCCTTCAAAGTAGCTTTCCGGTACGGCGCGCACCGCGCTGTAGGTCAGCTGCAAGATGGTCGGGAGGATCATCATGCTCAGCAGCAGGCAGGCCGTCAGGATGCTGAAGCCGTTGCCGCCGAACAGGTTGCGCACCATGGGCACCATGTTGGTGATGCCGAAAAAACCGTACACCACGGAAGGAATCCCGGCCATCAGCGACACCATCGGAAGGAGAACTTTCAGGAGCTTCTTGGGCGCGAAGCGCGCAAGGTACACGCCGCCCAGCACCCCGATGGGCGCCCCGATGAGCAGCGCGCCCGCGGTCACGTAGAGGCTGCCCACGATCATCGGGAGAATGCCGTAGGTGCCCCCTTCCGCCGTGTAAATGTCCGGCGCCCATTTTGTGCCGGACAGGAACGAGAAAACATCCACTTTTTGAAAAAACGGCAAGCCGTTTGCGAACAGGAAAATGCAGATGAGCGCCACCGCCGCGATGCAGACGCTCGCGGCCGCCGCGAATACCCACCGCATGACCTTTTCCTTGAGTCTCAAGCCGATCCTCCCTTTCCTTTACAATTGTAAGCATACAGAGGGCGTGTAAGCGCGGCGTATTTGAAATGTAAATTCCGTGTAAAATCGCATCACTTCCTAAATAATAACGCGCGCGAGACGCCCGGAACGATTTTACACGAACTTAACGTTGACAGCATGACCGCTTTACATTGCCGACGTATCATAAACACGAACCAAAGAAAGGAAGGAATCACATGAAGAAAGTAATGGGTATCCTGCTGACGATCGCTCTTGGGCTGAACCTGGCTGGCACGGCTTTTGCCGCGGACGAGATCAACGTGATCAGCCGCGAGGCCGGCAGCGGCACGCGTGGCGCTTTCATCGAACTGACCGGCATCGAAGTCAAGGACGCGGACGGCAACAAAGTGGATATGACCTATGAAGACGCGGTGATCCAGAACGGCACGGCGCAGGTCATCACCACCGTCGAGGGCGACGAAGCGGCCATCGGCTACATCTCCCTGGGCTCCCTGGGCGACACGGTGAAGGCCGTGACCGTCAACGGCGTGGAAGCGACTGCCGAGAACGTTAAGAACAGCACCTACACCCTGGCCCGTCCCTTCAACATCGCCGTGAATGAAGGCGTCAGCGACACCGCTAAGGACTTCGTCGCCTGGATCCTCAGCGCCGAAGGCCAGCAGATGGTTTCCGACAACAAGTACGTCGCGCTGGACGCCGCCGCGTATACCGCCGCGCCCGTCGCCGGTAAGATCGTCGTGGGCGGCAGCTCCTCCGTGGGCCCGCTGATGGAGAAACTCGCCGAGGCTTACAAGGCCGCCAACCCCGATGTGGAAATCGAAGTGCAGATCAGCGACTCCACCACCGGCATGAAGGGCGCCGCGGACGGCACCTTCGACATCGGCATGGCCAGCCGCGAGCTCAAGCAGAGCGAACTGGACGCCGGCCTCGTGCCCACCGTGATCGCCATGGACGGCATCGCGATGATCGTGAACAAGGCCAACGAAGTGGCGAACCTCGACATCGAGCAGATTCGCCAGATCTTCACCGGCGAAGTGACCGACTGGTCCGCGGTGAAGTAAGCGAACTTCCGAAGCATCCTTAACAGCATAAGCGCAAAATGCCCTGAAGGCTCAGCCTTCAGGGCATTTTGCACGGGACGGCGCCGGGGGAACGGCGGCGCGGGAACGGCCGTCGGCAGATGAGGCGACCCTTGCGATCAGGCGACCCTTGCGATCAGGCGCCCCTTGTGATCAGGCGCCCCTTGTGATCAGGCGACTCTTGCGATCGGGCGACCCTTGCGATCAGGCGCCCCTTGTGATCAGGCGCCCCTTGTGATCAGGCGACTCTTGCGATCGGGCGACCCTTGCGAGCGGGCGACCCTTGCGATCAGGCGACCCTTGTGATAGGGGGCCCCTTGCCGTGACCGCCGGGGAAACCCGCGCGACAGTGATACCGTACTTTCACTGCATCCTGCGGGCACAGGGGATTGTACGGCTCGCCACCAATACGCGGTAAGCGCCGTAGCAGTGTCCTTCAGCCGATGCCCGCGCGGCTCATAGGTTCCGGTACTGCCGCGGCGTGTAGCCCATATACCGCTTGAACACACTTGTGAAGTGGCTTTGGGAGGAGAACCGGTAAAACGCGGCGATGGCGGGGATGCTGTCGTTGCCGTAGCGCATGAAGTGCGCCGCTTCCTCCACGCGCCGCCTAAGGAGATAGGCGTGCAGCGCCTCGCCTGTTTCCTGGCGAAACCGCTTGGAGAGGTAATCCTCGTGCACAAATACACTGGCCGCGATCATCCGGGTGTCCAGCGGCTCTGACAGGTGCTCGTCGATAAAGGCGACCGTGCGGCGCACGAGGCTGGAGTAGCGCTGGCGGCGGTAGCGCTCCACACGGTCGATGAAGCGCAGGATGATCGCTTCCTCGATGGAGGAAAGCAGGTGCAGGTCGTTCTGCTTTTCGATGGTCTGGATAAAGCTGTCGCTCATGGTGAAGGCTTCGTCGCTGGGGACGCCGCCGGTGATCGCCGCGCGGGTGAAGAGCGTTACCGAGGCGATGAGGGAGTTTTTCAGCGATCGCAGCGGGTGATCCGCGAGCGTGGCGCGCGTCAGGCGGTTGAGCTCCGAAAGCAGCTGCATGGCGTGCTCCTTGTCCCCCGCGATGATCTGCCGGGTAATTTCCTGCTCGAAAAAATACGGCGGGTGCTGGAACATGGACATGCGGTTTCGGTAGGCGTTCTGGTAGAATCGCTGGGCCAGGTCCTCGTCGCTGGGCAGTTCCACCTGTCCGGCGGGCAGGTCGGCTTCGTCCAGAAAGGTTTTTTCCAGAAACGTGGTGATATAGTAGACGTTCATCTCGCTGAAACGCGGGAGCGAGGCGTAGTGCTCCGTCAGGTGCTCCCGCTTGTCCAGCGGGAGCCGCAGCGAGCGGATGAGCCGGAGCACGTCGCCCTGAGAAAAGCCTTCCGAGCAGTACGGGCCGCAGACCAGCAGGTGCCCGTCGCCCACCCCCAAGCAAAAGAAGCGTTCCGCATAGGCGTTTTCCAGGGTAAGCACGCTGCTCTCGGCCGGTTTGGCGCGCAAGGTTCCCAGCGGCGCGTTTTCCTCCCCCAGCAGCGTGCCGGTCAGCGACGCGTCTTCCGGCAGCGCGGCAATCAGGGCGCCTTCATGATACCAGAAAACCGGCAGTCTTGTGGTATAATGAAACAAACGGGCGCGCTGCGACAGACGGTTTTCTTCCACGGCCGGTCACCTCCGGTTCAGGCTTGGCAGAGCATGGGGGGCCGCTCAAAGCGACTTTGGCAGAGAAGGGGTATCTCACTGGACGGCCGCCTCCGGTTCAGGTTTGGCGGAGCATCGGGGGGGCCGCACACAGCAATCTTGATAAGGACGGGTTACCTTCAACCCGCCTCCCTGAGTAAAATCCTGAAAGTGCATATCGGAATTATATCAAAAACATCGGAAATATGAAATACAAAACCGGAAAAACCGGATATGCTGAACCTACCAAAGCGGAAGACCGGACCGAAACTTCCGCGTGTAAAGAATCATAGGAGGGAATATCCATGAAAAAAACGCTTTCGATCCTGTTGACCATCGCGCTGGCGCTGAGCGTGACCGCTGCGCTGGCCGAACCCGTGGCCGTCAAGTTTGCGGCCCAGGGCGACAGCACGCCCGCGACGCAGGCGGTCATCGACGCCTTCAACGCCTCCCAGGAAGCCTACAAGGTGGAGTGGGTGGATATGACCAACGATTCCGGCGCCATGCGCGAGCAACTGACGACCTCGCTGAAGGCCGGCAGCAGCGAGTATGACATCCTCTCGCTGGACGTGGTGTGGGCCGGCGAGTTCGCGGCGTCGGGCTACATTCAGCCGCTGGATATGATGCTGGAAGACGCGGGCCTGAACGTGGCGGATTTCAACGCCGGCTCCATGGCCTCCGGCATGTACAACGGCAAGCAATACGTGCTGCCGTTCTTCCCGGATCTGGGGCTGCTCTACTTCCGCACCGACATCGTAAGCCAGGAAGACGCCGCCAAGCTGGTGGCCGGCGCATACACCTGGGCCGATCTGCTGGCCATGTCCGAGAAATACGCGGGCCAGGGCGGCACCACCGCCGGGTTCGTGTTCCAAGCTTCCCTGTACGAGGGCCTCATCTGCAACGCCAACGAGTTTACCTCCAACTGGAAGGACATCAAGGGCGGCCTGGAAATGATGAAGCAGTTCGTGCAGTCCAAAGCCACGCCGGATAACATCCTCAACTACACCGAAGGCGAAACCGCCAACAGCTTCGTCAAGGGCGAGAGCGTGTTTGCGCGTAACTGGCCGTACCAGTGGGGCGTCATCAAGAGCGAGGGCACCATCACGACCGATCAGGTCGCGGTTGCGCCGCTGCCCGGCGGCGATACCGTCGGCGGGTGGCTGCTGGCCATCAACAAGAACAGCGCGAACCCCGAAGGCGCCTTCGCCTTCATGCAGTTCCTCAACAGCGAGGCCGGCCAGCTGATCATGAGCGAGCAGGGCGGCTATCTGCCGGGGCTCAACAAGATGCTGACCGACGAGCGCATCATGACGGCCGACGAGCGCCTGAGCATGGTCGGCTTCCAGAACGCGCTCAAGACCACCATCGCCCGTCCCGTGAGCGCGGAGTACTCCAAGGTGTCCGATGCGCTGCAGCAGGCGATCTATCCCTTCCTCAACGGCAGCGCCGAGATCGACGCGACCGTGACGGCGGTTGAGGCTGCCCTGGCGCAGTAAAGCCCGCGGGGCCGCCGGGTGCGCAAGTGCCCGGCGGCCTTTTGCTTATCGCAACCCTGGAGGTGATGGCCGTGCAGCGCCGCATGACGTGGAAGGAATTCTGCTTTATCCTGCCTTTGCTCCTGCTGGTGTCGGTTTTCTCGCTGTACCCGATCGTGTCGTCGTTTGTGTATACGCTGTTTGATTACCAGACCAACAAGCAGTCCAAGAACGCGCTCTACACAGGGCCGGTGCTCAACGCCTCCCTGTATGCGGAGGATTGCGACTACCTTGTCCATTACCTGAAAAAGGACGTGGAAACGGTGGACGCGTCCGACCGGGCGACGCTCCAAACCATGATGGACACGCTGGCCGGGCAGCACGCGCTTTACGCCGACGAAAAATCGACGGTTACGCTGTCGGGCGATACCGGCAGCCAGATCGCCGCGCTGATTGCGCAGACCCGCCGGACGGTGGAAACGCTTGGCGCGCGCTATCCCGACCTGCGAATCGTGCAAAAGGCGCCCACCCTGCTTGACGAGATGGAAACCTGCCTGATTACCGGCAATTTCGTCGGCCTGAGCCAGTACGGTACGTTGTTTCAGGATACGCGCTTCGGGCAGGCGGTGGGCAGCACCTTCCTGTTTACGATCATCTCCGTCGCGCTGGAGCTGGTGCTGGGCATGGCGCTGGCGCTGGTGATGGATAAGGCGATCCGCGGCATCGGCATGGTGCGCACCACGGCGCTGATCCCCTGGGCGATCCCCACGGCGGTTTCGGCCCTGATCTGGTGCTACCTGTACGACGGCACCAGCGGCATCGTCGCGGCGCTGTTTACCAGGCTTGGCATCATCGCATCGCCGGAACTGCTCCTGACCACCCAGGGCGGCACGATGTTCGCCGCGATCCTCGCGGATGTGTGGAAAACCACGCCGTATATGGCGCTCCTGCTGCTGGCGGGCTTACAGGTGATCGACCGGGGGCTGTACGAATCCTCCGCCATTGACGGCGCGGGCGCCGTGCGCACGTTCACGAGCATCACGCTGCCGCTGCTCAAGCCCAGCATGCTGGTGGCGCTGCTGTTCCGCACGCTGGACGCCTTCCGTGTGTACGATCTGATCGCCGTGCTCACCAAGGGCACCCCCGAAACCCTTTCCATCTATGCTTACAAGATGATGATCGGCCAGAGCAACTACGGCTACGGCTCGGTGATCGTGGTGGCGATGTTCGCGCTGGTAGCCCTGATCGCATTCGTGTACGTGAAGGTGCTGGGCGCGGAACTGATCCGCGAGTGAGGAGGGTACGAGCATGACGACAATCCCCCTGACCCAACCCATCCCCAACCGGAAACCCCGGCCCAGGGGCCGGACGCTGATGTGGGCGCTGATCGCGGCCTTTATCGCGGTCAACCTGTTCCCGTTCCTGTGGGTGCTGGTCACCTCCTTTAAGCCGGGCAGCGAAATCTACGGCGCGGAAACGGCGTTCCGCCTGATCGCCATAAATCCGACCGTGGGCAATTATCGGACGGTAATCGACAAGGGCATTTTGCACTCGATTGTCAACAGCGTGATCGTGAGCGGCAGCACGACGCTGTATGTGGTGCTGGTGGCGTCGATGTCCGCCTATATCATCGCGCGCTGCTTCTTCCGCGGCAAAGTGGCGCTGATGTCGCTGATTCTGGGCATCTCGATGTTCCCGCAAATGATCATCGTAGGCCCGATTTTCAACATGTTCTACCAATTGAAGCTTCTCAACAGCTACTGGGTGGCCAGGGCCTATTCCACCATCACGCTGCCCTCCGCTGTGTGGATCATGGTGGCGCATTTCAAGCGGATTCCGCTTTCCGTGGAGGAAGCCGCCAAGATCGACGGCTGCTCCCAATGGCAGACGCTTTGGAAGGTGATCTTCCCCATGGCCGCGCCGGGCGTGTTCACCACGGCAATCATGACCTTCATCGCCGCGTGGAACGAGTACCTGCTTACCCTGACGCTCAACTCGGTCAAGGATTACCAGACCGTGCCCGTGGCGATCAACGCCCTGCGCACGCAGTTTTCCATCCTCTGGGGCGAGATTACCGCCGCGACCATCGTCGTGGTGATCCCGACGCTGGCGATCGTGCTCTTGTTCCAGAAACAGATTGTGTCCGGCATTACCTCGGGCGCGGTGAAGGAGTAGACCGTGAAAAGGACGCAAACATGGGCGCGCGAAAACTTCGCGCACCTGGAAACGCTATTCCATAACGCCAACGGTTACCTGGGCGTGCGCAACGCGCCGGAGGAGGGCGCGGCGCCGGGTGTGGACAGCGTGCGCGGCGCCTACCTCAACGCCTTTTATGAGATACGCGACGTTCGTTACGGCGAGAAGCTCTACGGGTTCCCGGAAACCCAGCAGGTGATGGTCAACGTGCCGGACGCCCAGACCGTAACGCTGGAAGCGGAGGGCGAGCGCTTTTCGCTGTTCGACGACAGCGTGGGGGAACGTTTGCAGACACTGGACATGGCCGCGGGCCAAACCGTGCGCAGCTGCGTGTGGCATACGGCGCGGGGCGACCTGCGCGTGGAAGTGCGCCGCATGGCCTCGTTTGCGCGCCGGGAACTGTTCCTCATGCGCTATTGCGTCACGTCGGAAGGGTATCGCGGAGCGATCCGCCTCACGGCCGTTTTGGATGCCGATGTGCGAAACCACGCCGCGGCCAACGATCCGCGCGTGGCGGCCGAGCCGCTGCGTTGCCTGCGGGTGGACGCCGTCGGGCTGGAAGGCGATACGGCCTACGCGCTGGCGACCACGCTGCGTTCCAACCTGACCCTCTGCTGCCGCGTGGCGCAAACCTGCGACTGGCTGCCCATGCACGTGCATACCGCGACCTCGGCCGAAACCGCCTTCACCGGCGCGCTGCAACCCGGCGAACGGATCGAGCTGACGCAATACGCCTGCTATGCCGACAGCCGACGGACGGCCGACCCCGCCGGGGAAACGCTGGCGCGGCTGGCCGAGTGCCGGGAGATGGGCGCCGAGCGGCTGGAAGCCGAGCAGGCGGCGTATCTGGAAACCTTCTGGCGCGACGCTCGCGTGGAGATCGACGGCGACCCCGCATGCCAGCAGGCGATGGATTTTAACCTGTACGAGCTTTTGCAGTCCACCGGCACGGACGGGTACAGCAACGTCGCCGCCAAGGGCCTGAGCGGCGAAGGGTATGAGGGCCATACCTTCTGGGACAGCGAAATCTACGTTCTGCCGTTTTTCCTCTGGACCCGGCCGGACGCGGCGCGGGATATGCTCCGCTACCGCTGCGAAACGCTGGAGCGGGCGCGTGCCAATGCCCGATCGCTGGGCTTTGCGCGCGGCGCGCTGTACCCGTGGCGCACCATTGACGGGGACGAGTGCTCCGCCTATTTCCCGGCGGGCACCGCACAGTATCACATCGACGGGGACATTGCCTTCGCCTTTGTGCAATACTGGGACGCGACGGGCGACCTTGCCTTCATGGCGGAATGCGGCGCGGAGGTGCTGGTGGAAACCGCGCGCTTCTGGCTGGAACTGGGGCATATGGCGGAGGACGGCTTCCGCATCGACTGCGTAACCGGCCCGGATGAGTACACCTGCCTGGTCAACAACAACTTCTACACCAACGCCGTGGCGCAAAACAACCTGCGCGGCGCGGTGCGCGCGCTTCGCAGCCTGACGGAGGCGGGGCTGGACAGGACCGTGCGCGAGGCGACCGGCGTGACCGACATCGAGGCGGAGGCGTTCGCGCTGGCTGCGGAGCGGATGTACTTCCCCCGGGATGAAAGGAACGGCATCAGCCCGCAGGACGATTCCTTCCTGCAGAAAAAGACGCTCGATCTGCGGGCGATTCCGCGGGATCACTTTCCGCTGCTGCTGCATTACCATCCGCTGTTCCTCTACCGCCACCAGGTGTGCAAACAGGCCGATACGGTGCTGGCCCAGCTGCTGTTTCCCGATACCGCGGACGCGGATACCGTGCGCCGGAGCTACGACTTTTACGGCCGCGTGACCACACACGATTCCTCGCTTTCCCTGTGCGTGTACGCGATGATGGCCGCCCGTCTGGGCCTGAGCGGGCAGGCGGCGGAGCTGTTTGGCGATACGGTCGCCCTCGATCTCAACGATACGCACGGCAACACCCGCGACGGGCTGCACACGGCCAACCTGGGCGGGGCGTACCTGTGCATGCTGCGCGGGTTTGCTGGGCTGCGGCTGGACGAAAGCGGGCTTTCGCTGGCGCCGATGCTGCCTGCGGGCTGGCGGGGGTACGCCTTTACCCTTTGCTACCGCGGGTGCCGCTTCCGCTGCCGAGTGGACGGGGCGGGCGCGAACCTGACCTGGCTTACGGGAGCGGACGCAAGGGTTCGCCTGAACGGCCGATGGATCAACCTGACCGGCGGAGATGCCGGAGCAAGCGGGTCGTAAAATTTCCCTCATGAGCGCGCCAAAGCCCGCGAGCGATTTTTGCCGGGGCGAGGAGCGGAAGCGAAGGCCAGTGGGGCAAAGCCGTGCTTTCGCGGCGAAGGGATGGAGAAAAACGCCTTGAGATGGAAGCGTTCACGATCTGCTATCGGATAACGCGGCAACCCACGCGACGTTCGGCAACGCGGCACCCCGCCTGCCGACCTTTTGCCATGCGCCGGGGATCGGCGGGCGTTAACCATCCGAAACCGTACGCACGCACGCGCCGCGGCCGCGCGCGTGCGCACGGTTCGTCGGCGCTCCGGGGCCATCCATATGCCGAGATGCCGACGGCACGGGCGGCGCCTGCCGCCCGGCACAGCCGTATGCCGGTTTTGAGGATTGTTCAAGAAGAGGCTCGTTCCGCTTGCCCTATCGCTGCAATACGCGGCTCAAAAACTCCCGCGTTCTCGCCTGACGGGGGCTGGTGAAGATTTCCTCGGGCACGCCGTCCTCGGCGATCAGGCCCTGATCCATGAAGATCACGCGGTGGCACACATCCCGGGCGAAGCTCATCTCGTGGGTGACGATCAGCATGGTCAGGCCGCCCTGGGCAAGGCTGCGCATGACCTCCAGCACCTCGCCGACCATTTCGGGATCCAGCGCGCTGGTGGGCTCGTCAAACAGCAGCACCTCCGGGTCCATGGCCAGCGCGCGGGCGATGGCCACGCGCTGCTTCTGCCCGCCGGAGAGCTGAGCGGGCCGGGCGTTGCGGTAGGGGCCCATGCCCACCTTGTTAAGGTACAGGAGAGACCGTTCCGTGGCGGTCTTGCGATCGCGGCGGAGCACGCGCATCTGCCCGGAGTTGCAGTTTTCAAGCGCCGTCATGTTGTTGAACAGGTTGAAGGACTGAAAGACCATGCCCACCTTGGCGTGGTACTGGGCGCGGTTCCACTCGCGCTCGGCGTCCCGGCCGTGGAACAGGATGGCGCCGTCCGTGGGCTCCTCCAGAAAGTTGATGCAGCGAAGCAGCGTGCTCTTGCCCGAGCCGCTGGCGCCGATGATGCAGGTGACGTCCCCTTCGCCCACGGTGAAGGTAATATCCGAAAGCACCTCGTGGTTCCCAAAGCGTTTGCGCAGGTGGCTGACTTCCAGCACAGGCGAGGGGTTCGGCATGGTTCAGCCCTCCTCTTTCGAGTCCGCGGGTATGGTGATGGCGCTCTGGCTGTCGGTCTGCGAGCCCAGGATGGTGTAGCTCTTGCTGCCGTCCATCTTGCGCTCGATCAGCCGGAGAATGCGGGTTACGGTGAACGTGAGGATCAGGTAAATGACGGCCGTGATGGCGAACGCCTCGAAGTAGCGCGCGTAGGTGCCGGCCGCCGACTTGCTCATGAAGAACAGCTCGCTCACGGCGATCACGTTGAGCACGCTGGAATCCTTGATGTTGACGACAAACTCGTTGCCGATGGAGGGCATGATGTTGCGCACCGCCTGGGGCAGCACCACGTTAATCATGCTTTGCCAGTGGGTCATGCCGATGGCGTGGGCGGCTTCCTTCTGGCCCTTGTCCACGCTGATGATGCCGCCGCGGATGATTTCGGCCATATACGCGCCGGTGTTGATGGACACGATGAAGATTGCGACGACGGGGATGGGCGTATGCCGGTCGATCAGCTTGGCCATCATGGCGCCGTAGTAGATGACCATGGCCTGTACGATCATCGGCGTGCCGCGGAACACTTCGATATAAACGCTCAGCAGGACGTTGAGCGCCTGCTTGAGCCCGCGCGCGGCCAGCGGGGTTCGCCGGGTGGTCGGCACGGTGCGCAGGATGGCGACCAGCAGGCCGATCAGAAAGCCGATGACCGTGCCGGTGAGCGAGATCAGGAGCGTCATGCCGGTGCCCTGCAGGAACAGGGAACCGTATTTCTGGAGGATGAAGACGACCCAGCCGAAAAATTCCGTTGGTAGTTGCATGGTCATTCCTCCGATAACAACGATAGGGGAACGCACACCCTGCGGCATGCGTTCCCCGAAGAAGGGACGGGTTTGTCCTTACTGCGCCAGCGGCTGGCGGCTGATGGCGTCCTCCATGATCTGGTCGCGGGCAGCCTGATCCAGACCGGCGAGGATCTCGTTGATCGGCGCGACGAACTCGCTGCCTTTGGCGAGGCCTACGGAAATCTGGGTATCCTCCAGAGCGACGGTAAAGCCGCCGCCCTGCTCGAAGGAAACAAAGCTCAGCTCGGGGTTGGCCATCGTATCGGCAATGGCGCCGGGACGCTCGGCGATGTAACCGTCGATGGCGCCGCTCTTGAGGGCCACGACCATCGCGGGGAAGGTTTCCATGGCGGCCAGCTTGTTGACACCGGGAATCTGGTCGAGTACTTCGTAGTGGGTGGTGTTGAGCTGCGCGGTGAGCGCCGCGCCGGAGAAATCAGCCAGCGAGGCGGCGGCGGCGTAGGGCCCGTCCTTGCTGACCACGACGACCATGTCCACCAGATAGTAAGGATCGGTGAAATCCAGCGTGGCCTGGCGCTCCTGAGTGGGGCTCATGCCGGCGATGATGGCGTCGATCGCGCCGCTGGCAACCGCGGGGATCAGGCCGTCCCATTCGGTTTTCACGATGACCAGTTCCTTGCCCAGCCCGTCGGCGATGGCTTTGGCGATTTGCACGTCGTAGCCGTCGGCATAGCCCGCGCCGCCCTCGATGGCCACGGCGGTGTCGCTGGCTTCGGGCTGCGTCCAGTTATAGGGTGCGTAGCCGCACTCCATGCCGACGCGGAAGGTGCCTTCCGCCACGGCGAAAGCGGCGACGAGCGTCATGGCCAGAACAAGCAGGATGGAAACGGTTTTCTTCATGTGGGTTGCCTCCTCTTGCGTATTGCGGTCCGGTGTGCGATGAAAACGGATAGAAAAAAGCGAAAGCTTGCGCCTTCGCCGATTCTATCTTCTGCGGGGGAGAGAAGGAGACTCGATCCGAATAGCGCTTCACGGCGTTTGCCGTGACAGTCGCCGGGATGTTGTCCCGACGCCCAACGCCCGAACCCTTCGCCGGATGGGCGTTTCGGCGGTCGAACCTTTTTCCCGCGCTCGCGGCCCGGCGAAGGGCTCCCGCGGGGTACTGATGTCAACCGCGCCTCTATTCTGCCGGACGGTCGCCCGCCCGACTATCAAAATTATTGTACAACGAAACGCCGGCAAGTCAATACCGGCCTGGCAAAAAACATGCAAAGAACAGCGGTCGGCGCGGCGGGAAGCGGCAGCCCGCGCGGGCGGGGGCGGCGAGCGACGCGCCGCGGATTGCCGCCTGCTGTGGTTCCGGCAGCCCGTGCGGGCGGGGGTGGCGGGGAAAGCGCGTCATGCGGTTTTCCTTCAGGCGTGCGCTAAAGCGCACGGGCGGTTTTCTTGGTGGGAAGTAGAGCGGAAGCGAAGGCGCGGCGGGGCTGTGGCGAGGCTTCACGACGAAGCTTCCGCAGAAAAAGCGACGTGAGCGGGAGGCGTTCCTGATTTGAAACAGGATTCGTCAAGCCTCCCGCCGCGGACAGCAAGCCCTAGTGGCTTGCGACACCCGGCCGTTCTGCCTCCCGCGTTGCGGCGGCGTCCCAACGGACCTGACCGGTGGCCGGTCAGGCGATCTTTTCTCGGCTTCGCCCGCTGCGCTGCAAAAAAACGTCCGACTGCCGTTTCATCGCGCCGATGCGCACGACGAAAACAGCAGCCGGACGGTTCGCCCGTGCCCGCTGCCCGCTCTCCGCCGGACAGGCAGGACGGTGGGCCATGTGCGGCCGCGGGTTTCCTGCAACCTACACCCGCCGCGCTCCCGCGCGCAAGCTCCGGCCCAAGCCCCGCCGTTTAGGCCTTGGGCGGCAGCAGCGTCAGCGCGATGCGCTGCTTTTTCTGATCCACCTCGACCACCCAAACCTTGACCACGTCGCCCACCTTGAGCACTTCGGCTGGATGGCGGATGTAGCGGTTGGCGATGCGGCTGATATGCGCCAGCCCGTCCTGATGCACGCCGATGTCGATGAACGCGCCGAAATCGACCACGTTGCGCACCGTGCCCATGAGTTCCATGCCGGGCTGAATGTCCTTGATATCCAGCACATCCTTGCGCAGCAGCGGCTTGGGCAGATCGTCGCGCGGGTCGCGGCCCGGCTTTTGCAGCTCCCGCACGATGTCCTTCAGCGTCGGTTCGCCCACGCCCGTGAGTGCCGCCAGCGCGGCGTAGCCCTTTTCCTCGGCGCGCTTGCCAAGATCGGCCAGCCGCCCCTCGCGCACATCCGTAAGCTCGTAGCCCAGCGCCGTCAGCAGCGCCTTGGCGGCCTCGTAGCTTTCGGGATGCACGGCGGTCGCGTCCAACACGTTGCGGCTGTCCGCCACGCGGATAAACCCGGCGCACTGCTCGAAAGCCTTGGGGCCCAGCTTGGGCACCTTTTTCAGCTCCGCCCGGCTGCGGATGCCGTTTTCTTCCCGGTAGGCGACGATGTTCTTGGCCAGCGCAGGCCCGATGCCCGCCACATGGCTGAGCAGCGAGGGCGAGGCCGTGGCGATCTCCACGCCCACGCTGTTGACGCAGCCTTCCACCACGCCCTCCAGCGCGGCGGTGAGGTCGCTTTCCTTTAAATCATGCTGGTACTGGCCCACGCCGATGGCTTTGGGGTCGATCTTGACCAGCTCGGCCAGCGGATCCTGCATGCGGCGCGCGATGCTCACGGCGCTGCGCAGCGATACGTCAAACTGGGGGAATTCCAGGGCGGCCAGCTTGCTGGCGGAATACACCGACGCGCCGGCTTCGCTTACGATCATGTAGGCGGCGTTTTCGGGCAGGTCGGGCAACAGCGAAACGATAAACTGCTCCGCCTCGCGGGAAGCCGTGCCGTTGCCGATGGCGATGGCGGTAACGCCGTACTTGCGGCATAGGGCGAGCACCTCCACGCGGGCGCGAGCCTTGGCGGCGTCCTGTCCCGGCAGGGTGAAGTGCCCCACGCCGGTCGCCAGCACCTTGCCGTTTTCGTCGACGACCGCCAGCTTGCAGCCGGTGCGGAAGCCCGGGTCAACGCCCAGCGTGACCCGGCCCTTCACGGGGGGAACCATTAAAAGCTGGTGCAGGTTCTTGCCAAACACCTGCACCGCGGCGGCGCTTGCCTTTTCGGTCAGGTCGGCGCGCACCTCGCGCTCGATGCTGGGGGCGATCAGCCGCTGCCACGCGTCCTCGGCGGCGGTTTTCACCTGGCCGGTCGTGGTGCTGCCCTCGCGTACGAAAGCCTTGTGCAGCACCGCGACGCTCGCGCCTTCGTCCATGCGCAAGGCGGCCTTCAGGAAACCCTCGCGCTCGCCGCGGTTGATGGCGAGCACCCGGTGCCCCGGCAGGTTCCGCGCTTCCTGGCGGAACTCGTAATACATGCTGTAGACGCTGTCCTCATCCTTGGCGCGCACGGTTTCCACCGTGCCGCGCTGGAAGGCGAGCGTGCGCACGGCCTTGCGCACGTCCGCGTCGTCGCTCATCTGTTCGGCCAGAATATCGCGCGCGCCTTCCAGCGCTTCCTCGGGGCCTGTCACGCCCTTTGCCGCGTCCACAAACGGCGCGGCGAGTTCCGCCGGGTCGCGCGTTTTTTCATTTTGCATCAGCAGCAGCAGCGAAAGCGGCTCCAGCCCCTTTTCCCGGGCGATGGTCGCGCGGGTGCGGCGTTTGGGCCGGAAGGGCCGGTAGAGATCTTCGATCTCCGAAAGCGTGTTGGCGGCGGCGAGTTTGGCGGTCAGTTCCTCGGTAAGCACGCCCTGCTCTTCGAGGCTTTTTTGGATCTCCTCGCGGCGTTTGTCAAAACTGCGCAGGTACGCAAGCCGCTCATAGACCTCGCGCAGCACCTGATCGTCCATGGAACCGGTCATTTCCTTGCGGTAGCGCGCGATGAAGGGGATGGTGTTGCCGTCGTCGATCAGCCCGATCACGCTTTGGCACTGCGCGGGCTGGAGGTTGAATTCTTTGCATAGGGCGCTGAGGATATCCATACGGTCGCGTCGTTCCTTTCCGTTTTTGCGGTGCGCGTGAGACGCGCGCCCGTATTATACCATGGCGCGCCGGCGCGGGCAAGGTTGCCTGCGGTACCGCGACCGGACGCGCATGGATTCGGCCGAACGGCCGCGCGGGCGTCCGATACCGGGAAAAACCGAACATTGCGCCGGATTGTACTTCCTCTGTTCCCGTATTGTCACGTCGGAAAAGGCAATGCTATAATACCATGACGCTCAATAACCTGATTTTATTGACGAGCGCCAATTTTTATCCCTTCCGGTTCCCATACCGACGCGAGCGGAGGCTGAACATGAAAGAGCAAGGTTTGCCACGACAGCAAGGGTTGTACTCGCCCCGGTTTGAACATGACGCGTGCGGCATCGGCATGCTGGCCAACATCAAGGGCGTGCGTTCCCATGCGGTGCTCAGGGACGCGATGGAGGCGCTCAACCACCTGTCCCATCGCGGCGGAACCGGCGCCGAGCCCGATACTGGCGACGGCGCCGGGATTCTCACCCAGCTTCCGGATGCGTTTTTTCGAAAAGTATGCCCTCTGGAGGGAATGGTGCTGCCCGCGCCCGGCTCGTACGGCGTCGGCATGCTTTTTTTATCCCGAGACGAGGCGCGCTGCGAGAAAATCGAAAAAACATTCGAGTCCATTGTGGCGGAGTTCGGGCAGAGCTTCCTGGGTTGGCGCACCGTGCCGGTGAACGCCTCGACCCTCGGGCAAACCGCCCTGGCCTGCATGCCGCTCATCCGGCAGGCGTTTATCCAGAAAAGCGCCGACCTTTCCGACGACGACGCTTTCGAGCGCCGGCTGTACCTGATCCGCAAGGTGGCCGAGCATCGCCTGCGCTATGCTCCCGGCGCGGACTCGGGCGATTTTTACGCAGCGAGCCTGAGCTGCCGCACCATCGTTTACAAGGGCATGCTGCAGGCGCGGCAGGTGGGGGAGCTTTACCTCGACCTGAGCGACCTGGACTATACCACGGCCGTCGCGCTGGTGCACAGCCGCTACTCCACCAATACCTTCCCCAGCTGGGAGCGCGCCCACCCCAACCGCTACACCATCCATAACGGCGAAATCAACACCATTCTGGGCAACCAGAAGCGCATGAACGCCCGCCAGACGCACGTGCACACCGACGCATTCGGCGACGACGTAACCCGGGTGTTCCCCATCGTCAACGACGACGGCAGCGACAGCGCCATGTTTGACAACGCGCTGGAGTTCCTGCTGCTCTCCGGCCGCAGCCTCCCGCACGCCGCCATGATGATGATCCCCGAGCCGTGGGAGAAGAACATCACGCTTTCGCCCGAGCTGCGCGCGTTTTACGAGTTCCACAGCCACGTGATGGACGCCTGGGACGGCCCCGCCGCCATGGCGGTGACCAACGGCGTGCAGGCGCTGGCGATGCTGGACCGCAACGGCCTGCGCCCCGCCCGCTACTGCGTGACCACCGACGACATGCTCATCATGGCCAGCGAAACCGGCGTGCTGGATATTCCCCCGGAAAAGGTGCTCTATAAAGAGCGCCTTCGCCCAGGCCGCATGCTGCTGGTGGATACCGAAGCCGGCCGCGTGATCAGCGACGACGAGATCAAGAGCCGCATGGCGGCCATGTACCCCTACGCCCGGTGGATCAAGCAGCTGCAGCTGACCATCGAGGAGTTGCCCGAAGGCGAACCGCCCCTGACCGCGCCGGACCTGCCGCTGTGGCAGCTGCAAAAGAACTTCGGCTATACCAACGAGCAGGTGCAAAAGGTGCTGATCCCCATGGCGGACAAGGGCATGGAGCCCACGGCGTCCATGGGCGCGGACCTTCCGCTGGCGGTGCTGTCCGAACGGCCGCAGCTGTTGTACGACTATTTCCACCAGCTTTTCGCGCAGGTGACCAACCCGCCCATCGACGCCATCCGCGAGGAGATCGTCACCTCCACGCGCGTGTACATCGGCTCGGAAGGCGATCTGCTGTCGCCTTCGCCCCAGAGCTGCCGGCAGCTGAAACTGCCCCACCCCCTCATGACCGACGCGGAACTGGCGCGCATCAAGGCGCTGGACAGCGAAGGCTTCAAGCCCGCGACGCTGTCCATCCTCTACGATGTGGCGCAGGGCGGCAGCGGCATCCAGTCGGCGATGAAGCGCGTGTACGCGGACCTCGATCAGGCCTTTGACGAGGGCTGCACGATGTTCATCCTCTCCGACCGGGGCGTGGACGAAACCCACGCGGCGGTGCCGGCGCTGCTGGCGGTATCCGGCGTGCAGGCGCACACCATCCGCCGGGGCATCCGCACGCAGCTCAGCATTCTGCTGGAAAGCGGCGAACCGACCGAAGTACACCATTTCGCGCTGCTGGTGGGTTATGGCGCGACGGCCGTGAACCCCTACCTGGCGCTTCGCACCGTGGAGGACGCGGTGCGGGGCGGCACGCTCAAGGGCCAGACGGTGGAAGAGGCGCAGGCGCACTACCTCAAGGCCATCGTCAAGGGCATCGTCAAGGTGATGTCGAAAATGGGCATCTCGACCATCCAGAGCTACCGCGGCTCCCAGATCTTCGAGGCCGTGGGCCTGAGCCGGGAACTGATCGACGAATATTTCCCCCAGACGGTCTCGCCCATCGGCGGCATCGGGCTGGAGGGCGTCGCCAGGGAGAACGCCGCCCGGCACGACTCGGCCTTCAACGATCCGCTGGGCGAGGAAACGCTGGAAGCCGGCAGCGTGATGCAGTGGCGCAAGGGGGAGGAATACCACCTCTACAACCCCGAGACGATCCACCTGTTGCAGCAGGCCTGCTGGAACGACGATTACAGGATTTTCAAGCAATACACCCAAAGCCTGGACAACAGCGCGGAGAAGGCGACGCTGCGCAGCCTGATGGACTTTGCGCCCGCGGGCGAGCCTGTGCCGCTGGACGAAGTGGAAAGCGTACAGGCCATCTGCAGGCGCTTCAAGACCGGCGCGATGAGCTACGGGTCGCTGAGCAAGGAAGCGCACGAGTGCATGGCCGTGGCGATGAACCGCATCGGCGGCAAGAGCAACAGCGGAGAGGGCGGCGAGGACGAAGAACGCTACACCCCCCTGCCCAACGGCGACAGCAAATCCAGCGCCATCAAGCAGGTGGCCTCCGGCCGCTTCGGCGTGACCAGCAATTATCTGGTGCACGCGCAGGAGCTGCAAATCAAGATGGCGCAGGGCGCCAAGCCCGGCGAGGGCGGCCAGCTGCCCGGCTCCAAGGTGTACCCGTGGATCGCCAAGACCCGCCACTCCACCGCGGGCGTGGGCCTCATTTCCCCGCCGCCGCACCACGATATCTATTCCATTGAGGATCTGGCGGAGCTGATCTACGACCTGAAAAACGCCAACCGCAAGGCGCGCGTGAGCGTGAAGCTGGTGAGCGAGGCGGGCGTGGGCACCATCGCCGCGGGCGTTGCCAAGGGCCTTTCGGACGTTATCCTCATCAGCGGCTACGACGGCGGCACGGGCGCTTCCCCGCGCTCCAGCATCAAGCACGCCGGCCTGCCGTGGGAGCTGGGCCTTGCCGAAACCCACCAGACCCTGATGCTCAACCGGCTGCGCAGCCGCGTGGTGCTGGAAACCGACGGCAAGCTCATGACCGGCCGGGACGTGGCGGTGGCCGCGCTGCTTGGCGCGGAGGAATTCGGCTTTGCGACCGCGCCACTGGTTACCATGGGCTGCATCATGATGCGCGTGTGCAACCTGGACAGCTGCCCCGCCGGCGTGGCGACGCAGAACCCTGAACTGCGCAAGCGCTTCAAGGGCAAACCAGAATACATCATTTCCTTCATGCGCTTTGTCGCGCAGGAACTGCGGGAGATCATGGCGGAAATGGGCTTCCGCACGGTGGACGAGATGGTCGGCCGGGTTGACCGGCTGCGCAAGAGCGAGAAGCTCACCCACTGGAAGCACGCGGCCATCGACCTGTCCCCGGTGCTCTACGCGCCCGCGGACTTTCTGGCGGAGCCGCGCCACGCCTGCATGAAGCAGCACTCCCTGCTGGGCCGCACGCTGGATGAAAGCATCCTGGAAGTGCTGGCGCAGCCCGCTTTTGAAGGCCGGCACGCGGTGGTGGCGTCCCTGCCCATCCACAACACCGCCCGCGCCGTGGGCACGATTCTGGGCAGCGAGCTCACGCGCCGTTTCGGCGAAGAGGGCATGCCCGACAACAGCATACTGGTCAACTTCGAAGGCAGCGCCGGCCAGAGCTTCGGGGCCTTCCTGCCCAAGGGCATCACGCTTTCGCTGGAAGGCGACTGCAACGACTACATGGGCAAGGGCCTTTCCGGCGGGATCCTCTGCGTACGGCCGCCCAAGGCCAGCACCTTTGTGCCGCAGGAGAACATCATCATCGGCAACGTGGCGCTCTACGGCGCGACGGGCGGCGAGGCCTACGTGTGCGGCGTAGCGGGCGAACGCTTCTGCGTGCGCAACAGCGGCGCGCTGGCTGTGGTGGAGGGCGTGGGCGACCACGGCTGCGAGTACATGACCGGCGGCCGCACGGTGGTGCTGGGGAAAACCGGCCGCAACTTCGCGGCGGGCATGTCCGGCGGCATCGCCTACGTGTTTGACGCCGACGGCTCCTTCAGCGAACGCTGCAATCAGGAGATGGTCAGCCTCGAGCGGCTGGACGATCCCGACGAGGTGATTCAGGTGCGGCGGTGGATTGCGCGGCACGCGGAGCGCACGGGAAGCCCCCTGGGCAAGGAGATGCTGGCGCAGTGGGGCTCGGCCGTCAGCCGTTTTGTGAAGGTGATCCCGATTGAGTACAAGCGCTACCTGATGCAGCTCAAGGAGGTGCGCAACTGATGGGTAAACTGATGGGCTTTTTGGAGTACGACCGTCGCCTGCCCCCCGACCGGGATCCGATCGGGCGGCTGAACGACTGGGAGGAAATCCACGAGTCGCTCCCGCTGGAGGCGCAGCTGGAACAGGCCGGGCGCTGCATGTACTGCGGCGTGCCCTTTTGCCACAGCGTCATCGCCATCAAGGGAACGCCGACCGGCTGCCCGCTGGGCAACCTGATCCCCGAATGGAACGATCTTCTCTACCGGCAGGAATGGGATGCCGCGGCGGATCGCCTGCTGCGCACCATCAGCTTTCCGGAGTTTACGGGGCGCGTGTGCCCGGCGCTGTGCGAAGGCGCGTGCACCTGCGGCATCCACCAGCCGATGGTCACCATCCGCCAGAACGAGCTTACGCTGATCGAGCACGCGTTTGAAAGCGGCCACATGAAGCCCCGGCTGCCCAAAAGGCGCACCGGCAAGCGCGTCGCCATCGTCGGCTCCGGCCCCGCGGGTCTGGCGTGCGCCAACTGGCTCAACCGCTTCGGGCATACCGTGACGGTCCTGGAGCGCGCGGACCGCATCGGCGGCCTGCTGATGTACGGCATTCCCAACATGAAGCTGGACAAGAAAATCATCGACCGTCGCATCAGCCTGATGCGCGAAGAGGGCGTCGAGTTTGTCGTCAACGCGCACATCGGCGTGGATACGCCGGTGGAGAAGCTGCTCAAGGATTACCAGGCCGTAGTGCTGGCCTGCGGCAGCGGCAAGCCCCGCAACCTTTCCATCCCCGGGCGGGACGGCGGCGGCGTGCTCTTTGCCGTGGATTATCTGACCACCGCGACCAAGCACCTGCTGAACGCCGATTTCCCCGTGCCCCCCGAGATGAACGCCCGCGACAAGCACGTGGTGATCATCGGCGGCGGCGATACGGGCACCGACTGCGTGGGCACGGCCCTCCGGCAGGGATGCCGGAGCGTGCACCAGCTGGAAATCATGCCCCGGCCTTCCGACGAGCGCACGGCGCAAAACCCGTGGCCGGAGTACCCGCGCATCCTGAAAACGGATTACGCGCAGGAAGAAGCCATTGCAAAATACGGCGACGATCCGCGCCAGTATCTGGTGAGCGCGCGGGAAATCGAACGGGACGAAACCGGCGCCATCCGCGCGGTGATCACCGATACCATCCGCTGGGTGAAGGATCAAAACGGCCGCATGACCACCGAAGTGGTGGAGGGCACGGCGCGCAAGTGGCCCGCCGATCTGGTGCTCATCGCCATGGGCTTTACCGGGCCGGAGGATACGCTGGTGGACGCGCTGGGCCTGCCCCGCGACGCCCGTACCAACGTGGTCGCCGAGGGCTATCAGACCGAGCGCAAGGGCGTGTTCGTCGCGGGCGACATGCACAGCGGTCAGAGCCTGGTGGTGCGCGCGATGAACGAGGGGCAGGAGGCCGCCGTCGCGTGCGACCGGTACCTGAGAGGCTGACACCCCCCGCCTGACGACGCCCCGGCCACGGATGGCCTAAACCGGTCAGACGAATGCCGGCCAGACAAACCGATCACAAGAATATGCCGCCGCCCCGCGCCCGGTTCTTCCGGCGCGCGGGGCGGCGTTCCGCCGTGCGGATACCCGGCGGATCGGCGCGGCCGGGGTCGAAATGTTTACAGTTTCTTCATGGCGCAAGGCCCGAGCGGCCCCGCGCGAACGGCCCCGCCGCTTGAAACTTGCCCGGTTTGGTTGTATAATGCTCCTAAACGCCGGGGAGGTGCCTAGCATTGGAAGAGATCCGTTTGAACGACGTGGTGCAGATGCGCAAAGCCCATCCCTGCGGGAGCGATCAGTGGAAGGTCATCCGCATCGGCGCGGACATCAAGATGAAATGCCTTGGCTGCGGGCGCATCGTGATGCTGGAGCGCGCCGTATTTGTGAAACGCCGGAAAAAGGTGATTTCGCAGGGGCCCGTGCCCGAAGCCGAAACCCTGCGGCTCATGACCAACCAACCGTAAGGAGGCCGACAACATGCAGACGGATCAGGGACAGACGCCGGTGGGAAACGAGGGGGAGAAGGAGGGCAAGCCCGAACCATCGCAGGCGAAAAAGAAGAAAGACGTGAAAAAAGAAATCCTGAGCTGGATTCTCACTTTGGGTTCCGCGGTGGTCATCGCGCTGCTCATCCGCACGTTCCTGTTCGAACCGATCCGCGTGGACGGCCAGAGCATGTGCGATACCCTGCAAAACAACGAGATCATGTTTGTCACCAAGCCGGAGTATCTTCTGGGCGAGCCGCAGCGCGGCGATGTGGTGATCTGTAAATATCCCGGCCGGACGGAGAACTTCGTCAAGCGCCTGATGGGCGTGCCGGGCGATACCATCGAGGTGCGCGACAACGTCGTGTACCGAAACGGCGAGGCGCTGGACGAGCCGTACCTGACGCCCGACCGCAACAACGACGGCTTCTCCATGGACCCGATGATGCTGGGCGATGATGAGTACTTTGTGATGGGCGACAACCGCGACAACAGCCACGACAGCCGCAATTATTACGGCTACGGGAAGCCCGCGACGCTCACGCGCAGCCAGATTATCGGGCATGTGCAGTTCGTGGTGTTCCCATTTGACAAGATCCGCGGCATCGAGTAAAATCGCGCGACGGATTGAAAGCCCCCGGTTTGCGCCGTCCTGAGGGAGGCGAAACCGGGGGCTTTCCGGGTTTTGCGTGCCGGATCGCGCACGGGTGTCCGTACCGGCGCGTATGCGTTGGGTGCCGAACGGGCGACAGGCAAACGCCGAACGGATAACAGCCTGTCGAAGGGCAGCCGCCGGCGGCCGATGGGTCGGCGCGAAGCGCCGGGCCGCGACAGGCACGCCGGAATCAAACCGCCGATGACTGCGCCGCCAAACGGGCCATGCCGGTACGCTGCGGGCGCAAACCCTGCCGACAGGCCCTTCGCCACGCGACACGCAACGCCATGCGCAGGAATATGGCCGGACGGAGCGCCTGCGGCCGATCGCCGCACCGCAAAGCGAAACCCCGATCTACGGGTACTCCGGCCCGGTTCAGCGCCCGCCGCCGTGTGCCCGGCGGCGGCATCGCCAAGCGCCGGGCACGCGCCGAAGCCCGCGCCGCCGGTCGGGCTACGCGGGCGATCGCGCGATACGCTCAGCCGAACAGGCTGACGATGGGGTAATAGAGGAACGGAACGAAGATCGCGGGCAGCAGATCGGCGACCTTGATCTCCGACTTGAGCAGCATGTTCAGCCCGATGCCGATAATCAGGAGTCCGCCCACCGCGCTCATCTCCTGCACGACCGTGTCGCTGAGGAGCGGGGCGATCACGTTGCCCAGCAGCGCGATGGCGCCCTGGTAGAGCAGCACCGGCACGGCCGAAAGCATCACGCCCGGGCCCAGCGCGCCCGCGAACACAACCGAGGCCACGCCGTCCAGCGCGGATTTGGCGATCAGCGTGCTGTGATCCCCGCGGATGCCGCTGTCCAGCGCGCCGACCACGGCCATGGCGCCAACGCAGAACACGAGGCTCGCCGTCACGAAGGCCTGCGCGAAGGTACTGCCGCCCTGGTCGGACGCCCGCACCAGTTTCCGCTGGGCGTATTCGCCCAACGCGTTCAGCCTCCGGTTGATTCCCAGCAGCGAACCCGCCACGCCGCCCACCACCACCGAGAGGATCATCAGCAGGATGTTGCCTGTCTTCAGCGCGCCGGTGAGGCCGATCAGGGCCACGCAGAGGCCCAGCCCCTGCATCACCACATCGGCGATATGCTGGCGAAAGCTGCGCTTGAGCAGCAGGCCCAGCGCGGAACCCACCACGATGGCCGCCACGTTAATCAGGGTACCGATCACGCGAACCACTCCCTTTTTCCGCACCGCCTGAGGACGCCCCCGCGGCGTCCCGGCATATAAGGAAGGAGCGCAGGCCGTAGCCCACGCTCCCGCAGCACCGCCTGGAGGCGGTGCTTACTGCGCGTTCTCCACCGGATAAACGCTGACTCTCTTCTTATCGCGGCCCATGCGCTCGAAGCGGACGATACCGCTGGCAAGCGCGAAGAGGGTATCGTCCTTGCCGATGCCCACGTTGGTGCCGGGATGGATGTGGGTGCCGCGCTGACGGACGATGATGTTGCCCGCCAGGGAATATTGCCCGTCGGCCCGCTTGACGCCCAGCCGCTTGCTTTCGCTGTCGCGGCCGTTGCGGGTCGAGCCAACGCCCTTCTTATGGGCGAAGAACTGCAGATTCAGCTTGATCATGGTTGGTTCCTCCCATCAAAATGTTGAGCTTTACCATTTTCGGATACTCATGGGAGATATCCGTCAGTCCCAGCAGCGTTGTACGGAGGATGGTCTGCGCGTCCCGCTGCGCCTGCCCTTCCGCTTGCGGAAGGCGGATGTCGATGCGCGCTAGCGCCTCGTCCACGGTCAGCTCGGGCGTGACGCCCGCCACGCTTTCCAGCGCGTTTGCGCAGGTTTCCATCAGGATGCTGACCGCCGCGCACACGATATTCGTGCCGGCCGATCGCCCGCCCGCGTGGCCGACGCTCTCCAGCCTTGTGATGCGGTCTCCCTCGTACTCAACGGTTACGCGTGTCATCAGCCGACCGCGGTGATCTCCACCTTGGTGTAATGCTGGCGATGACCGGCGCGGCGGTGATAGTTCTTCTTGCTCTTGTACTTGTAGATGACGATCTTCTCACCCTTGACCTGGCCTACGATCCGGCCTTCCACCTTCGCGCCCTGCACGGTCGGGGTGCCGATCTTCACGCCTTCGTCGGAGCCGAGCATGAGCACGTCGAACGTGACGGTGCTGTCGGCGTCCTGGTCGAGTTTTTCCACATAGATGGTATCGCCCTTGGTTACGCGGTATTGCTTGCCACCGGATACGATCACTGCGTACATGGCAAAGCACCTCCCAATCCATACTCGCCAAGCGTAAGGCGACGTCCCGTGAAGGGCGTGCTTAAACCCCGCTTGTGCGGCTTACCGAAACAGACTATCATATATCGGCTCCGATGTCAACAGATTTCCAAGGCGGCGGCGCCCTTGGGAGGGGCGCAGGACCCAGCCGAAGCGCCTTTGGGGCGGGCTCGCCTGCGGCTGCCGGGCGCGCGGATAAATTTCTTTACAATTGCGATGGAAAACGGTAAAATGTCGTCAACTCAGACAGGAAGGTGCAACCCATGATCGCTGTGATCGTCAACCCCATCGCGGGTTCGGGCTTTGCGTTAACGGTGGGCCGCAAAGTGGACGCGATTCTGACCGAACGGGGAATTCCACATCAGATGCTTATGACCGAGCGCATCGGCCACGCGACGGAACTGGCGCGGGAAGCCGCCCGTCAGGGCGTGGAAACCGTGCTCTCCGTAGGCGGGGACGGTACGCTCAACGAAACGGCCGCGGGCCTGGTGGGCACGGGGAGCGCGCTGGGCGTGATCCCCGCCGGCACCGGCAACGATTTTACCAAGGTGATCGGCACGCCGCGCAAGTGGGACGAAGCGCTGGAGTACGTGCTTACGCACCCCGCGCATCCGCTGGATACCGGGGTGATCAACGATTCGTTTTTCATCAACGTGTGCGGCGCGGGGTTCGACGTGATGGTGCTGGACTACGCGCTCAAGGCGAAAAAGCATGCGCGGGGCATCTGGCCGTACCTGTACGGGGTGCTCGCGGCCATCCGCGCGTTCAAGCCGTTTGAGATGCTGGTGGAAATCTGCGACGAGCTCAAGCTGAAGGGTCACTACATGATCTGCTCCATCGCCAACGGCAGCTATATCGGCGGGGGCATCCCCATCATGCCGCTGGCGCGGGTGGACGACGGCCTGCTGGATGTGATGGTGGTGGACAGCGTGCCTTCCTGGCGCATCCCGTTCTACCTGCCGGCCCTCCTGGGCGGGAAGCTGCTCAAGACCCGGATCGCCCACCATTACCGCACGACGCGCTGCGCGCTGTCCTCCAAGGGGATGCGGCTGAACATCGACGGCGAGATCGTCCCGATGGAAAGCGCCCGGTTTGAATGCAGGCCCGCTTCGCTGCTGGCCCACTGGGATGATGGGGTGGCGGCGACCGGCCGGTAACGCCGACTGAACCGGCGGCGTGTAAAATATCTCTGTGGCGGGCCGCGAAACGTTCGGGGCCCGTTTTTTGACGGACTGTTTATGGTATACTGAATGCGGAGGTGAACGGCATGGGGCTTGGCGTGCGGCGATGGGCGTGCCTTGTGCTGGCGGCGGCGCTGTGCGGTTCGGCCGCCGCGGCGGAGGAGGACGGGGAGGTCTCCCTGCCGGACACGGGCGGCACGCCCGCCGTGTACGTCACCGCGCCGGGCGGCTCCGTGAGCTACGACAACGCCACCAGCCTGACCGTCCGGGCCGAGGGCCGCAACGTGAAGCGGTTTGCCCTGGAACTGCGGCTGGAAGGGCAGACGCTTACCGCCCAGGCCGAGGGGGCCAACGTGGAGTACACGTTTACCCTGGACACCCCGCAGACGCAAGGGGCGACCCTGACCGTGCGCGGGTACGCGGAGAACCGCGTCGCGCCCGAGGTGCCCTACGCGGAGCAGACCGTGCAGGTGCTCTCCCCCAAGGCGGAGCTGATCGAGAAAATGATCGCGCTGGCGTACGCCAACTCCACCGACAGCCGCTACAAGTTCGCCCCCGCGGAAACGGATTACGACATCGGCGTGTGCAAAAACTTCGTGATGCGCCTGTTTGATACCTACAGCGATGGGTACCGGATGCTCGCCTACCCGGAGCTCGCGCTGCACATGCCCAAGAACAACAGCAAGAAAGCCTGCGCGCCCTACGACTACGGCATCGAGTGGCGGCCGGAAACCGCCGCGGACGGCAGCCCGTTTGAAATCGTCGCGCAGTTTAAGTACGACGACGCCAAAACGGTGGAGGAAAACGCGGAATTAGCGCGAAATCTACTGGTGCAGATCAAAAAGGGTGATTTTTTCCAGATCGTGGGCTACTACGGCGGCGGCAACGGCCCGCACAGCATGTTCATCATCCGCGACTACGATCCGGTAACGCAGATGATCCACTGGACGGACAGCAACATGCGGGGCACGCGCGTGAACGGCGCGCGGTGGGGATACCTGCAGTACGACGCCGACGCGGATGTCACGTGGTGGGTGAACGTTTTCAACATGAAAAAACGCGGGGCGACCCTGTACCGCCTGCGCGACGACCTCTATCAATACGGAGAAACGGAGTGACGTTCATGTCCAAGCGGAGTTTTTCCAGCCGAGTCAAGATCACGTTCCTCAAAGGGATGGAAGCGCTGGGCACGTCCGCTTCCAACCTGGCCAGCAACGCCAAGCTCAGGGTGATCGAGATCAACCTGCAAAACCGCCGTCGGGAAATTCTGACGGACTTCAGCCTGCAGGCGTTCGAGCTGTGGCAAAAGGGCGTGCAGCTGCCGGGCACGCTTTCCGAGATGCTCAAGGAGCTCAGCGACATTGAGGAACGCCTGACCGTGCTGCGCGCGCAGAAATACGCGAAGGTTGCCGCCGACGGAACCGCCGGCAAGGGGCAGGGCGCCAAGAGCGCGCCGGCTGCGCCGCCCGTGCCGGTGGAATGCTCCCTGCAGGACGACAAGGGTACCGAGGAACCGGCAACCTGTGCGGTGGAAGGCGCGGAGAGCGCCGACGCGGCCGCCGGGGCCAACGCCGGCGAAGGCGCCCAGCCGGAGGGGGAGGAAGCGCCCGCCGAGGATGCTGGCCAGCCGGAAACGGATTCCGTCGGGACGGAGGACGCTTCCGCGGAGCGGCCGGAGTAACCGGCGAACAGACGGCAGACTGCCGGATGAGGGCTGATGGCCAACCCGGCATCGGAACCCGCGAGCGGACGCGCACAGCCATCCGTACGCGGGTTTTCTGCGGCCCTGCGCAGGCGAACGGGCGCGCAGGCCCGGCGCGCGGGGCCGACAGGCGAAGGCCGGAAAGCGGTTTCCGGTACCGGGCGGCCGGTGCCCGGGCGCCGCAGGGCATGCGTCCCAAGCCCGACGGCGACCGGCGACGGCCTTTCCGGCGAGGGACGCCCACCCCGGCCGGGCCGGAACGGGAAACGATCGTGCAGGATACGGGGGGAAGCAACCATGTATGAGCTGGTACAGGTAGGCGCGCAGAGCTACTACATCGAAAGTCCGGCCAAAATCGGCGTATACGACGCGGGCGGCGGCCGCGTGTACCTGATTGACAGCGGCAACGACAAGGACGCCGGCCGAAAGGTACGCCAGGTGCTGGACCGTCAGGGCTGGACGCTGGCGGGCATCCTGAACACCCATTCCAACGCCGACCACATCGGCGGCAACCGGTACTGGCAGGGGCAGACGGGCTGCAAGGTATTTGCCAACGGCGCCGAGGGGGCCTTTACGCGGTATCCGCTGCTGGAGCCCGCGTTTCTCTACGGCGGGTATCCGTGCGCCGATCTGCGCCATAAATTTCTGCTCGCGCAGGACAGCGAACCCACGGAGATCACGGACCCGGCGTTTCCCGCCGAGGTTGGGGTGATTCCGCTGCCGGGCCACTTTTTGGACATGGTGGGCTACCGCACGCCGGACGATACGGTGTTTCTGGCGGATTGCCTGAGCAGCGAAGCGACGCTGGAGAAGTACGGCATCCCGTTCATCTTCGACGTGGAGCGGTATCTGGCGACGCTGGACGCCGTGACGCAGATGCGCGCCGCGATGTTCGTGCCCGCCCACGCCCCCGCGTCTACGGATGTGGCGGCGCTGGCGCGTTATAACCGCGACAAGGTGCTGGCCGCCGCCGAGCGTCTGCTGATGGTGTGCCGCGAACCCATTACCTTTGAGAACGCGCTGGCGGAGATGTTTTCGGCTTACGGGCTGACCATGAATTTCGAGCAGTATGTGCTGGTGGGGAGCACCGTCCGCTCCTTCCTCTCCTGGCTTAAGGATGCGGGGCGCGCGCGCGTGACCTTCGCGGATAACCGGCTGTGGTGGCAGGCCGTTTAGCGCCCCGGCAGGCGTAGGGGATCACGGTCCGGCGAGCGCCGCCGACGGGAGAACGGCAAGGGAACAGGCGGCCCAACCGCGGCCAAGGATACGTATACGACCATACTGCGCCAAACCGGGCCGGCGGGCGCAAACGGGCACAGGGAACCATCCTGCCGGAGCGACGCGGGAAACCCGATGCCGGAAAGCCCAACCCGGCGCGTAACCGGGACGCGACAGCCCATGCCAGGCAAGAGAGAGGCGTGCAGCCCTTCGGAAGATACCCTCGGCGAGCGGCGCGCAGTCCGCCCAACCGCCGGCACGGCGAGGGCGGCAAACGACCGCGCGCGTTGGCGCATAGCGTGAGGCGGGGAACAGTCTGTTCCCCGCCTCACGCTATGTCTATGACCGGGCAGGTTTCACGCACCGGGCGGGCAAGACAGACGGGCCGAATACGGCATGCCCTCGGCCCGACGGTCTGCCACCCGACACTCCGCGGGTTTGGCACCTTGCCGGAACGATCTTCCGGTAGCCCGGCACTTCGTCGGCACGACGCCTGAACATCACGGCGCGCCGGATCGGGATGCGCGCGCCTCCGCCCTCCGCCGTTCCGTTCTCAGGGCACGAGCGGCGGCTCGGGAGTCGCCTCAACCGCGGAAACGGCGGGCAGCGGAGGCAGCTCGCGCACATCGGTGATGCCGAAGTGTTCCAGAAATTTGTCCGTCGTGGCATAGAGGATCGGCCGCCCCAGCGCTTCCTTGCGGCCGACCTCCTTGATGAGCCCCTTGTGCAGGAGCGACTGTACGGAGTAGTCGCATTTGACCCCCCGCACCAGTTCCACCACGCCTTTGGTGACGGGCTGGCGGTAGGCGATCACGGCGAGGGTTTCCAGCGACGCCTGCGAAAGGCTCTGCCGCTGGACGGGCTGGAGCATCCGCTCCACGTAAGGCGCGTACTCCGCGCGGGTTTCCAGCTTCAAATGGTCGCCGAAACGCCGGAGGGCGATGCCGCGGGTGGCGCTTTCGTATTCCTTTTGCAGCGCCTCAACGGCGTGCATGGTTTCCATTTCGCTCAGCCCCAACGCCTGCGACAGATCGGGCACGGATACCGCCTCGCCCGAAACAAACAGAATCGCCTCGATGGCATGGGGCGCTTCACTCAGTTCCAAACGTCTGTCTCCTTCCCGGATGCAGCAGCATGCGGCCGAACGTGTCGCTCTGGGTCACGTGCGCCTTGCCGAGCTTGAGCAGTTCCAGCAGGGCGAGAAAGATCGTGACGACCTCCTCGCGGCACGGCGCGTCCCGAAACAGGCCGTCAAAATCCGTCGAACCGACGCTCAGGCGGCTTTCGATCACTTCCATGCAGCCCTCGACGGTGTAGCAGTCCCGGCGGATATCCTGAAGGCGATACTCCGTTTCCCGCACGCCCTGCGGTTCGCGCTCGGCGATGCGCCGCAGGGCGCACCACAGCGCCTCCAGCGTGAGGCCGTCGATCTCCAGCGTGGGCGGCGGCAGGGGGATTTCCTCGGGCAACTTGCCAAAGGCCTGCATGGCGGTCTGCTCATAAGACGCCATGCCCTGCGCGCCTTCCTTGAACTGCTTGTAGGCGGTCAGCCGCTCGATCAGGGTCTGCTCGGGGTCCTCCTCATCCTCGGGCTTGGGGGGCTTGGGCAGAAGCGCGCGGCTCTTGATTTCCACCAGAAGGGCGGCCATGGCGATGAACTCGCTGGCCGCCTCCAGGTCGAAATCCGGCGCGTCGCGCACCGCCTGAATGAACTGTTCGGTAATCTCGCTGACGAAGATGTCCTTGATGTCGATCTTCGCCTTGCCGATCAGGTGCAACAGGAGATCCAGCGGCCCGTCAAACTGTTTTAACCGGATATGGATCGCCATTACGCCGCCCCCTCAAGCAGCAGGAACAGGTTCAATACGCCGCCCTCGACGGCGTCGGTCAGGAAGGTTAAAACGGAGCTCAGCGCCCCGGAGAACACCAGCAGCAGCAGTACGATCTGCGCCCCCTGAAAGAACTGACGGTTCATGGTCAGCTTGCCCTTGAGGATCAGGTCGTTGAGCACGTGGAAGCCGTCCAGCGGGGGGATGGGCAGGAGGTTGAACACGGCGATGGTCAGGTTCATGGAGGAAAACAGCAGCAGGAAGCGCTGCACATGCATCAGCCAGGGCGTTTTAAGCAGGGAGCTGTCCACCATGCCGTACAGGATGGCGCCAAACGCCTGGCCGTTGGAGGAGAGCAGTTCCTTGGCCCCATAGTACGCGAGGACCTCGCCGTCCCACAGCAGCGGATTGATCAGCGTCGCCAGAAACAGCGCCGTGATGAACAGCGTCAGGTTGGTGGTCACGCCCGCGATGGAAACCAGAAAATCGTCCCGGCGGTAATTCCCCTTGAAGTTGCGGGGATTCACCGGCACGGGCTTGGCCCAGCCGAAGCCCAGCAGCACCAGGCAGAGGGTCCCGATCGGGTCCAGATGCTTGCGGGGGTCCAGCGTCAGCCGCCCCATCATCTTGGCCGTGGGGTCGCCGCAGCGGTAGGCGACGTACCCGTGCGCGATTTCATGCAGCATCAGGGTAAGCAGGATCGCGACCGCGTAATAGAGCATAAACACCAGAAACCCGACGGGGTCGGCGGTCAGCCAGTTCCACCAGGCTTGCAGCCGGTTGAGTATATTCACGGTATAACCTCGTTTCGTGCAGGGTCGGGGTGGGGAGAGCACCGTTTATCATTATAGCGTGAGCCGGTCGAAATGACAAGCCGCGAGGCTTGCGCCCGACCCTCCGCGCGCGCGTCTGTCCGCTCAGGGTTGGGTCTGCCGCCAGACACGGTAGGGGATCGGGTCCTCCGGCGCGCCAGAAAAATCGCCCAGGTTGAGCTGCATCCAGATCACGCCCAGCCAGCGCCCGCGCTTGAAACCCATGTTGCGGAAGTGCCCGGCCTGCGAAAAGCCCATGGCGCGGTGCAGGGCGAGGCTGGGCTCGTTGCAGTCCGTAATCACGCCGTACACGGTTTTAAAGCCCTGCTGCCCCAGCGCGTCCAGCAGCGCCCGGTACAACGCGGAACCGTGGCCCGCGCGGCGCGGCGCGTCCGGGGCCAGGTAGAGGGTCGCCTCCACATCCCAGCGGTACGCCTCGTGCGGGCGAATCTGCGCGCCGTAGGCAAAGCCGCAGGGCGCGCCGTCCGCCTCACAGATCAGGAAGGGATAGGTTTCCAGCGTGCGGCGAATCTTTTCACGGTAGCTCTCCACATCGGGGTTTTCGGTGGAGAAGGTCGCGTCGCTGTGATCCACGTAATAGCCGTAGACGTCGTGCACAAACGTTGCGTCCGCTTCGGTAGCCGTTCGAATCAGCCGGTTCATGGCTCTCCTCCTAGGCCTCCGCGGCGCTGCGGCCGATGGAGACGATCTCCTCCGGCGTCAGCCCCACGAGGATGGTTTGAAAACTGGCGTAGGTCACAAAGCCCGCGGGCGAGCCGGCGGCCTTTTTCACGTACTTGCGCCGGGTGTAGTCCACCGGCAGGGCGGGATGGTTGCGGCCCTTGCTGTAGTAGGCCGCGAGCTTCGCGGCGAAAAGCAGCGTATCGGGCTTTGGCTCCTGTTCCGAGCGGACGATCACGTGCGAGCCGGGGATCCCCTGCGCGTGCAGCCATGTTTCGTTGCTGCGGGCGCTCAGCGTCAGGCGGTCGTTTTGCAGCGAGTTCTTGCCTACGAGGATGTCGGTGCCGTCCGGGGCGGTAAACCGGTACGGCTTGCCTTCCTGCAACTTCTTGCGCTTGCGGACGCCCGGTTCCGGCCGCAGATACCCGTTTTCGACCATCAGATATCGGATTTCCGCCAGATCGGCGGAGGTCGAGCACTTGTCCAGATCCTCCTGGGCGTTCTCCAGCAGGTCCAGCTCGCCGGCGATGGCGGAAAGCTGCTCGCGCGCGTAGGCTTCCGCGCCCTTGGCCTTGCGGTACTTTTTGTAGTAGTGCTGCGCGTTTTTGGCCGGCGTCAGCTGGGTGGAGAGGGGAATGCGCACCGTGCGCTGATCTTCCTCGTAGTAGTTGACGACCTCCGCCTCGGCGTCCCCTTTGCGCAACAGGTGGAGGTTCGCCGTCAGCAGCTCGCCGAAAATGCGGTTCTGTTCCGCTTTTTCGCTTTCGCGGAGGGTTTCCAGCATCATGGCGCGCTTTTTCTCCAGCCTGGCGATGTGCGTGCGAATCTGCTTTTGCAGCCCGGCGCTGCGCTGCTGCATGCGCAGGTGCAGGTCGCGCCCCAGGTAGAAGGCGTCCATGGCCGCGCTCAGGGTGGGGTATGCCTCCTGGCGCTTCGGATCGTACGTCAGGTATGGGAAAGGAAAGAAATCGGTTGCCAGCCCGGTTTCATCCGTGAGCACGGCGGGGCTGAAACGCGCCGGCAGCCCGACATAGTAGTCCGAAAGGGCGCGGACGACCGCGTCCGCGTCCAGCGTATCGCAGGGGGCGGAGGGCTCCAGCCCCAGGCGCGCGCAGGCTTCCCGCGCGCAGACGCCGGCCATGCCGGCAACGGTTTCAATCAGCCCTTTATCCAGCGGGCAGGAGAGTTTGGCCAGCCGCGCGGCCAGCGCCTGCGTGTCCAGCGCAGCCGGGTTGAGCTTGTCCTGCCGGGGCGGCATTACAAACGGCAAGCCCGGCAACAGCGTGCGCACGCGGCTCATCTCGGCGTTCACATGGCGGATGCAATCCACGATGGCGCCCGATTCGTCGGTCAGGGTCAGGTTGCTGTAGCGGCCCATCATCTCCAGCACCAGGGTCTTGCGCGTGGCGTCGCCCATCTCGCCCAGGCACTCCAGGCCAAACACCAGCACGCGGTCGCCTTCGGGCTGGGCGATGTCGTTCAGGCGCGCGCCTTGCAGGTGCTTGCGCATCAGCATGCAAAACATCGGCGGCTCGGCGGGGTTTTCATAGGTCTGCGCGGTCAGCTGCGCTCGGGCCTGATTGGGGTTCGCGCTCAGCAGCAGCCGGTGGCTTCCGCCCTGGCTGCGCACGGTCAGCAGCAGGGCGTCCCGCTCCGGCTGGTTGACGCGCTCCACGCGGCCGCCCGCGAGTGTCCGTTGCAGTTCCCGGGCCATAAAGGTCAGTGTAAACCCGTCCATGGGCATCGGCGTTCGCCCCATTTCCCAAACATTCATCTGATGATAGCACAAACCCGCACGTCGCGCAATTCACCCGGCGCGAAAGGGCCGCCGCCCGGCCGGAAAACGCACGAACCGGCCGCCCGCGCGGCACGGCGCAACCCGCCTGGCGGGAGCCGTGCCGGCGTTCGTCCCCCTGTCCTGAAACCCCGCCCCGCGCTGGACATTCCGGCGCAAACAACGTATAATACCCCTATCTCAGCCGGGGGCACGCGGCCCCCGGCACCGGAAGGATGTGCGGCGCATGAAACGTGCGGACGGCCGCGCGCCGGGGCAGGCGCGCCCCTGCGTGATCGAGCCCGATTTTATGAAAACGGCGGACGGGAGCTGTCTGATCACCGTGGGGAACACCCGGGTGATCTGCACCGCGAGCGTGGAGGAGGGCGTGCCGGCCTTCCTGCGGGGTCAGGGGCGCGGCTGGGTAACGGCCGAATACGCGATGCTGCCGGCCTCCACCGGCCGACGGAAGGCGCGCGACGGCATCCACAGGGACGGGCGCGGCGTGGAAATCCAGCGGCTGATCGGCCGATCCCTCCGGCAGGCGGTGGATATGGCGCTGCTGGGCGAGCGCACGGTGACGCTGGATTGCGACGTGCTGCAGGCGGACGGGGGCACGCGCACCGCCTCCATCACCGGCGCGTATGTGGCGCTGCTGCTGGCCGTGCAGAAACTGCTGGCGAACGGGCTGATCGCGAAAAACCCCATCGCGGAACAGGTGGCGGCCATCAGTGCCGGCATCGTGAACGATACGCCGATGCTGGACCTCTGCTATACCGAGGACAGCGCGGCCCAGACCGACATGAACCTGGTGCTCAACCAGCGCGGCGCGTTTATCGAACTGCAGGGCACGGGGGAAGGGCGCGCGTTTACCAGGCGGGAGCTGGATATCCTCACGGAGTACGGGCGCGCGGGCGTGCGCGGGCTGATGCGGGCGCAGCGCGAGGCGTTGCGGGGGCGCGGCGCGTGCCTGACGCCGCCGCCCCGGCTCGCGATCGCCACGGGCAACGACCATAAGCTCAAGGAACTGCGCACGATCATGGGCGGCCTGTGCGAGCTGGTCACGATGCGCGAAGCGGGCTTTGAGGGCGACGTGGAGGAAACCGGCGAGACGTTCGAAGCCAACGCCATCCTGAAAGCCGAGGCCGTATGCCGCGCGACGGGGTTGCCCGCGCTGGCGGACGACAGCGGGCTGGCCGTGGCGGCGCTGGGCGGCGAGCCGGGCGTGCGAAGCGCGCGCTACGCGGGCGGGCACGGCGACGACGGCGCGAACAACCGTCTGCTGGTAAGCCGCATGCAAGGCGTGGACGACCGGCGCTGCAAGTTCGTCTGCGCGATGGCGCTGGCGCTGCCGGGCGCGGAAACGCGCGTGGCGCTGGGCGAGGCGGAAGGCGAACTGCTTGCGGAGCCCCGCGGGGAAGGCGGGTTTGGCTACGATCCCTTGTTCCTGTACGCCACGGGCCGCACCTTTGCCGAAATGGGCGAAGCGCAGAAAAACGAAGTGAGCCATCGGGCGCGCGCGGCGGCCGAAATGCGGAAGGTTCTTTCGGAGGTGCTGTAACATGAGGATCATCGCGCTGAGCGACAGCCATGGCAACCGGGGCATACTCCGGGACGCGGTCGAACAGGCCCTGCGCGCAGGGCCGGTCGACATCTGCGTGCACTGCGGGGACGGCGTCAGGGACGTGGACGCGATTGAAGCGATCCTCCGGGATCGCAATCCTCAGGCGCGCCTGTACGCCGTGCGGGGCAACTGCGACGTGGGCGCGTTCGACCTTCCTGCGATAGAGCTGTTCGACGCGGGCGGCGTGCGCATGTTGGCCACCCACGGCCACCTCTACCACGCCAAGCAGAGCTATGAGGAACTGCTGTGCGCTGCGGAAAGCCGGGGCGCGAAGGCCGTCTTCTTCGGCCATACGCACCGCCCCGTGCTGGAACCGGCGCGCGGCGTGTACCTGATCAACCCCGGAGCCGTGTGCCAGCGCCTGAAGAGCAACACCGCCTACGCGCAGGTGACGGTCGGACCCGGCGGCATCCTTCGCGCTGATCTGATGCCCTGGCTCGCCTGACCCCGCCGCGCGACAGGAGGCTTGTCCGGCATGCTGTGCGCGGGGCGGGACAGACCGCATTTCGCTGTACCGAATAAAGCCGCCGCCCGGCATACGGAGCGGCGGTTTTCATGAGCATTCGAGCCAAACGGCCGCAGGCGCTGAACGGTCGGCGCGAAGGAATACGGCGGCGGAGGACCAGCCTGGCCCGGGTGAACCCCCAAGCGCCCGCGCGACGCCTGCGCTGCGGGGAATGGTAAAAAGGCGAAGCCTGACTCGGAACCAACCCGCGAGGCAGGGCGCGGCCATCCCGCCGCGCCCGGGTGAAGGCCGGGGAAACGGGACGGTTTCATCGCCCAAAAAACGTGATAAAACTGTTGCGGGGATGTTGACAACCTCCCCGACGGGTGTTAAGATAGTCACGAAATCCGATTAAAATAGTCGGGATTCGGAAAGGGGCCGGGATGAAGCTTTCGACGCGCGGCAAGTACGGGCTGTACGCCATGTATTACCTGGCGGAGCATAAGGACGAAGGCCCGCAGAGCCTGCAAAGCATTGCGACGACCGGCGTGCCCAAACAGTATCTGGAGCAGCTGCTGGGTAACCTGCGGCGGGCCGGGCTGGTGAACACCGTGCGCGGCGCGCAGGGAGGATACCAGATTGCCAGCCCCCCGGGAGCGATCACCATCCTGGATGTGATCGACGCGATGGAGGGCCCGCTGGAGCTCAGCGAGTGCATGAAGGAGGACGGCCACTGCGACCGCTCCTGCCAATGTCCCGTGCGACGCGTCTGGCAAAGGCTGACCGATTCCATCAACCGCGAACTGGCCGGGGTCACCCTCGGCGACATGTTTGACAACACTGGCGAATGTGAGGCAGACACCCATGAGTGACAAGCGTATCATCTATATGGATAACGCGGCGACCACGGCCGTCCGCAAGGAAGTGCTTGCCGAGATGCTCCCGTGGTTTACGGAGCACTACGGCAACCCCAGTTCCATCCACCGCGTGGGGCGCGACGCCAAGCACGCCGTGGAGAACGCGCGCCGGCAGGTGGCGGCGGCCATCGGCGCGCAACCGCAGGAGATGTACTTTACCGCGGGCGGCAGCGAGAGCGATAACTGGGCCATCCGTTCCGCCGCCGAAATGCTGGAGAAGAAGGGCAAACACATCATCACCAGCGCCGTCGAGCATCACGCGGTGCTGCACACCTGCGAGTTTTTGGAGAAAAAGCGCGGCTACCGCGTCACCTACCTGCCGGTGGATGAATCCGGCCGCGTGAACCCGGCGGACGTGAAAAGCGCCATCGCCGCGGATACGGTGCTCATTTCCATCATGGCCGCCAATAACGAGATCGGCACCCTGCAACCCGTCGCGGAGATCGGCCGCATCG
>JAAYUF010000083.1 GCA_012517815.1 Clostridiales bacterium
ATCACCGGCATCTGCATGACTAGCTTGGCATCCCCAGGTTGCGGGTGAAGATCGCGAAGACGGCATCCACGATGATCACCAGGGTGATGGCCGTCACCACGGACGCCGTGGTGCGCATGGACAGGCTCTCGGTGTTGGGCCGCACGTGCAGGCCGAACTGGCAGGCCAGCAGCGCGATCAGGAAACCGAAGACCATCTCCACGGCCGTCGCCAGCGCCATAAACTCCATCGAAATGGCAACCGCATGCCAGAAATCCGGATCGCGGCCGGAAAAAAGGCGGATGTAGTTGGTAAGCCCCGTGAACTTCGCGCGCGAAAAATCCCAGCCCAGCTGGTAGTTGGTAAAGCTGGTGAGCACCAGAAAAACGGTGGGCACGATCGACAGAAAAAACAGGATGGTCATCGCGGGCGCGATGTACTTGGTGTGCGGGTTGCGCCGCAGATACCCGCGCACGCCGCCCCCTCCGGTTGCGTTAGCCTTCCGGCCGTTTGCCATGGCAATTTCCCCCATCGTCTTGCGCGAAAGCGGGATCGGGATGCGGAGCTTACCGCCCCGCAGCGCCGACCCCGCCGTCGACATCAGGGTTTCACGGATTACTCAAGCAGGCTGAGGATATCCTCCTGGGAACGTTCGCAGGCTTCCTGCACGGTGATGTCGCCCGCCAGCGCGGAGCTGCCGTAGGCGCCGGCGATCTCCAGAATCTGGTTGATCTGGTCATGCTGGGGAATCCAGCTCAGGCCCTTTTCCACCAGGCCGTTGGCGGCGACCAGCGCGGCCTTCTGGGCGGGATAGGAGGGGTTGAGGGCGGCCAGCTCTTCGTTTTCAAACACGCTGGCACGGGTCGCCACGCCGCCGGCCTTCACGTAGTCGACCGACTTTTCGCGGCTGGCCATGAAGCAGATGAAGTCCCACGCTTCCTCGGGGTTCTTGGAGGCGGAGGAGATGCCCAGGTTCCAGCCGGCCAGGGCCGCGCCGTCGCCCGCGGGGCCGGTGGGGGTGGGCACGAAGGCCACTTTGTCGGCCACGGTGGAGGTGGCGGGGTTGGTGATCTGGTTGGCCAGCGCGGTGGCATCCAGCCACATGGCGGTCTTGCCGCTGATGAAGGCGCCCAGCGCTTCCTCATGCGTGTAGGTGCCCACGTCCGGCGGCGCGCACTTGAGCAGATCCACATAGAACTGCAGCGAGGCAATGGTTTCGGGCGTGGTGCAGGTGACCACGGTTTCGCCCTTGGCAAGCGCCGCCTGATCGAGGAAGCCGCCGCCAAAGTTGTACATCAGGCTCATCCAGCCGGAGGCAAAGTGGATGCCGCGCTGCGCGCGCATGCTCACGCCGTAGAGGCCGTCTTCCTTGCCGGTAAAGAACTGGGCCAGGGCAAGGTACTCGTCCATGGTCTTGGGGGGCTCTTTGCCGTACTTCTCAAACAGATCGGTGCGGTAGGCGATGAAGCGCGTTTCGCCCGCGGTCGGGATGCCGTAGTTGACGCCGTTGGCGCCGGCGATGCCGTTGCGATAGGCGGCCATGATATCGTCATAGTCAAACCACGCGGGCGTCTTTTCCGGATCCTCGGCATAGGTGGCGATCGGCAGCAGGACGTTCTTGGAGGCATACTCGCTCATCCAGAACGCGTCCACCATAAACACGTCGTAGGTGCCGCCGCCCTGGGTATCCAGCAGCTGCTTGCTCTTGAGGTTGGTTTCTTCCACAACGTCCCACACGACGTTGATGCCCGTCAGGGCGGTGAACTCATCCGACATGGTCCGGAATGCCTCGGTGGAGGGATGGGACGCCATCGCCACGGTGACGGTTTTGCCGTCGGACTGCGCCTTCACCTTCGCGCCCCAGCCCGCAAGCGTGGATACGTCGCCCTCCGCCAGCGCGGCCGTTGCCGAAAGCACCATGATCAGGCACAGCAGCCAAGCCAACAAACCCTTCCAATTCTTCATGCGTTTCGCTCCTTTCAATTGTACACGACCCTTGTCAAGACTCCTTTGTCTTGCCCTCATTATAGGAGCTTTCGCCGAAGGTGTATTTGCATGATCCGCGTCCAACTTTGCACAATCTTTCGATGAATATTTCACAAACGAGCAAACATCTGTTTGCCTTCGTACAGGACGCGCCGGGACAAGCGCTGTTTCCGCGATGGTTTCGTGTTCGTTGGCTCCGCGGGCGGCGGGCTCGGGCTCCCCGTCCGCGCTTCTCCGGGCCGCGGCCCGGCGCTGTCCCGCGCGGCAGGCCTGTCCGTCAGGCGCCCTGTTTCCGCGCGTCCTGGCCCACGCTTCGCCGCGTTTTGCTCTTACCGCGCTGCATCCCGGCTCCGTTTGCTCCGCGCCCGGCTTCGCCCGCGCTTCTAAAAAGCGCAGCGCCGGGATCGCCCGCTACAAAAGGCCGGTCAGTTTGACGGACTTTTCATACTCGGTCGGCGACATTTTCACATGCTGCCGGAAGACGCGCGAAAAGTAATGAATCGAGGAAAAGCCCAGCATCTGCGCAATCTGCGTGAAGGTGTAGCCCGCCTCGCCGATCAGCCGCTTGGCCTGATAAATCTTCATGCCGTTAAAGTAATCCATGATGCTCTGACCCTTTTGCTGCTGGAAAATTTCCTCCAGGTAGCCCTCCGAAAACGACAGCGCCGCGCTGATCTCCGACAGGCGCAACTTGCGGTACAGGTTGGCGTTGAGGAAGGCCACCACGGCGTCCGCAATGGCGCGGTCGTTGCGGATGCGGCCGTGGGTGGGCGCGTCCTCCGCGGCGAGGGCGGGGCGCAGCTGGTTGCGCACCATCAGCAGCAGCAGGTTTTCCAGCGTGTTGCGAAACACCTGCTCCGCCCCGAACGGGATTTGCTTTCGGCGCTCCAGCCTGGGCTGGTACAGGCAGTTGTAGGGGCCTTCGAAAACCGTGCGCCCCTCCTGGTAGAGCATCCCCACCAGGTTTTTCTGGTTCTGGTTCAGCTCCACCGTCTGGCCGCGGAACATCTCGGCGGGCAGTTGCGGGCAGGTGAAGGAGAAGATGCAGGCGCTGCTGTCCTTGCCGATGGCCAGAAGCTGGTGAATCTCATCCGGGGGGTGCAGCACCGCCTGCCCCTGCGTGAGGCGAATCTCATCGTCGCCCGCGCGGCAGATCAGGCTGCCGCTGTCGGCATAGACCATCTCCCAAAAATCGTGGCTTTCGACCACGCCGCAGTAATGGGGCGCGTACTCGTAATAATGCAGGCTGATGACGTTTTCCACCGCGATTTCGCTGAGCAGCCGGGTGTACACATAGCCGGCGTGTTCCTTGAGAATCGGCAGGTCTGATGGCATAAGCGGCCTTCCTTTCCCAGTGAGTTTGGCGGGGGCGGATCAAAAAGGGATGTTATCTGCTTGCAGGGCAAGCATACACCATCCCGGGAAAAACGTCCAGCGGGCAGGCGAAGGGCGGGACCACGCGCGTGGCGCGCCTCCCCGCCTGTCAATGAACCCATGCAATGTGCAGTGCCGCTCGCCTCATCGCCCTTCGGGCTGTTCGCTCGCTTTGGCAAAGTGCTTCGGCACAAGGTTTTGGGGCTCCGCCCCAAACCCCGCAAGGGTTTCACCCTTGACCCGGCTCCGCTGCGGCGGGGGCTTAGCAATAGCCTGAGGCGCGCCTCGTCACGCCGCTTCGGGGTCAAGCTACAGGACGGCCCGCGCCTGCTCCCCCAAATCGCCGTTTTCGCGCCGGAGCACCTGCCCCGCGTGCCTGTCCGTCGCATGGCTGTTTGTCCATACCGTTCGCCCATCCATCAGCAAGCGCTCCATCCCCGTGCTCAGCCGTCGGGAATCCTCGTAGGTGGCGTGGTCGAGCAGGGCGGCGGGGTCAAACACGGCGACATCGGCGCGATAGCCGGGCCGGATCAGCCCGCGTTCCGTCAGCCCCAGAATGCTCGCGGGCAGGCCGGTCATCTTGCGGACGGCCGTTTCCATGGGCAGGATGCTCCGCGCCAGCACAAAATCCCGGATCAGGCGCGGGAACGCGCCGTACAGCCTGGGGTGCGGGTTGCCGCCCCCGCCGTAGAGCGCGTCGGAGATCAGGGCGGCGTATGGCAGCCTGGCGACGGTGTCCACATCCCGTTCGTCCATGCTCAGCACGATCACCGTCACCTGCCCGCCCTCCGCCACCACCAGATCGCAGATGAAATCGCTGGGCTCGCCATAGCCCGCGGCCTGCGCAAGCGCAAGCACGCTGCGCCCCGCGTAGCCCGCGTGCTCCGGCAGGCGGGTGCCCGCGACAAGAATGCGGTCCCACCCGATGGAAAGGGCCATGTTATCCCAGCCCGCGTGTTCCCGGGCGATCCCCTCGCGCAGGGCGCGCCTGCCGGCGGCGGTGGCGAGGTAGCGCAGCGTGCCCTCGTTGCTCTGCCGGGTCACGGTAGGCGGAATCAGCGAAAAAACCGTCGTGGAGCCACCCGCGTAGGGGTAAAAATCCGCCGTGACCGGTTCGCCGTGGGCGCGCGCGTCCTCCAGCAGGGCGATGGCCTCATGGATGCCGCGGTTCCAGTTGCGGATGCCCGTCGCCTTCAGGTGGCTGATGTGCAGGCGGATGCCCGCGCGCCTGGCGATGTCCAGCACCTCGCGGATGGACGCGGCCAGGCTGTCGCCCTCGCCGCGCACGTGCGTGGTCAGCACCCCGCCCGCCCTGGCGGCGGGGGCGATCACGCGCACCTCTTCCTCGGGCGTGGTGTAAAATTCCGGCAGGTACATAAAGCCCAGCGACACGCCCAGCGCGCCGCAGGCCATGGCCTCGGCCACATGGGCCTGCGCCCGCGCCATTTCCGCCTGCGTGTAGGGGGTGTCGGCAAAACCCTTTACCGCCACGCGCACCGCTCCCGTGGCGGCCATCACGCCCATGTGCAGGGCGGGTTTGGCCGCTTCCAGCGCGGCAAAGTAGGCGCGGTAGTCAAAAAACGCGAACTCCGGCGGCATATCGCCCACCACGGGTACGGCGAAGGCGCGGTAATCCGCGTAGCGGTCGGGCGGCACCGGCACGCACGCGATGCCGCAGTTGCCCACGGTGGTCGCCGTGATGCCCTGCGCCAGTTCCAGCGTGCCGAAATCCGCGTCCCGCAGAGGCGCCACATCACAGTGGCGGTGCATGTCGAGAAAGCCGGGGGTTACCATCCGGCCGCGCGCGTCCACCCGCTCCGCGTCGATATCGCGCCCGGCCAAGCCCGCCTCCACCGCGGCAATGCGCTCCCCGTCGATCAGCACATCCGCCGCGCGGGGAGCCTCGCCGGTACCGTCGTACACCAGCGCGCCATGAATCAGGGTTTTCAATGCACCGTCACCTCATCGGGGATCAGATTTTTCCGTGCTCCGGAGTCGGCAACCCGTGCGCGTGCCGGTTGCCCCTGTAAAAAAGCGCGAAGCGCAGGCTGCCGTTGCGGGCGGGTCATGCCGCCGTCTGCGCAGTCGCAGGGCCGGCGGGCCGGGACGGGGGCGGGAAGGCGGCCCGCCGCCCCGCGTTTTGGAACGCGCGGTTCCCTCCGTCCGGGATGCCGTAGTAGGTTTCGCCATCCAACGCGCCCGAGTCCTTCCGCCCGCGGCGATGCCGCGGAAAAAAACCCGGCGCCCGCGCAGGCCCTCCCCCGGCCGGACATGTGAAACGGGAGCGCCCCTGTGGGAGGCGCTCCCGTCGTCGCGGGCTGTCTCAGTCCGTCAGCGAAATCTGCCCAACGTTGATCGGGCCGTTCTTGCAGCGCTCCGCGGCTTCCAGATAGATGCGTTCGGCGGAGTTCCAGCCGATGCCGAAGCGGTTGGCCCCGGCTTTGTACATCCTCAGCATCGTATCCAGATCGCGCACGCCGCCCGCGACCTTGATCTTAATGCGGTCGCCCACGTGCGCCTTGATGACCTGCACATGGTGCAGCGTGGTGGGCTTGGCCTGAAAGCCGGTGCCGGTTTTCACGTAATCCGCGCCGCCCATCAGGCACAGGTCGCTCGCCTTGCGAATCTCGTCGTCCGTCAGGCACATCGCCTCGATGATCACCTTGAGGGACTTGCCGGGCACGGCGTCCCGCACGGCCCTGATATCCGCAAGCACTTCGTCGTAGCGGCCGGAGCGCAGCCACCCCACGTTGAGGACCATGTCGTGCTCGCCGGGGTTCATGGTTTCAAAGACCCTGGCGAGGTACACCTTCGTTTCGGTCGACTCCTGGCCGGACGGAAAAGCCAGCGAGGTGCCGAACACCGTTTTGCTGCCCCTGAGCCCCTCGGACAGGCGCGGGTAGTTGCACGGCCAGCAAAACGCGGTGCCGAAGTTGTACTTCCTGCACAGGGCGATCAGCTCCTCCACATCCTCGGGCGTGCTGTCGATCTTCAATACGCTGGGGTCCATCATGTAGGCGATGTCTTCAATGGTCAGCAGGTCTTTTCTGTACTCTTGCATGTTCCTTACCCTCTTATTCTCTGGTTTTATGCCCAGTCCGCCGGGATCAGGTGTGAAGCTCGGCGAGCTTGCCATACTTTTTGCGGCACGCCACGTACAAATCGGTGTAAACCCTGTTGTAGGCGACGCAGCCGACAGGCTGCTGGCGGATCATCAGTTCCTCGCAGTTCATGCACTGGGTGCAGTAGTGGATCGCGGCTTCCTGCCCGTTTTCCAGCTTGACGGGCGTGAAGGGGTCCGCGAAGGACTGGCGGCCCAGGCCGATCATATCCATCATGCCGTCCTCGATGCAGCGGCTGCCCATGGCGGCGATGGAGGATTTCTCCGGCTCGACGCACAGGAGTTTGTTCTTGCTGCCGCGAAAGGACG
>JAAYUF010000084.1 GCA_012517815.1 Clostridiales bacterium
GCAGCCGGACGCCGAAAGCGAGCACTCCACGAGCCTGCGGCCCGGCTACGCCCCGGTGGAGCAGTACAGCCGCAAAGGCTTACAGGACGCCCGCACCGACGAGTACGCCCTGTGCGCCACGATGTACTTCGCGCTGACCGGAGTTAAGCCGGTGGCCGCCATGGAGCGGGCCTTCGGCGATGAGGAACTGCCCCCGCCCTCGGCGCTGGGCGTTTCGGTTCCGCCCGCGTTTGAAGCCGCGCTGATGAAGGGGCTTTCCGTGCAGGCGAAGGATCGGTATCCCGATATCGCGGGGCTGGAGGCCGCGCTGAGCGGGGAGGCGCATTTTGAAACGCCGGCGACAGAGCGAAGGGATCAAAGCGTCGCCGCGCTGTCTGAAGCAACCGTCCGGCAAAGGTCCGCGGCTTCCCCGACGGTTTCGTCCGGGCGGGGCGCTTCCGCGTCCCCGTCGGAATCCGCGACCGATCACAACCCGGCAACCGTTCCGTCGTCCGCGTCCGGTTCGGCGCCCCTCGCGCCGTCGGCTTCCCCAAACGCGCCCGCGGCCGGGGAAAAGCCGCCGCTGTTGGGCCTGTCCAAACGCAGCTGGCGGAAGCTTTTACTGGTGGCGCTTACCTGCGCCGCGCTGACGGCGCTCGTCACACTGTTGAAACCTGCCGCGCCGCCCGCCCTGCCGGCTACCGCCCAGCCGACGGCGACCGCGTTCCTCACCGCCGTGTTCCTGCCTACCGATCCCCCGCCCACGGAGGAGCCAAGCCCGACGCCGGCGGTGGAACCCTACGTGGGCTACGCCGTCACCACACGGGAAACCGAACTGCGCAGCGACGTGACGCTGGACGACAGTTCCGTCATCCGCACGCTGCCGGCGGAAACCGTATTATACCTGAATGGTTATACCGTGATCGACATGCTCGCCTGGAGCGGCGCGCAGACCGTCATGGGGCAGATCAGCATCGGCATCGTGCGCAACGACGCCGTCAGGCCTATCGACGACGCGGAAGCCCAGCGGCTCATCCATGACAATCAAGCGCCTCTCCCCACGCCGGAGCCGATGCCGACAACGACGCCAACATCCGCCCCGACCCCCGTGTCAACTTTCGCACCGACGGCGACACGCGCCGCCACGCCCGCAGCCGCAACGCCCAAACCCACCCGCAAAGTCATGACGACCGTCGCGGGCACCGTTTCCAATTACCCCAGATACGGCTTCAACGGGGATACGATTTTTTCCAACCCCGACGGCTGGCAGTACCTGAACGCCGGCGAATACGCCATCCTGTGGGCGCTGGAAGAGAACAACACGGTGGGCGTTACGGATACGCTGGAAATCCCCCTGCGGATCGACGGCCGCGTGAACTATCTGGTCGCGCCGGACTTTGCCGACCGTGCCGAGATCGACCGGGACAGGGTGCGTTCGATCGTCGTGCCGGAGGGCGTCGAGTGGATCGAGCCGCGCTCCTTCGCCGCGTTTACCCGTTTGGAAACGCTCGACCTGCCCGCGGGCATCGGTTTGGCCAGAGATGTGCTGGATGCCGCCTGCGACCGGCTTTCCCGCGTAACCATCGGCGCGGGCGTGCGGTTCCTGGAGAAGGACACCTTGCCCGCGCCCTTCTCCAAGGTGCTGTTCCACGGCACGCTGGTGCTGTTGGACGGCGCGAGGATCGCCTCGCTGGAGAACTTCTTCGCCCCGGGCAGCGACTACAAGCTTTCCTGCCTGCCGGGTGCCGTGCCCGCCGGGAAGATTCCCGACGGGGTGAAGGTGGTCTACCGCGAAGCGTCGGCGGCCGGCGTCACGGCTGCCCCGACGCCGACCGTTTCGTCCGATCTTCCGGTGATTGTCGACCCCGACGCGCCGGTTGTGGTCGATCCGGCGAAGACAGATGCCGCTGAACCGACCGAAGCGCCGGTGCCTTTTATCGAAACCACCAGCCAGAAGAAAAAGGTGGGAACCGTTAAAGGCTACGATCATGAATCTGTCAACGGAGAGCCCATCTACCGCACACAGGAAGGCTGGCTGTTCCTGAAGCTGGACGACAGGCCGTACCTGTGGGGTATCGCGAAAAAGAATACTCTGGGCGATACCTCTACCCTGATTCTGCCGGCCCGGATCGATGGGGCGGATGTCCATACCGTCGGTCAGAATTTCAGTTATGAGTGTCAGATCGACTCGTCTGCCGTTCGGCGTATCCTCATCCCGGATACCTACACAAGCGTCTCCGATTGGGGTCTGCACTATTTCTCGGGTCTGGAATCGCTGGAGGGTGGCCGCAACCTTACGTCCTTCTCGCTTTACGATGTGTCCCATGCCAGTCAGTATTACCAAAAAAACGTCAACCGGAACCTGATCATTGGTCAGGGGGTGCTAGCCAACGGCGTGCCGGACGCCGGCGGGGCGGTCACCGTGCCGGAAGGTGTGCGCACCATCGGCGATCGGGCGTTTGTTGGCGATCAAAAACCCGACACCTTCACCTCCATTACGCTACCCGACAGTTTAGCCTACCTTGGCATCAACGCGCTGGTCGGGTTCGGCGGCACGGAAATCCGAATCCCCGACGGGGTGGAGCTGGGCAGTCACGCGTTTTACGCGGATGGCTTCTCCTACTACAAAAACCCGACCGTGCGCCGGATTGTGCTGGGAAAGGGCGTAACGTGGACAAACCAGACGGAGCTCCTGGGTAAGTTTACCGGCGAACTGTATCTGGAAGGAGATTCCTACCGATCCCTGTTCGGACTTTTTAAATACAGTGTAACCGGCTATACACTCAATTGTTTGCCGGGCGCGGTGCCAGCCGACAGCATCCCCGACGGGGTGACCGTGGTGTACCGCTGAGAACTGCGGCTCTGGAAAAGCGTATCCCCCCTACACAGTGAGCTGTTCAGGTGCGGAGAGGAAACGGTTCAACCGCACGGAAAAGCCCGCCGGCTGCATGCGGGCGGGCTTGGGACGATCGCTTGGCGGAGCTAGGTTTTTCGGTGATGGAGCGGGTGTCGGCTGATGCTTGCGTGGCCGCCCCCGCCGCTCGCCTCATCGCGCCTTTGGCGCTGTTCGCTCGCTTGCTGCTTCCGCTGCGGCGGTGGAAGATTGGGCTCCGCCCCAAACCCCGCGAGGGGGTTTCGCCCCCTAGACCCCGGATCAGGGCTTCGCCCTGAACCCGGGACTGTCGGCTGATGCTTGCGTGGCCGCTGCCGCCGCTCGCCTCATCGCGCCTTTGGCGCTGTTCGCTCGCTTGCTGCTTCCGCTGC
>JAAYUF010000085.1 GCA_012517815.1 Clostridiales bacterium
CGCGGAGCGGCCGCCGGCATCGGGCTTGCCCCGCGCGGAGCGGCCGCCGGCATCGGGCTTGCCCCGCGCGGAGCGGCCGCCGGCATCGGGCTTGCCCCAGGCGGTTTGGCCGCCGGCGTCAAGCATGCCCCAGGCGGTGCGGCCGCCGGCCCGAGCCTATGAAGCGGCAGAAAAATTGCGGCGAATGATGCTTATGGTGCACATGCCTTTACAGGCCCGGCCATGAACATTGCGGCGGTTTTGCGCAAAATGAATCGGTTTCGAAGCGGGAAATCCGCAAAAATACCGAAAAAACCGGGACGGACCGTGACCGCTCCGGGTGGACTGCCGGTTGCTTTGCAGACGGTGCGATCCATGGTATAATACTTCCGGCCGAACATTTCGCCTTCGGACCCAACCAACGCCAAAGGAGAGAACGATGCCAGACATTCTACTTACGGTCGCGACCGCCGTGGCGGGCTACCTGCTGGGCTGCGTTTCAACCGGCATCCTGGTGAGCAACCGCGCGGGCGTGGATATCCGCACAGTGGGCAGCCACAATACGGGCGCCAGCAACGTGCTTCGCGTACTTGGCCTGAAAAAGGGCCTGGTGACCTTTCTGGGGGATTTCCTCAAGGCCACGCTCGCCTGTTGGCTGGGCAGCCTGATCCTGCCCGGCGAAACGTTCGGGGTCGCCGGTCTGGGCGCGATGGTCGGCGGATTTTTCGCGGTGCTGGGCCACAACTGGCCCTGCTTCTTCAATTTTAAGGGCGGCAAGGGCGTCGCGTGCTCGGCCGCGGTGATCTTCTTCGTAAACCCGCTGTGGGGGATCATCGCCATCGCCGTGTGCGTCGCGGTAATCGCCGCCACCCGGTATATCAGCCTCGGCAGCATGACGATGTTATTCACCTACGCCGTACTCATGTGCGCCACGCACTGGGGCCGGTGGGTGACGTGCGGCTTCGCGCTGGCGCTGTTCGTGCTGGTGGTGGTGCGCCACCGTACGAATATCACCCGCTTGCTCAACGGCACCGAAAACAAAATCGGGCATAAGGCCGCCGATTCACCCGACACGCCCAGGGACGAGTGAAACGCAGGCTTCCCCGTATCCCAAGGAACCCAACGCGCCGCCCATGGCCGGAGGCGTTTTGCAAGCCGGGAGTCGCGGCGTTTCGCCGCGGCTTCTGGCTGTCGATTTACCCCCGCCGCAGCGGAGCCGGCTCAACGGTGCAACTTTTGCAGGCCTTGGGACAGAGCTCCAAAGCCTTATGCCGAAGCATTTTGACAAAGTGAGCGAACCGCCCCAAGGGCGATGAGGCGAGCGGCGATAGCCGCCCGTATGGGTTTGTCAACAGCCAAAAGCCGCGGCGTTTTGCCGCGGCTTTTGGCGAACCGGCCAGCCCTTTACAGGATCAGCATCGCGTCGCCAAAGGAAAAGAAGCGGTATTGTTGCGAAACGGCGATGCCGTACACGCGCAGGGCCTCCTCGCGGCCCATCAGCGCGGAAACCAGCATCAGCAGCGTGCTCTCGGGCAGATGAAAGTTGGTGAGCAGCGCATCCACCGCGCGGTAGCGGTATCCGGGCGTGATGAAGATGCCTGTTTCCCCTTTGCCGGGGCTGAGCATGCCCTGATCGTCCGCGACGGTTTCCAGCGTGCGCACGCTGGTGGTGCCCACGCAGACGATCCGCCCGCCTCCGGCGCGCGCGCCGTTGATCCGCTGCGCGGCTTCGGGGGTCACTTCGTATTGCTCCACGTGCATCACGTGCTCGTCCAGGTTTTGCACCTTCACCGGGCGAAACGTGCCCAGGCCCACGTGTAAAAGGATGGGCACCACCTGAACGCCCATGGCGCGGATCCCGTCCAGCAGGGCGGGCGTGAAGTGCAGGCCGGCAGTCGGCGCGGCGGCGCTGCCCTCGGCTTTGGCGTAGACGGTCTGGTAGCGGGTCTGGTCGACCAAATGCTCGTGGATGTAGGGCGGCAGCGGCATCTGGCCCAGCTCGTCCAGCAGGGTTTCAAACACGCCCCGGTAGTGGAAGCGCACCATGCGTCCGCCGCTTGCCAGTGAGGAGAGGATTTCCGCGCGCAGCAGCCCGCCGCCGAAACGGCAAAACGTGCCGGGCAGCAGCCGTCGGCCCGGGCGCACCAGCGCTTCCCACACGTCCCTGGTTTCGCGGCGCAGCAGGAGGATTTCCACCGGCACGCCCGTGCCTTCCTTTTCGCCCAGCAGCCGCGCCGGGATCACCTTGGTTTCGTTGAGCACCAGCGCGTCGCCCGCGCGCAAAAACCGGGGCAGGTCATAAAAATGGAGGTGCGTGACGCTCCTGTCCGCGCGGTTGTAGACCAGCAGGCGGCTGTGGTCGCGCGGCTCGATCGGCGTCTGCGCGATCAGCGCCTCCGGCAGTTCGTAGTGAAAATCGCTTGTTTTCAAAAATACTCGTGCTCCCGTCAGAAGGATAGTTGCTCGTCCGGGTCGTTTGCATCCTCGCCGGGCAGCGGCTTGCGTCCCATATGCGCGTAGGCCGAGGGGGTGACCACGCCCCCGCGCGGGGTGCGGATGAGGAAGCCCAGCTGCATCAGGTACGGCTCGTATACGTCCTCGATGGTGGTGGCGTCCTCGCCGGTCATCGCGCTCAGGGTTTCCAGCCCCACAGGCCCGCCGGCAAACTTGTCCATCATGGTGGAAAGCATCGTGCGGTCCACGCGGTCCAGGCCGATGGCGTCCACATCCAGCAGATCGAGCGCCTGCCGGGCAATGTCGCAGGTGATGCAGCCGTCGCCGCGAATCTGTGCGTAATCGCGCACGCGGCGGAGCATCCGGTTGGCGATGCGCGGCGTGCCCCGGCTGCGGCCGGCGATCTCCAGAATGCCCTCCTCCTCCGCCTGCACGCGCAGGATGCCGGCGTTGCGGCGAAGGATGCAGGCCAGCTCCGCGGGGTTGTACATCTCCAGTCGGAACAACAGCCCGAAACGGTCCCGAAGCGGAGCGGAGAGCAACCCGGCGCGCGTGGTTGCGCCCACCAGCGTAAATCGCGGCAGATCCAGCCGGATGCTGCGCGCCGTAGGGCCTTTGCCGATCATGATATCCAGCGCGTAATCCTCCATGGCGGGGTAGAGCACCTCTTCCACCGACCGGCTGAGACGGTGGATTTCATCGATAAACAGCACGTCCCCGTCCGTCAGGTTGGTCAGGATGCTGGCCAGATCGCCGGGGCGGTCGATGGCGGGGCCGCTGGTGATGCGGATGTTCTGCCCCATCTCCGAGGCGATAATGCCCGCCAGCGTGGTTTTGCCAAGGCCGGGCGGGCCGTAGAGCAGCAGGTGATCCAGCGGTTCCCGGCGCTTGAGCGCGGCTTCGATGGAGATGCGCAGGTTGCGCTTGATGGGTTCCTGACCCACATAATCGCGCAGGGCTTTTGGGCGCAAACCCGGCTCCAGCTCGTCGTCCCCGGCGCGCAGGCCCGTGGTCATCAGGCGGTCGTCTTTGGACATCGTAAGACTCCTTTACGGATGGGTCGGACACATGAAGCAAGCAGGACAGGCCCTTCGGGAACGCAACGGCGTCGCTAGCCCTGCTGGGCCATGCTGCGCAGCGCCAGCCGGATCATCTCGTCGGCGGTCTGCGCCTGCCCCTGAATGCTTCGCAGGGCGAGGGCGGCTTCCTGCGGGGAGTAGCCCAGCGCCTTGAGCGCCTGCATGGCCTCGCCCAGCGCGTCCTTGGCGGGCGCGTCGGTATCGGGAATGCCGATGTCCTCCAGGCTGACGCCGCCCGCAAGCGCGTCCTGGGTGACCTTGTCCTTCAGCTCCAGCGCGATGCGCTGCGCCGTCTTTTTCCCCACGCCGGGGGCGCGGCTGAGCATGGGGATATCCCCGGTGAGGATCGCCAGCCGCAGATCGGCCAGCGGCAGGCTGCCCAGCACGAACAGCGCCGATTTGGGCCCGACCCCCGTCACGGAGATCAGGTTGCGAAACATCGCCCGTTCCTCGCGGGAGGCGAAACCGTACAGGTCCATCGAGTCCTCGCGGACGCTGAAATGCGTGAACAGCCGGCACGGCTGGTCCACCGGCGGGAGGGCGGTCAGCGTGTTCATGCTGCACAAAAGCCTGAGCCCGATGCCGCCGGCCAGCACGATCACTTCCCCGGCGCTTTTTTCGACGATGGTACCTTCCACCAGCGCGATCATAAGCCTATCCTCATTTCATGCGAAACTGGCTGCTGGCGACGCCGGTGCCCGCGTGGGTGAGCGCGATGGCCAGCGCGTCGGCGGCGTCGTCCGGGCGGGCGATGGCGTCCATGTGCAGCAGGAGCTTGACCATCGCCTGAATCTGGCGTTTTTCGGCCTTGCCGTAGCCCACCATCGCCTGCTTAACCTGCATGGGGGTGTACTCAAAGAGCCGGTCGGTGTACGCGGCGCATACCGCCACGCTGACGCCCCGCGCCGCGCCGACGGTCAGCGCCGTGGTCACGTTGCGGGCGAAAAACAGCTCCTCAAAGGCGATCTCCTCGGGCTGAAACCGGGTTAGCAGCGCGCCGATCTCCGTCTGAATCCGCAACAGGCGCATGGGGAGGGTTTCCTCCGGCGTGGTCTGGATGCAGCCGTACGCCAACAGCCGCTGCCGCCCGGCTTCCGCGTCGATCACACCCCAGCCGAGGGTCGCCAGGCCCGGGTCGATGCCCAACACTACCATGCCCTACCTCCTTGTTTTAACACGCTTTATCATACGGTGTTTGCTGAGGTTTGTCAATTATCGCACGAACAAATGTTCATTGCCGACGAATCCGCCGTCGCGTTGCGCAGGGCGGCACGTTCGGGTATAATGGGACGAAGAACACTGCCCGGCGTTTGCAGCCCCGGCGGAAAGGGACGCGCCATGAAAGCCTATCGAACATTGCTTCGGGACGCGAGCGAGGAGTACGTCGTACAAAAAAGCCGGTTCATCGGGCGCGCCGCGCCGGTGAACACGCCGGAGGCCGCGCTCGCGTTTCTGGAGAGCGTGCGCCAGCAGCACCGGGACGCCAGCCACCACTGCTACGCCTATATCATCGGCAGCAACGCGGGCGTGATGCGCTACAGCGACGACGGCGAACCCGGCGGCACGGCCGGCCTGCCCATCATCGAGACGATGAAGGCGCGGGGCGTGGTGGACGCCGCCGTGGTGGTCACGCGCTATTTCGGCGGGGTGCTGCTGGGTGCGGGCGGGCTGGCGCGCGCCTACGGCCACACCTGCGCGCTGGCGCTGGCGGCGGCCGGCGTGTGCGAGATGCTGCCTTCGCAGCGCTGGCTGTTCGAGGTGACCTACCCAAAGTGGGATCAGGCGCTCTACGCGCTCAAAAGCCTGCCGGCGCGCTTGGAGAGCACGGCGTTTGCGGCCACGGTCAACTTCAGCCTCCTGTGCCGTTCGGCGGACGCGGAGGCCGTGGTCGCCGCGCTCACGCGCGTGACGGACGGGCGGCTGGAAAGCCTGATGACGGAAGAAATCTATGCCGCCTGGGCAGAAGAGACGGCGGAGGAGGCACAGCCGGATGGACCTGTTTGACATCATCGGGCCGATCATGATCGGCCCGAGCTCCTCCCACACGGCGGGCGCGGCGCGCATCGGCAAGATCGCGCGCATGCTGCTGGGCGGCAAGCCCGTCAAGGCCGAGATCGGCCTGTGGGGATCGTTTCAGAAAACCTACCGCGGCCACGGCACCGACCGCGCGCTGATCGGCGGCCTTCTGGGCATGGAGGTGGACGACACCCGCCTCAGGGACAGCCTGGCCATCGCCCGCGAGGAGGGGCTCAGCGCGACCTTCTACGCCGCCAGGCTGCGCAACGCCCACCCCAACACGGTCGTCATGCGCGTGCAAAACACGGACGGACGCGAAATCCGCCTGCAGGCCGCGTCCACCGGCGGCGGGGAAATCGAGATTCAGTCGCTGGACGGGCTGGAGACCGCCATCTCCGGTCACGCCAACACGCTGGTGCTCACCTACCGGGACACGCCCGGCATGGTCGCGCTGATCGGCGGGCAGGTGGCCGCGAGCCACCTCAACATCGCCACGATGCGCGTATCCCGCGCCGCGGCCGGCGGCGAGGCCATCATGACGCTGGAGCTGGACGGCGCGGCGGATCAGGCGCTGATCGACCGGCTGGGAGCGCTTCGGGACGTGGATCACGTGTCCTATCTGGCGGCGCGCGGGACCGGGACGACGGCGGGGGAGGCGTAAAGGATGCAGACCATGGCGGAAGTGCTTGCACAGGCGGAATCCGTCGGCAGCATCGGGAAAGCCGCGGCAGCCTGGCAGGCCGCGCGGGATGGGGTGGACGAGCGGGAAACACGCGCGCGGATGCGGGAGACGCTTGCCGTCATGCGCGACAGCGTGCGGGACGGGCTGGCGCCGGATTTGCGATCGGTATCCGGCCGCGTGGGCGGGCAGGCGGCGCTGCTGAACGCGCCAAAGCACGTCGCGCGTTTCGGCAGGCTGGGCAAAGCCTGCGCCTATGCGCTGGCGGTCGCGGAGAGCAACGCCTGCATGGGCAAGATCGTCGCCGCGCATACGGCGGGCAGCTGCGGCATCCTGCCGGGCGTGCTGCTGGCGGCGCAGGAGGAGGACGGCTTTACCGACGACGCGCTGGTGGACGCGCTGTTTGCCGCCGCCGCCGTCGGTCGGGTGATCGCGCTGCAGGCGACGGTCAGCGGCGCGGAAGGCGGCTGTCAGGCGGAATGCGGCACCGCGGCGGGCATGGCCGCCGCGGCGCTTTGCGAGCTGTACGGCGGCACGCCCGCGCGGGCGGCGGACGCCTGCGCCTTCGCGCTGATGAACGCGCTGGGGCTGGTGTGCGACCCTGTGGACGGGCTGGTGGAAATCCCCTGCGTGTACCGCAACGTCGGCGGGGCCGCGCAGGCGATGGCAGCCGCGCAGCTGGCGCTGTCCGGCGTGCCCTGCCCGATCCCCTGCGACGAGGTGATCGCAGCCATGAAGGACATCGGCGACGCGATGCCCCAGAGCCTGCGGGAAACCGGGGAGGGCGGCTGCGCGGCCTGCGCGAGCCTGTGCGCCGCCGGCAAGGACCGATACGGTTTTCAATCCTGAACGCGGCAAAGCTCACGGGCGAATGTCTTCGGCGGCGGGGAACGGAAGCGAAACAGGGCTACGTTGCGCTTACGCGGCGAAGCCGCGGGAGAAAACGCCGTGGGAGGAGGCGTCCATGACAGCAACCGGTTCACCCCGGCCCGCCGGGTACCCCCGACCGGCCCGCGCGGGCTGGCGGGGGGCGGCCGACCGGTAGCCGGCGGAGAAGGGCACACAGCCCCTCGGGTTACGGATATACGAAAAGGGACGGCGCAGGGCCGTCCCTTTTCGTATCCGCGGCGTTTACTCCATGCCGCTGAAGGTGCACAGGCTCTCGGGCGGGAAATCCGCGATGAACGTCTTGCCGCGGGTGAACTGCAGCTCGTTGCCCTGATCGTCGTAGAACACGGTGGGGCCGTCGATGGAATCGCGCACCCAGTAACCCGGGATGTAGCGGCCGCCGATGAAGATATCCGCGTTGCCCTTGCCCACGCTCTGCATCACGGGCATGATCTTGCTGTTGTTGGTGTACTCGTAGGACACGCGCTGGATGATCACGTTGGCAAAGCTCAACCACGTGGCGTTCTCATCGCTGCGATCCTCCGCGCTGGCGTAGGACATGTAGGGCGCGTCGCCGGAGTAGCGGTAGTAGAGGCCGTCGTTCTCGTCGTACACGAAGTGGGAAACGTAATCCTCATGGCCCCAGTCGAGGTTGATGTTGTAGGCCAGATCGTAGCCGTCGGTATAGGGACTGCTGTCCGAAAAGAGGAACGCGCGCGGGCTGGCGGTGTAGTTGGTGGGAATCTGGTTGCGCAGGCCCACGACGTTGGTATCCAGGTTGTCCGGGCTCTTGAGGCCCTTCACGCGGGTGCGGTAGTCCGGCCATTTGTTGGTCAGGAGGTTAAACAGCACGCCCTTGTCGCTGGCGCCCAGATCGTCAAACATCTCGGAGATGTTGTTTTCCTCGCGGCGCGGGCCGCCCGCGTAGATAAAGCCGCTCTGCCACTCCTCGCGCAGCAGCACGTGACCGATACGCGCGGAACGCACGGGGCCGACCGACGTCGGGTTGCCGTTTTCCAGGCTGTCGCTGAACAGGAAGGAGATACGCGTCTGGCCCGTGCGGTAGAGGATGCCCTCGTACACCACGTCGGCGTACTGGCCGCCCCAGGGGGCGCGGTTGCCGACGCCGGCGGCTTTCACGGTCGCGCCGTTATACTTAACCGTACCGGTGGGGTTGCTGATCTGCACCAGCATCGGCAGGTACACGCCCATCCAGGACAGGCCGGTGGTGGGGCTTTCGCCCGCGAGGATGGGGTTGCGCTCGGCCGGCGTCGCGTTCTTAATCTTCCGGTCCGCCTGATCCTGCAGAACGGTGCCCTCCAGAGGCAGGCTGTACTTATTGGAAGCCGCAACGGCGGGAACGACGGCGCAGAGCATGAATACGGCCGCCAAGAGAATGCTCACGGTTTTTTTCACAGGAAAACCTCCCAGTCACATTATTCCAACTTTTCGGGCCCTGCATGGGAAACCGCTGTTTCCACATGGAATTTTATTATAGCATCCTTAAAATTGGGGTGTCAATCGCGCATTGTGAAATACTTGTTTCAATAGAGAACCGCTGGAAACGCGACGCGCGGCATGCGATTACCCCTCGCTGCGCAACGGGGCCCGGCGCCTGCGGAGGGTCGGCGTGGGCGCGGGGGCAGGCGTGGCCGCATTTGCGGGCGAACCGGACGCCGCTGCGGCGGCCGTGGACGTGGTCGCGCCGTTGCCTGCGGACCCGTTGGGCATGGCCGAAGCCGATCCGGCGCCGACCGGAGTTGCGGTGGGGGATGCCGTGGCGGCGGTTGCAGATGCGACCGTTTTGGAAGGCGACGGGGTGGGCACCGGCGTTGCGGTCGGGGTAGCCGTCGGCGCAGGCGAGGGCGTAAGCGTCGGGGAAGGCGACGGCGCGGGCGTGGGCGCGGGCGTGGGCGACGGCGCGGGCGACGGCGCGGGCGTGGGGGAGGGCGTCGCCGTCGGCGTGGCCAGCACGGACGCATAGATGGAGAGCAGCGTCTTTTCGCCGGCGATCCCGTCGGGATAGATGTGATTTGCCTTCTGGTAGGCTTTCACGGCCTTTTGGGTACCGGTGAGGTACTGCCCGGTTACGGCGCCCTGGTAGAAGCCCAGTTCCCTGAGCTTCATCTGCAGCCAGAACACGTCCTCGCCTTCCTTGCCGTGCTTGAGGGTGCGAAACGGTTGCGGCGGCATGCCGGTGCTGGAATAGGCCGGCGTGGCGGTGGGTTCCGGGGTTTGTACGGGCGTCTTGGTCTTTTTGTTCAGCGGCGGCGGCTTGAGGGCCGCGCGAAGCTCCGGATCATCCGGCAGATCCTCGGTGATGGTCACTTGCACGCCTTCGCCGATGTTTTCGTACACCCACTTGGCGTCGCTCACCAGAAGCCGCACGCAGCCGTGCGAAGCGCGCGATCCCAGCAGGTTGTAGCTCTTGGTGCTCAGCGCGTTGTAATCCACCTGGTTGTAGATCACCGAGTGGAAGGCGATGTAGGCGTTGATGCGCGTCCAGTACTGAGCGTAGCTGTAGTACTTGCTGAAGTAGCACCAGCGCGCCTTGCGTCCGTTGAGCACCCATACGCCCACGTCGCTGGGGGTGGCCTTCATGCCGGTGGAACAGATCATCTGTCGCACGGGCACGGTGTAATCGCCGTTTGCGTCCAGACCGTAGACTGTGGTCACCTGATTGTTCACATCCACGGTGAGGGCGTAGGGAACGGGCGTGGGTTCCGGCGTGGGGCGCGGCGTGGCGCTTGCGCTCAGTGCCTGCTCGCCGTCAAACAGCAGCGTCCAGGTGCCTTCCCCGGTGATGCCGTCCACCGTGAGGCCGTTGTTTTGCTGAAACTTCTTCACGGCTTCGATGGTCTGGTTCATGTAGTTGCCGCTGATGGGACCGGCGAAGTAGCCCAGATCCGTCAGGCGCTGCTGCACCAGCTTCACCTGCTCGCCCTTGGCGCCGCGGGTGAGCTTTTTGGTGTACTCCACATCCGCGACGGCCCCGTCGGCCTCGCCGTCCGCAGCCATCACCACGTCGTTGATGTCGCCCAGATCGCTGTCGGCGTCGGGCGGCACCGTGGCGGCCGGCGCATCCTTGGCCAGCGCGGAGGAGCTGAACAGCAGGCGTTGCGTGTCGATATCCGCCGTGCCGGTAGGCACCAGCTCGTTGCGCTCCTGAAAGGTGCGGATGGCGCTTGTGGTTCCCTCCAGGTAGTCGCCGCTGAGCTTGCCGTTGTAGTACCCGAGCGTTTGCAGGTATTCCTGCAGGCGCAGCACGTCGTCTCCCGAATCGCCGGTGGTGAGGGAGCGGTATTCGGCGCTGAGCAGCAGGGCCTCGGTTTCGCCGTTGACGATGCCCGTGACCTTCAGGCCGTAATCCTTCTGGAATTGACGCACCGCCGCGCGCGTGCCGTCCAGAAAGTTTCCGCTCACCTTGCCGCTGTAGTAGCCCAGCGCCTGCAACTGCGTTTGCACGGCGGCGACGGCGTCGCCGCTGTCGCCGTACTGCATGGGCTCGTAGCCTTCGCCCTCGGCCGACGCGCCGGGCGCCGCGACGGGCGCGGGCAGGAGCGCCAGCAACAGCGCCAGCGACAGCAGTAAGGCCAGAGTTCGCTTCATCACTTCGTACACCTCGTCCCGTTGTTCATGGCTTGGTTCGCGTCCGGCGGGCGCAATCCCTGCCCCAGGCAGGCCCCAGGAGGGAATTTTACAGATGCTTACCCCGGGTAGAAGGCCGGGGAGAACCGGGCCCGGCGGCAAGGGGATGCCTTCGTCCCTGCCAGGCTTGCTTCCCCCCACGGCATGGCACACTTTGCCGCACGGCGCGCGGAGGTTTGGCCTGCCGAAGAAAACGCCGGTGTGATACCCGGCTGCCGCCGGTCCCTCGCCGTTACGGCGGCGGATTGGGCGAGCCTCCCGCAAACGGTTGCCCAGACCCGGCGCCCCGTGAGGGACCGGAGGATACCATGGCGGGGCGACGGACGAGTCCGAGAACCGGCGCGTAGCTTCTGGCCGACGACAGGGCAACCTGTGCTATTCTACCATAGCATGCCGGGAATGGAAAGTCTGACGGCGGCAGGGCGCGCTTTGCAGCAGGATCCCGCGCAACGCATGGGCGCAAGCCTGCGGCCCCGACGGCGGGAAAACCGACCGCCGCGCGGCATGCTGTGCCAGCCCGCGTCATGACCCATCCGTACGCAGGATGGACTGTCAGCTCGCGGCCTGCCTGTTTGCCTGCGGCATGACGCGTTGGAACGAGGCATGGCATTTCGCTTGGGGCACGCCCCGTTTGCCCGCGGTATAAACCATCAGCCTGCGGCATGCCCCGTCAGTCCGCGGGGTCGCCGTCCGTCCCGTGCCGCAGCCGGTAGGCGGAGGGGCTTGCGCCGTATTGCTTTGCGAACATCCGGTCAAAATACGCCGCCGAGGAAAACCCGCACGCCATGGCGATCGCCGTCACGGACAGGTTCGTATTCAGGAGTTGCGAGCGCGCCTTGTCCAGCCGCAAACGGTTGAGGTACGCCATGGGCGTGGTGCGCACGCCTTCCCGGAAACACCGAAGCGCCTCGCTGACGCTGACGCTTGCGACGCGGGCGATCTCCTCCAGCCGGAGGCGCGAAGCGTAATGGTCCTCCAGGTGGGCGATCATCCGGCGCAAGCGGGCCTGCTTCTGGGTGGCGGCGGCCCGCGCGGACAGCGTGCGGATTTCCTCCCGGTGCCGAAACAGCGCCGACCAGAGGCCGCAGACCGCGGCGTGCGCGTCCAGCTCCATTGTGGGTCCATCCTCCCGCGTAATCCTGTCCAGCGCGCGCACGGCGTCCAGCACCTGCCGCTGCCAGCCGACTTCCTGCCGGAGTAAGGCGTGGGAAAGGCCGGCGGACAGGAACGGCTCCACCGCCCGACGGTGGATGGCGCTCGCGGGCGGCGCGATCAGCTCGGGAGCAAACAGCAGCGTGGGCATGACCACGCCGTCCGGGGCCTCGTAGCTGTGGATGACGCCGGACTGGATGAACAGCCCTTCGCCCCGACGCAGCGTGATGCGCTCCGCGCCGATCAGGCAGTGCGCCTCGCCCGTATCCACCAGCACGATTTCCACCTCGCGGTGCCAGTGCCAGGGGAAACGGTCGTCCGCCCCGCCGCCGTACCGGCTGATGAAGTATTGGAATGGGAACTGTTCGGTGCCGTGGGCGCTCAGCTCGCGCATGGTTTCGTCGATCCGGTACGGTTCGCAGGGGCGCATGGTTCCACCTCCCCGTATTGGCGATATTATACAAGCATCTGGCTTGAAAATGCAAGATATCCCCAACGAATTGCGATATAATGCAATCCAGTAATCCGTGTGGGGGAGGCTCTGCCATGGCGTCGCTGTTGTTGGCGGTTATCTATCTTGCGTTTATCAGCCTGGGGCTGCCGGATTCCCTGCTGGGCTCGGCGTGGCCGTCGATGTACGGGCTTTTGCAGGTGCCGGTGAGCTATGCGGGCGTGCTCACCATGATCATCGCGGGCGGAACCATTCTGTCCAGTCTTTTCAGTTCCCGGGTAATCGCGCGCTTTGGCACGGGGGCGGTCACGACGGTCAGCGTGGCGATGACGGCCCTCGCGCTGTTCGGGTTTTCGCTGTCCCGCTCGTTCGCGGTGCTGTGCGTGTGGGGGATTCCCTACGGCCTGGGGGCCGGAAGCGTGGACGCGGCGCTGAACCACTATGTGGCGCTCCATTACCGCGCCCGGCACATGAACTGGCTGCACAGCTTCTGGGGCGTGGGCGCGTCGCTGGGGCCTTCCATCATGGGGCTGTGCCTGGCCGGCGGGCTGGGCTGGACCGCCGGATACCGGAGCGTCGGGGGAATTCAGCTGGTGCTGGTCGCCTGCCTGGTGCTGAGCCTGCCGCTCTGGCGGCAGCTGGGCGGCGCGGGCCAAACGGAACCGGAAAGGCCCGCCGCGCCGCAGACCAACGCCCGCGGGCTGTTTGCGGGCGCGCGGCTGCCCGGCGCGAAGCCGACGCTGGTCGCCTTTTTCTGCTACTGCGCCATGGAAACCACCGCGGGCCTCTGGGCCAGCAGCTACATGGTGGCGCGCTGGAACGTAGCGCCGGAAACGGCGGCCGGGCTGGCGTCGCTTTTCTACCTTGGCATCACGGCGGGCCGCATTGTATCGGGGTTTGTAAGCGTTCGCATGGACGATCGCAGGATGGTGCGCATGGGCGAGGGAATGGTGCTGGCGGGGCTTTGCCTGATGATTCTGCCGCTGGGGCGGGCGCCGATGTTCCTGGGCTTGGCGCTGATCGGGCTGGGCTGCGCGCCCGTCTACCCGAGCCTCCTGCATGAAACGCCGGCCAATTTCGGGGCGGAGCATTCCCAACAGCTGATGGGCATGCAAATGGCCAGCGCCTACACGGGCAGCACGCTGATGCCGCTGGTGTTTGGCCTTCTGGCGCAGCATACGTCCCTTGGGCTGCTGCCGGTTTACCTGCTGGCGTTTTTATTGGTGATGGCCGTCATGACGGAACGGGCGACCCGCACCCTGCGATTGCGGCAGGGGACGCCCGCGCAATCCCCCGCGGAAAGCTGACCCGGGCGATGCAGATGCCGGCGGGTACGCTGCCGGACGGTTTGGAACCTTTCGGAATCAACCGATGTTACAGAAGCCCTGGCAGTAGAATCACAGCAGGCGGCCGGGACGCTGTCCCGGCCGTCTGCTGTGATTCGTGCGGTTTCGTTGCGCCTTGCGCGCCGGGAGCAATCGGCTCCGTCGACGGACGGCGTCCCATGGACGCGGGATCAGCCGCGTTTACAGCACCTTGCGCAGAAAATCCTGCGTGCGCGCATTGGCCGGGTGGGCGAAAAGCGCGCCGGGCGTGCCTTCCTCCAGCACCACGCCGCCGTCCATGAACAGCACGCGGTCGCCCACCTCGCGGGCGAAGCCCATTTCGTGGGTTACCACCACCATGGTCATGCCGTCCTCGGCCAGCTTGCGCATGACGTCCAGCACCTCGCCGACCATTTCGGGGTCCAGCGCGCTGGTGGGTTCGTCAAAGAGCATCACGTCCGGGTTCATGGCCAGCGCGCGCACGATGGCGATGCGCTGCTGCTGTCCGCCGGAAAGCTGTTTGGGGTAGGCGTCCGCCTTTTCCGGCAGGCCGACGCGGGAGAGCAACGCCTTTGCCTTTTTCTGCGCCTCGTCCCGGGTCATCATCTTGTGGGTGACGGGGGCCAGGGTGATGTTTTCCATTACGGTCAGGTGGGGGAAAAGGTTGAATTGCTGAAACACCATGCCCATACGGCAGCGGAGCGCGTCGATATCCGTCTTGGGATCGGTGATCTCTGTACCCTCGAAGAAAATCTGGCCGCTGGTGGGCTTCTCCAGCAGGTTCAGGCAGCGCAGAAAGGTGCTTTTGCCGCTGCCGGAGGGGCCGATGATCACGACCTTTTCGCCCGCGCGGATGTGCTGGTTGATGCCGTTGAGCACTTCCAGCTTGCCGAAATGCTTATGCAAATCCTTAACGGTTATCACCCTGACGCAGCCTCCTTTCGAGCTTGCTCAAGAGCTTTGTCAGCACGCCGGTCACGATCAGGTAGAGAATACCGGACACGATGTAGGGCGTAAACGCGCTGTACGTCTTGCTGCGGATGTAGTCGCCCGCCTTGGTAAGCTCGGTCAGCGCGATGTAGGCAAGAATCGAGGTTTCCTTGATCAGCGTGATAAACTCGTTGCACAGCGACGGCAGCGCGGTTTTCAGCGCCTGCGGAAAGACGATCAGCCGCAGCGTTTGCCAGGAGCTCAGCCCCAGCGAACGCCCCGCCTCGGTTTGGCCCAGATCCACGCTCAGGATGCCGCTTCGGATGATCTCGCTGACGTAGGCGGCGCTGTTGATGCCGCAGGCGATCACGCCGATGACGACGCGGTCGATGGCGATGGAGCCGAACAGGCCGAAGTTGATGATCAGCACCTGCAACAGCATCGGCGTGCCGCGAATGATGCCCACGTAGACGCCCGCGATCTTTTGCAGGGGCCTGATTCCGCTCAGGCGCATCATCGCCAGCAGCATCCCCAAAAACAGGCCGAACAGCGCCGCGAAGAACGAGACTTCCAGCGTGATGCCCATGCCCTTGAGGTAATTAAGCCAGCGGTTGTTGAAAAGGATGTTCTGGTAGATTTCCTTATAAATGTTCTCCCAGAAATCCAGATTGCCGGCCAACGCCTTGTCCTTGATGGCAAGCCACCACTGGTCAAAAACGGTGCCTCCGGCGGCGGCCTGGGTTGCGCCCATCAGGAGCGTTGCAAGCATAATCATCCTCCGAATTCTGACGGGGCGCGCGGCACAGGGCCGCGCGCCCGACGGCGTGGGACGAACGAAGGCGGGAAGGTGGTCAGCCGCCTTCCCGCCGATGCGCTACCGCAGGTATAAGGGGGTACCCCTCATCACTCCTCGGCGTTCTCGCCGTAGATGTCCCACTTGAGCACAAGGGTATCGATGGTGCCGTCGTCGATCAGGGCCTGAATGGCTTCGTCGATCTTGGCCTTGAGCTCGGAGCCCTTGGGGATCGCAATGCCGTAGTACTCGGAATCAAACGTCACGGTGTCCAGGATCACAAGGTTGGGGTCGTTGAGTTCCTTGAGGATGCGCTTGGCGACGGGCGTATCGGTGATCACCGCGTCCAGTTTGCTGCCCTGCAGGTCCA
>JAAYUF010000086.1 GCA_012517815.1 Clostridiales bacterium
ACCATCGCATCAATGTCAATTACTTCAAATGCTATTTGCCCACTTTGCCGCCCCATCATGACGATCACCTCATGCAATCATTATACCATATGCTGGGTTGCGGAGCGACTTTGTCAACAGGTCCAATATTCTACCTTATCTCGCCATGACAACCGCCAGGAATTCCCATTACGGGCGGCGTGCGTTTCGTTGTTGAATCGCTCGGAAGGAAGATTGTGCAGGCTTTTCCGATATCCGTAAGCCTTTGGTCATCCCTGAATTGTTTGCCTGGAAGACTTGTATTACATCTGGAAGATATGTTACACTGATATGGCCGGGGGTCGCCACGGACGTAACAGCAGTGAAAAAGCAGCGTCCAAAAGGTGGCTCGTCGGCGGCCGGGCGGACGGGAGATGGCGGAAATGCCGGAGAACGTCTCGCAGGCATGACGCCGCGACGGTATGGACCGGGCGAGCTTCCTCGCGTGCAAGCGGCGTTTCCAGCCCCGCAGGCCGGGAGGGTTTGCTACGGTTTTACATCTCAAACGCCTTCCTCTCACGGCGAATGTCTCCCCGCGGCTTCGTCGCCAAAGCTCGGCGCTGCGCCGCTATGCCTTCGCTTCCGCTACCCGTCCCAGAGGGAAACCGCTCGTAACCTTTGACGCATTCCTGCATTATGAAACGGATCGGGAGACGCCGCCCGTTCCCCCGGTGGCAGCCGAACCCGGCGGCGCCGGAGGCCGAGGCCCCCGATGCACAGCGCAACCTGTTGAGCCCGCTGCGGGGCTGCGGAAAACCTTCCGGTGCCCCAAGCCCCGGGCGTCTCGGCGGGTTCTCCCTCGGCTGCAAAAACCTTGACCCAAAACCGCTTGGCCAGCGTCTGCGATCACCGGGCCATTTCCAAAAACACGCAACGCCCTCGCGGCGGATACCGAAACCGGGGGATAACGGCCTTTCAACCCCGCGCCGGAATGTGCTTCCCCGTGATTCATGCCCGCCGGTTGTACCCCTGACGGCTGCGTTTGACCGCATATGCGGTGCACCCTGTGCCAAACGGAACGGTTCTCAGGCGGATTGTGCTTTCAGGACGGAGAGGAGCGGTTTCAATGGTATGCAAACGGGTTGGCGTGCTGTTTCTGGTGCTGTTGCTTGCGCTGGTGCCTGCGCTGACGGCGCTCGCGGACGAGTATGAGGGCGACAGCGAATCCTACTACGACGAGCGACTGTCCAAACTGGATACCGTATCATCCGGCGACTGGCTCTACCTGATACAGGCGGACGGTACCGTCGCGCTGGAACGCTATCAGGGAACCGCGGTGGATATCACCGTGCCGGAGACGCTGGACGGCCTGGTCGTCACCACGGTGGACTCCTACTGCTTCCCGGAGCCCGCGTTGCATGCCGTCACCGTACCGCAAGGCATTACGACCTTGGCCATCGACGCGTTCCTCTTCAGCCCGGTCGAGACGGTCCAGCTCAGCGAAGGGCTGCAAACCATAGGCGATACGGCGTTCTTCGGCTGTGACATGCTTACGGCGCTGGAGATCCCCTCCACGGTCACCAGCATCGGCGTCGGCGCGTTTCAGGGCTGCTACCTGCTGACGGAGATCACCATTCCCGAGGGCATCACCGCGCTGGCGAACAATCTCCTGTGCGACTGCGACGCGTTGGCGCGGGTCACGCTGCCTGCCAGCGTGCTGGCGATCGGAGACCTTGCGCTGCCGGAGAACGCCGCTCTGACGCTGGTGGCCCCCGAAGGCTCGTTCGCGCAGCAGTACGCCAAGGAGCATAACATCGCCTTTGAGGTGCGGGGGACGTGACCGCGATCACCCCGGCGGATGGCGCGGCGGTCGCCGGCCTGCCGGGGCTGCTCTGCCGCGCAGGCATAAACGGTTTTCGGAAGAGAACCCGGCCGTCGGCGCAAGCCGGGGAACCGGGCCTGTCGGTAGCCCCGCCGCGGCAGAGCCGGGGCGGGGGCAGCGGGCAAGCGTGCGGCGCGCGGCCGCTTCGGCAAGGCTGAAAGCGACCGGGAGGCGGGAAACTTCACAAGCGCAGGGCACGGCCGTGCCCTGCGCTTGTCCGTTTTTCCGGCAACAACCCCCGCGCGGTTTACCGGCGCGCACCCCGCGGCGGGGCGCTGATCCCGGGCATCCCCGCCGCCATTTGTGCCGTGCCCCATGGATTGGCTTATTCGATCTCAAACCGGTGACGCTTCCACCTCACGGCGCTTTGATCCCGTGCCTTCGTTACGGTAGCTAGACGTGGCGCCGCTGCGCCTTCGCTTCCGCGCCTCGCCCCAGGGTCAAATCGCTCGCGGACTTTATCGCATGCGTGAATGGAAATCGTGGCACACCCCGTTTCACGAAACGGGGTCCATGCCGATCCGGTTCTCAGGCAGCAACGCAAGACCGGCGTACGAAGACGGAGGGCATCTATGGCCAGACAACCCGGCAACCCGCGCAGACGGCAGGAGATCCCGGTGGTGTGGGACTGCGACTGCCGGGGCACGCCCATTTGCGTCACGACGGTCGAGGGCATCCAGCGCATGGCCGCCAAAAAAGGCTATGCGCTCAAGGTATACGAATCCGCGGCGGAATACCAGCGCGACGCGGCGGCCAGCCGCACGGTGATCGTCGTGGGGTTTGAATCCGCGCGCCTGCCCAACGTGCTGGGTATGCTGCAGGCCGACAGGCGGCGCGTGGTCGTCACCAGCATGGATGCCGACCATATCGACGCTCACTATTCCTGCGCCACGTTTTCCCGGCGCATATCCACCGAGCAGATGCTGGATTATCTGCTGGCCAGGGGCTGCCGGCGCTTCGCGCTGGTCGGGTGCGGGGATCGGTCGGTCAACGATATCGTGCACAGCGACGCGATGGAAAAACACCTGCGCCCGTTTGAAGGGGCGGCCACCGGATGCAGCTTCTGGTACCATGCGCGCATCGCGGAGAGCTTTGAGGCGTTTTTCGCGCGCCGAAACGAGTTTGACGCGGCGCTGTGCCCCAACGACTTCGCGGCGGTGGCGCTGCTGCATTTCTGCGAGCAGCACGGGCTGCGCGTGCCGGAGCATCTGCTGCTGGCAACGTTCAAGGGCAACCGCATCAGCCAGTACTGCAAACCTTCCATCACCACCCTCACGGTGGATTTTAACTCCATCGGCGTCCATTCTGTGGCGGTGTGGCTCTTCTTGCAGGATATCGAGGAGGAGTCGCTGCAAATCCGCATCACCGTTCCGGGGCGCATCGTCGAGCGGGAAAGCACGGGAGCGCCGCCCGCCCGGCCCGGGACCGGCCTGCCCCTCCGCGCCCCGGATGATTCCTACCAGGGAGGCCCGTTTTACGAGGAACCCACGCTCAAGGCGCTGATGCGGGTGGAACGCTGTCTGCAAAGCAGCGACGAGCTGGATATGCGCATCATCAGCCTGATTTTGAGCGGGATCGGCTATGAGAAGATCGCCGAGGATCTCTTCCTTTGCGAAAGCTCTCTGCAATACCGCGTGCGCGGCATCTTCCGCGCGGCGCAGGTGAACGGCCGCCGCGCGTTTGAAAAGCTGATGCGCGAACATTTCACGCAGGATAGCCATTTTAGCGACGGTGAAGCGGAACCGTAAGCCGCTATGGCTTTCCCCCGCAAAACCCGCCGCGCGCCCGGCCGCGCGGCGGGTTTGTTTGTCGCGCGCAAAAGCATGGCGAATTTGGCAAAAAAGATATTATATAGGATAGGGGGATGAAAATCAATCCGAAAATGCTGTGTATTCGCGCCGAATAATCGCCCTACTCCCCCGCCTGTACATCCATTATAGTACAAATAGCATATCGACCGAAAAGAGGGTGTCGCCGAACATGGCTATCAACCGCAAGCACAATCAGCCTACCTCCAAGCTAGGCCGGGACGATCGTCGCCTGGGCATTTTGCTCATCCTGCCCGTGGTGCTCTTTATGCTGTTCCTGGTCGCTTATCCGCTGTATAACCTGTTTAGCCTGAGCACGCAAAATTTCAACATGCTTACGCAGAAAACCAAATTTGTGGGCCTGCTGAATTTCCAGCGCGTGCTGGCGGGAGATGATTTCTGGCAGAGCCTGTGGCGCACGCTGATGTACGCAGTGGGCACGCTGATCCCCTGCGCGGTGCTGGGCACGCTGTTTGCGGTGCTCCTCAACAAGGATATCCCCGCGCGGTCCTTCGTACGGTCGTTTGTGATCTTCCCCTACATCATCCCCATGGTGGTGTCCTGCGCCATTTTTCGCTATCTGTTCAACGATCTGGTCGGCATTCTGGACCATTACGCCGTGTGCCTGGGGCTGGCCGGCAACACCCTGAACCTGTTTGGCCGCACCGATCTGGCGATGATCGGCGTCATCCTGGTATCGGTGTGGAAGTATACCCCGATGATCATGATCGCGGTGCTGGGCAAGCTGCAAACCATCTCCTGCGATTACTACGAGGCAGCGCAGGTGGACGGTGCCAACCAGTGGCAGCAGTTCCGGCACATCACCTTCCCGTTCATTCTGCCGCCGCTGATTGTGGTCATGCTGATGCGCTTCATCTTCCTGTTTAACAAATGGGATATCATTTACCTGTTGACGGGCGGCGGGCCCCTCAACGCCACGGCCACCCTGCCGATGAAACTGTACGGGGAAGCCTTCAGCTCCTACAACCTGGGAAAGGCGGCCGCGTTGGGGGTCATCATGTTCGTGCTGCTGTTGGCAAGCTCCAAGTTCTACTACAAGATGAACGATATCGCCGAAAGGAGGCTGTGAGCATGGCCTGTAGGCGTCAAAGCTTGCTGGGCAGGGGCTTTTTATACCTTGCGGTGCTGGTGCTGGTGGTGATATCGCTGTTTCCGCTGGCGTGGGCCATTTTCGGTTCGTTCAAACACAGCCAGGAGCTGTACAACGCCCCCTATGCCCTGTGGCCCAGGGCGGCTACGCTGAGCAACTACACGGTGCTTTTCAATCTGTCCAACTTCCTGCGCAGCTTCGCCAACACGCTGTTTACCTCCATCGCGGCCACAGGGCTGTCCATTACGGTGGCATGCCTGGCCGGCTACAGCCTGACGCGGTTCAGCTACCCCGGTTCGAAGCTGCTCAAGCGGCTCATTCTGGATACCTACATGATTCCTTCCATCCTGCTGATTCTGCCGGTGTATTCCATCCTGACCAAGCTGGGGCTGCGGGATAACCTGATCGCCTACACGGTGATGCTGACTTCCAGCACCCTGCCTTTCTGCGTTTGGCTGATGGCCTCCTACTTTGCGGGGGTATCGGCCAGCTTTGAGGAGGCCGCCATGATCGACGGCTGCCACCGGTTTCGGGCCTTCTACAAGGTGGTGCTTCCGCAGCTGACCCCGGCGATCATCGCTACCGGCATTCAGGCGTTCATCCTGGTGTGGAACGATCTGATGTATGCCAAGATCCTGCTTTCCTCGGAAACCAACCGGACGCTTTCGCTGTCGATTTCAGCCATGTTTGCCCAGGAGCAGGTGTACCCGTGGGGCGTGATCCTCGCGGGTACCGTGGTGGCGACGGTGCCGGTTTTGCTGATGTTCATCTTCGGCGTGGAAAAACTGATTGGCGGTTGGTCGGACGGCGGGGTGAAGGAGTAGGCCGGCCGCGCGGGGGGGATTGGCTTGCGGGCAGGAGTCTGTTGCCGGCCGGCGTGTGCCTGCGGCGAAGGGCGTGTCCGCTGCACATAAAATGAGGAGGCTATCCTATGAAAAAGCTGATTGGTTTGTTCCTGACGCTTGTGCTGCTGCTGGGGCTGTCGGCCACGGTCGCGGCCGCCGAAACCACGGGCGCGCTGTCCGGCACCATCACCTTTCTGTCCGGCGAGACCGATGAGGAACAGGTGCTGGTGACCCGCGCCGCGATAGCGGCGTTCGAGGCGCAAAACCCGAACGCCAAGATCGAGCTGGTGCTGGCCGGGATGGACGACCGGGAGGAATCCATCATGGCCGACCTGTACGCGGGCGCGCCGGTGGATCTGATTACCGTGGATGTGGAATCCATCGGCACCTACGCAAACGCCGGCATTCTCTACCCTCTGGACGACCTGATTGCCGACATCGGCGCGGAGGATTTCATCCAGGGCTCGCGCCTGATCGTGAACGGCCATGACTACGGCTTCCCCTACGCGGGCTGCAGCATGATGATGTATGTGCGCAAGGACATGCTGGATGCCGCCGGCCTTGCCGTGCCCAAGACCTGGTCGGAACTGCTGACCGTCGCCAAGGCCTTGACCAAGGACGGCCTGTACGGCTGCTGCCTGCCCGCGGGCCAGAACAACGCCACCACGCTGTGGATGAACATGTTCATCAATATGGCGGGCGGAAACGTGTGCGGCGCGGATCTGCAGCCTACGCTGAACACCCCCTATGTGGAAAAGGCGCTGACCTTCTACCGGGACCTGGCGCAGTACTGCCCGGAGGGTATTACCTCCTATGGCTACGGCGATCAGATTACGGCGTTCTGCTCGGGCAACAGCGCAATCACCTTCTACCAGGGTCGCGTGATTGCCCGCGTATTCAGCGAGGCGCCCGATCTGCTGGACAAGTACGAGGTGTATGAGATTCCCACCGCCGACGACGGGGTGCCCCTGCAGTTTGCCAGCTTCAACTACTATGCGCTGGGCGCGAACACGCAAAACCCGGACCTTGCCAAGGCGTTTCTGAAGTTCCTGTGCACCGGGGAGAACGCGGCCACGTTTGCGCTTTCCGCCCCGGGACACATCACGCCTTCGCTGTACAGCGTCAAGACGCTGCTGACCGATATCGTCAAGACTTCGCAAGAGCCCATCATCCAGCAAAGCGCGGACAAAATCCTCTTCTCGTTTGACCACGCGGCCGGCGACAAGGGTTTCAACGAATCGGCCAACGCGGGCGGCGTCGCCGCAACAGCCTTCACCCGCAACGGCATCATCAACACGAACTACGCCTATGTGCGGCAGTACAACATCCTCAGCGAGATGGTGCAGCAGGTGCTTGTCAACCACATGACGCCCGCCGACGCGGCGGCCGCGGCGCAGGCGCGCTTTGAGGAAGTGCTCAAGGATCTGGAGTAGCGAAGGCTCGGCACGGCGTGCTAACGGAAGCCCGGCGCGGGACATGCATTGTCCCGCGCCTCAGGCTGTCCAAGAGCCCATGCAATATGCCGTGCCGCTCGCCCCGTCGCCCTTCGGGCGGTTCGCTCGCCTTGGCAAAATCCACCGGCAGCAGGCTTTGGGGCTCGGCTCCAAACCCCGCAAGGGTTTCATTCTGGCCCCAATTCCGCAGCGGCGGCGGTTCTTCGACCCTCTGTGGCGCGGGACATGCGATGTCCCGCGCCTTTTGTGTTGCCGGCAGGCGAAAAGCGAAAACGTAGCGTCCCCGCCGCGCGCCGGCGGGGGGACGTCTGCCGCGGGGGCGGAACAGGCCCGCGGCGCTACGCCCCTTGCAACCTTGCTCATCAAAATTTATCTCCCGTTCAATATTCCGTACCCCCCGTACGTCTAACAGGTGTGAGCATCCGTAAGGGAGGGGCACCATGACCAGAGAGGATTTCGGGGAGCGCGTGACCGCCCTGGAAAACCGACTGTACCACATTGCGCGCGGCTATCTGAAAAGCGAGCCCAACTGCCTGGACGCCGTTTCGGAGGCCATTGTGAAGGCGTGGCAGAAGCGGTCCGCGCTACGGGACGAACGGCTGTTTGAAACCTGGCTCGTGCGCATCCTCATCCGCGAGTGCATCAACATCCGCCGCGGGCAAAAACGCGTCGTCCCCATGGAAACGCCGCCCGAGGACGCGATGGAGCGGCCGGCCGACCATGCTGAGCTGCGCGACGCGCTGGACAGCCTGCCAGAGGATCAGCGCGTCGCGGTGGTGCTGCACTATCTGGAGGGCTACAGCGTGGCCGAGATCGCGTCCCTCCTGCACACGTTCCGGGGGACGGTCAGCTCGCGCCTGCACTATGCGCGGCTTGCGCTGCGCGACCTGCTCAAGGAGGATCAGCCATGAACCGCATCGATTGGTCCGGCGTGTACGATCCGGTTCCCCCGGCGCTGGCGCACCGGGTCCGGCAGACGCTCATTGCCCTGGAGGACGCGCCCAAAGGCGCGCGGCGGCCGTCCCTGCGCGCGGCGCTGATCGCGCTCGCGCTGCTATTGGCCTTGGGCGGCGTCGCCTACGCGATTTATCAAAGCCTGACGGCGGACCTCTTTGGCTGGTCCTACGGCGGCCGCTGGAAGGAAGAACTGCTCAAGGGCGATTTCGCGCCCATGGGCCAAAGCTGCCGGCTGGGCGACGTCACCTATACGGTCGAGGAAATGGTGTATAAAACCGAGGGCGTCTACCAGGGGCTGTACGGCGTGGTGCGCATCGCGCCGGCCGAGGGCGCGAACGTCGTGCTCATGCCCGACGACCTGAGCGTGAACGATCCCGCCGGCTATCTGCTGCATTACGCCAACGCGGGCCAGACAATCCCCGGGGACAGCCCAAGCTACGCCGAGGTGGCCGCGCGGCGCGGCGCGAAACTGCTGGTCGCGCGCGCGGCGGTCCACGGCGTCACGGTGGACGGCGTGGCCTACGGCGACTGTATCGGCGAAAGCTGGCTGGCGCAGGCGGACGGCACGCTGCTTGGCACGGTGGAGATTGCGCAGGGCCTGCCGCGCGCCGCGTGTTATGAGCTGAACCTGTGGATATCCAACTGGGAAACCACGAAGGAGGGCATCTGGCTAAGGGAGGAACCCGAAAACACATGGCTGCAGCGGGACTGGACGGTCACCGTAACGCCCGAAGCGAAGGAGGAATGAGCATGAAACGGTTATGGTCCCTTGTGATGGCGGTGCTCCTGTCGGCCGGCGCGGCCGGCGCCGCCCTGGCCCAGCCCGAACCCCTGCGCGTGCTCGCCGGCAGCGAGACGGACGCCCAGGCCTACCTTGCTTTGTACCCCGACCGTGCCGTGCGGAGGATCGAAGTGGATTACGAGCAGGGGTATCGCGGCAATCTGGCGGAGTTGCTCGCGGAGGGCGACTGGGACGTCGCGTTCATCGGCACGCAGGAATTCTGCCTCGCCGCGCTGGCAGACGGCGGCCTGGCGCTGGACCTGAGCGCCGATCCCAGGATCGCCGCGCTCGCCGATACCCTGCTCCCCAGCATCCGCGCCGCCGTCACCGTCGGGGATATGCTGGCGGCCTTCCCTTCCGGCTATGTCGCCAGCCTGGTCGCGGGCTTTCGGCTGATGGGCCTGAACGGGTCGTCCGGGAGCCGCTACGAGCAGCGCGCGGCCGCCCATCTGGCCTCGCTGGGCATGACGGCGGCCGACCAGCCCGCCACCTTCGAGCAGCTATGCGCGCTGGGCGAAAGCTACCTGCAAAAGCCCAAGGACGCGCGCCGGGGCACGGCGTTCATCACGCTGGAAGGTAGCGCCGAAAGCTACCTGCTCAACCTCCTGATCGATCTGTACGCCACGCAGTATCTGGCCACCGGCCTGTGCGATTCCTTTGACACGGAGGTGTTCCGCACGGCGCTTGGACAGCTAGCCAAGCTGCGAACCGCGCTGGCGGCCGATCCGAAAAACCGGTACGATGAGGACGGGTTCTGCTGCCCGCTGGTAATGGACAGCAGCCAGACGCTGATCACCGATGCGGTTTTCCTGCGGCTGGGCGAGAGCGAGAGCCTTCCCGCGTGGATGGGGCTGGCGATCGTCAACCCGAAAAGCGCCCGCGTCGGGGAAGCGGTGGATTACATCCTGCTTACGGACGCGCAAAACGCATGCGGTACCGCGCCGGCCTTCTACCGGTCGGTCGATTACCAGGCGCTCGTTTTACAAAGCTACGACAGGGATATCGCCGCGCAGACCGAGCAGGGGGAGGACGCGTCGGTCATCGACCGGCTCAAGGCGCTGCGGGACGCGGGCGACGCCAGCCGCTACCAATACTCCCAAGCCGAGATCGAGCGCTACCGCGCGGATATTGCGCCCCGGCTGGTGTTCCCGCAAACCGACTGGTTTGATACGCAAAGCGCCGTCCGGGCCTATCTGCTGGGGAGGACGGACGCGGAAGCGTTCATCCGAGCGCTGGATGAGGCGGCGGCCGCCCGGTAAACGGTACGGCCTGTCCAAGCGCCCCCGCCGCGGCGCAACCGGGTCAAGGGCGTCCGAGGGAAGCGCGCGGCCTTTGGTTGCTTCAGCCAAGCCGAAACCGACCCGGAGACGGGAGGGTTTCCCCAGAGCAGGACACGGCCGTACCCTGCCCGCCGATGAAACCTCCGGGAACAGTCCCTGCGGGGTTGGGGCCGCCGGAGGCGAGCGTGCGTCCAGCGGCCGATTAACGAGCCTGAGAGCGAACCGAAGGGGAGACGTTTCCCAGGAGATATGTTACACAAGGAACACGCTGCACCGGCGCGGGCCACGGCCGTTCCCCGCCCGCCGATGTAACGGGCCGGAAGCGCCCCGTAGCCTTGCGCCGAAGCATTTTAGCAAAGCGAGCGAACAGCCCGAAGGGCGGTGCGGCCTGCGGCGCTGCGCATGGCATGGGTTCTTCGACAGCCGGACGCAACCCGGTACCCCGGCGGCGGCGGTTTTTTCCGGTTTGCAGACGCTGTTTCGCTTTCCTTCCCCTCGTTTTGATGGGAAAGAACCCGTGTTTCTGTTTTGAAACACGGGTTCTTTTTAACGGTATGCGCCGCCCAGCGTCCCGGGCGGCGCCCGATCCCGCGGCGATGTCCGTTGCTCACGCGCTCCCGGCGGCATGCGCTGCTCACGCGCCCGGTTTTGGCCTGCGGGCCTCGGGCGTTCTCCGGCCGGGCCCGCGATAGCGCGGGAACGGAGGCGGTCCTTTTCGGCGGCCGTCCGGCGGCCCGCCCGGACGGCTTCCGGCAGGCCGCGCCGCGGCCGCATGCGTAGTGCCTGTCGCCGGAACCCCGCGTCGGGCGGAGCCGTTCGCGGGTCTGTCCCAACCCGGCGGCTGGGATCGCCCGCCCGTCGCTACTCCTCGGGCGCGGGCGTGGGCTGCTTGCCGAGCTTCTCCTGATACATGCGCCGGTCGGCGGCCTGCAAAAGCTGTTCCACCGTATGGCCATCCGCGAGGTCGCTCAGCCCGGCGCTCATCGTAAGCACAATATCGTCGGCGTCCGTTTTCAGCGCCACCTGCCTAAGCGTGCCGACGATCCGCTCGATCACCGCTTTGGCCGCGTCTATGGTCGCGTACCGGAACACGATCACGAACTCGTCCCCGCCGAACCGCCCGAGCAAATCGCTTTCGCGGATCTGGCGCTGCAATACTCCCGTAAACAGCCGCAGGGCCGAGTCCCCCGTAAGGTGCCCGTACCGGTCGTTGATGTGCTTGAAGCTGTCGATATCCAGCATGGCGACGGTCAGGGGGCTGTGCTGCCGGAGCGCCTGCTCGAGGCTGCGCTGAAGCTGGCCCATCAGGTACTGCCGGGAGAGCACGCCCGTCAGGCTGTCCTTCTGCGCCATTTCCTTATAAAGGTACCCCTCCACCTTGTCGGTCACGTCCACGCAGCTGCCGATGTAGCCCGCAAACTCACCCTGCTCCGAGTAGAAGGGCACGCCCCGGTCGTTGATCCACCGCCATTCGCCGTCCGCGCGCCGGAGGCGGTACTCCATCTCAAACGGCGTCCGTCGGTGGAAATTCTCCAGATAGGTCTGAACACAACGGTCCAGATCGTCCGGGTATACGCCGGACGCCCAACCGTCGCCCTGCTCCTGCTCCATGCTGTGGCCGGTGAAGCTCAGCCAGGTCTTGTTGAAATAATCGCATTTGGCATCGACGCCCGCACGCCAGATCAGGTTGGGGGCGTTTTCCACGATGGTTCTGTATTCCTGTCCTGTCGGTTCCATGCTGGTGTTCCACCTTTTCCGAAGTACGGTCGTGATGGTTACATCGCTATCTATCCAAATGATAACCTGCTGGAGCGGATTTGGCAATCCTGTTTTTTTCGGCGCCGCGTCGGACAGGCGAGGGAGCCCGCCCGTCGGCCCTCCGCACGACGAGCCGACGGACAGGCCGGGCGGCGGCCGGCAAGCGGCGCAACCGCGCGGGCGGCGCTCCGCCGCAGGGCCCGCCTTGCCGGTCGCCGCGGGAGAAAAATCGCCGCGTCCGGCAGGGGCGCGGCGTTCGGATATGGAAAGAATAGCCAAACACAGGATGAAAAAACCGCGCCCGGCCATCCGTGCCCGCGCGCGCCGGGAAGCGGCTTTGGCCTCGGCCGCCGGAACCTCGCGCTTCGGCGGCAGGCAGATATCCGCATCCCGGTAAAGCACCCCGCGCGAGGCATTCCACCCCGGGCACGCCGGACGCCGGGGCAACGCGCCCGCCCGCGCGGCTGAAACGTCGGCGAATCGCCGTTGATGAAGGAGGACCCCATGCCGCAACCGGAACCCCTGCTTCTGGCGCGGCGGCGGAACGGCCGCGTCCAAACCCTGTCGGAGCATTGCGGCGCGGTGGCCGCGTACGCGTCGCGCACGGGGGAGGCGTTGGGCCTGCCGTCGCTGATGCGCCTGTGCGGGCTGCTGCACGATTTTGGCAAAGCCTCCGATGCGTTTCAGGCGTATCTGCTGTCCGACAAGCCCGCGGAAAAGGGATCGGTGCCCCACGCGCCGCAAGGCGCGGTGTTTGTGCGCAGGCGCTGGCACCGTCAGGACGCCCCAACCGCGGACCTGATCGCCGTGGCCGTCGCCGCCCACCACGGCAGGCTTCCCGACCTCGTGGACGAGCATGGCGCGGTCTATACGCAAGAAACCCTCGCCTGTGAGCGGTTTGACGACCTGGCGGCACTGGAAGCGCGCTTTGCCGCTCAGGTGGCGGCGCTGCCGGTGCTGGACAGCCTGTTTGCGCTGGCCTGCGCCGAGGTCAAGCGGATGGGGGCCGTGCTCGCGGAGAGCGTCGGGGATCTGCGGGGCGCTTCCCCGCAGGCGGCGGGCGGGCCCGCGGAGCCCACGACGGCGCTGCACTTTCTGTTGGGGCTTATGCAGCGCGGCATTCACAGCGCGCTGATCGACGCCGACCGGTGGGACGCCTACCGCTTTGAAGCGGAGCTACCCCCGGATGTCCCGATCGATCCGCCGTGGGCGTCATGGGCCGCCGCGCTGGAAAAAACGCTGTGCGCCTTTCCCCGCGAAACGGAAATCGACCGGCGGCGCGCCGCCCTATCCGAGGAATGCCTGTCCCACGCGGGCGCGGGCGCGGGCGTTTACCGCCTGTGCGTGCCCACGGGCGGGGGCAAAACCTTCGCCTCCCTCCGCTTCGCACTGGCCTCCGCGCAAAAGGCCGGTATGGCGCGCATCGTGTACGCCGCGCCGTACAAGACCATTCTGGAGCAGACGGCCGACGTGTTTCGCCGGGCGCTGGGGCGGGAGGAGCTGATCCTGGAGCATCACAGCGACGTAGCCTTGGACGAGGAAGGCGAAGCCGCCGCGCGCCACCAGCTGCTCACCCAGCGCTGGGACGCGCCGCTGGTGCTCACCACCGCGGTGCAGCTGCTGGACACGCTGTTCGCGGGGCGCGGCGCGGCGGTCCGGCGGTTTGCGGCGCTGGGCAGAAGCCTGATCATCCTGGACGAGGTGCAGTGCATCCCCATGCGGTGCTGGTACCTGCTCACGCTGGCCATCCGTTACCTTACCCGCGCGATGGGCTGCGCGGTGGTGCTTTGCACCGCCACCCAGCCCATGTGGGAAGCCCTGCCCGTGTTTCCCCTGCCCCCGCCGGTCGCGCTGGTGCGCGATGAGGGCGCGCTGTTTGAGGCGTTTCGCCGGGTGCGGGTCACGGACCTCCTTTCGGAGGGCCCCCTGCCGCCCGAGCGGATCGCCCGGGACCTGCTGGACGCGCTGCCCGCCGCCGGAAGCGCGCTGTGCATCCTGAACACCAAAAAGACGGCCGCCGAGCTTTACGCGGCCCTGCGAAGCCTCCTGCCGACGGGCCTGCCGCTCTACTGCCTGACCACGCGCCAATGCCCGGCGCACAGGGTGGCGCTGCTTATGGAAATTCGCGCGCTGCTTAAGGCGGGCAAGCCGGTGGTCTGCGTCGCCACGCAGCTGATCGAAGCGGGCGTGGACGTGAGCTTCGGCCTCACGGTGCGCGCGCTGGCCGGGCTGGAAAGCGTCGCGCAGGCCGCCGGGCGGTGCAACCGCAACGCCGAGCGCCCCTTTGGGGAGCTGCGGCTGGTGCGCATCAAGGGGGAGCAGCTGGGCAGCCTGCGCGAGATCGAGCGCGCGCAGGGGCATACCCTCGCGGTGCGCAGCCAGCTTTCGGCCCTGCCGGCCGACGCGCGGCCCGATCTGCTGTCGCCTGTGGCGACGCGGGCGTATTTCCTCCGTTCCATCCGCGAGAACGGGCCGGAGATGCGCTACCCCGACCGCGACCGGCCGGGGAGCCCGACGCTTCTGGATCTGCTGGCCTGCAACGAACGGGGCCGCGCCGCGTATCAGGACCACCACGGCGGCCAGCCCTGCCCCGCGCTGTTCGCGCAGGCTTTCCGGCAGGCGGGGGACGCCTTCTGCGCGCTGGACGCGCCGACCACCGCGGTGCTGGCCCCCTGGGGCGAAGGCGCGCGGCGCATGGAGGAAATCGCCGCCGCGCGCGATCCGCGGGCGCTGCCCTCGCTCCTGCGGCGCGCGCAGCGCTATACCGTGGCGGTGTACCGGCAGGAACTTCAGGCCCTGCTGGACAGCCACGCCCTCCGGGAGCTGGGCGTCAGCGGCCTGTACGGGCTGGACGCCGCCGCCTATGACGAGGCCCTCGGCCTGCGGGCCGAAAGCCGGGGCCTGCCGGTGTGGATCAGCTGAACCGCGCGGCCGCAGGCGGACGCATCCATTCATCGGCCGGACCGGGGGATGCTCGTTGAGAAGCGCGGTTGTTACCGCGCGTTCCAAGCAGAACCTTTATGAGTCTAGGATTCTCTTCAGGCATGGTTCGCCTCGGGACGGCTTTGCCAACGGCCGCCTCCGGGCAGGCCGGGGGTTGGCTCTTGCAGATCAGCCCGGCCGACCGGCGCGCCGGCGGGCGCTCTCCTTCCGCAGGCCGAAGCCGGGGGTTACCCGTCCACAATGGCGGGATACGGCGGCGGGAGGAAAAACGGGCCGGGAAGGCGAATTCATCTTCAAGCCATGAATCGTGACCATCAGCACACACCAACCAGAACTTCATAAGGAGGGACACCATGGACAACCCGAACCTTGTCACCTTCCTGCTCACCGGCCGCTTCGCGCTGTTCAGCGATCCGGTGACCCGCGTCGGCGGCGAAAAGTGCAGCTACCTTGTGCCCACCTACGAGGCGCTCAAGGGGGTGTGCGAAAGCATCTACTGGAAGCCGACCTTTCAGTGGCACGTGGACAGCGTTCGGGTGCTCAACCCGTTTCAGAGCCAGAGCAAGGGCATCCGGCCGATCTCGCTTGGGGACAGCCCGCCCACGCTTTCCATCTACACCTACCTGCGCGACGTGCGCTACGAGGTGCGCGCGCATTTCGAATGGAACCCCCTGCGGCCGGATCTGGCGGCGGACCGCAACGAGGACAAGCATTTTTGCATGGCGAAGCGCAGCATTGAAAAAGGCGGCCGCCGCGATATCTTCCTGGGCACGCGGGAATGCCAGGGCTATGTAGAGCCGCTGGAAGGCGAACGGCAGGCGGGCGCGTTTGACGCGCTGGGGGAAATGTCCTTCGGGCTTATGTTCCACGGGTTTGATTATGGCGACGAGGGCGAGGGCGGGCGGATGGTCGCGCGTTTCTGGTACCCCAAAATGCGGGGCGGGGTGATCGATTTTTGCCGGCCCGAAGCCTGCCCGGTGCGGCGCACGGTCAAGCGCATGGCGCCCAAAGCCTTTGCCGTGGGGCAGAACCTGCGCTCCGTTGAGGAGGAATGCCCATGAGCTGGATGCAGAAGCTCTACGAGGTCTACGACGCCTGCGAGCGGCACGGGAAGGTCGGCAACCCGGATGAAACGCCGATGCTTTTGCCGCTGTACCACGGCACGCAGCAGGCGCAGCTTGAGGTCGCCGTCGACGGGGACGGCCACTGGCTGCCCGACCTGGCACGGGCCATCTCCGTCAAAAGCGAACAGGAAACGGTAATCCCCTGCACCGAAAAATCCGCCTCCCGCACCAGCAGCCCCGAGCCGATGCCCCTGTTTGACAAGCTGATCTATCTGGCGGGGGATTACGGAAGCTGGTTTGACGAGAAGAGGCGCGAGCCCTCCCCCTACGCGCTGTACGTGGAAGCGCTGCAAGCGTGGTGCGACTCCCCGGAGCGCCATCCCGACGCGGAGGCCTGGCTTGCGTATGTGCGCAAGGGCTGCCTGATCCGGGACCTGATGGACGCGGGCATTTTTACGCAGGAGGAGGGCGGGGGCGTTTCGCCCAAATGGGCCGGCACGGGCAAGCCGGGCGACGCGTTTGTGCGCTTTCGGGTATGCCGCGCGGAGGAGTCCGAGGACCGCGTATGGATGAAACCTTCCGTGGCCGGGGCGTTTATCCGGTATCAGCGGAGCCTGCCCGCCGAAACAGGCGTGTGCTATGTGCTGGGCACCGAGCAGGCCGTGTCGGGGGTAAGCCCCAAGTACATCCGCTACCCGGGGGACAGCGCCAAGCTGGTTTCCGCGAACGATTCGGGCGGGTTTACCTACCGGGGCCGGTTTGACAACGCGGCCGAGGCGCTGGTGATCGGGCGGGAAACCACCGAAAAGGCGCACGCCGCGCTCAAATGGCTGATCCGCCGGCAGGGCTACCGCAACGGGGAGCAGGTGGTGCTCACCTTCGGCACCGGGGGGGATGCGCTGCCCTCGCCCGCCGCGGATACCGTCGCCCTGGCCGGAAGCCTGGGCGAGCTGATGCCCGAGCTCGCCGTCGGGACGGTGGTCAGCCTGAAGGAGAGCTTCGCCAGGGAGTTGAACAGCGCGATTCGCGGCTATCAGGACAGGCTGGACCCGCAGGCCGAGGCGATCGTGCTGGGGCTGAACGCGGCCACGCCCGGCCGGCTTTCGATCTTCTACTACCGCGAAATGCGCGCGGAGGATTTCTTAAACCGGATCAAGCGCTGGCACACCACCTGCGCGTGGCTGCACACCTACCGGTATGTGCCAGACGGCATGGGCGAGGACGGCAAGCCCCGCTACAAACGCATCCGTTTCATCGGCGCGCCGGCGCCCGCGGATATCATCAAGGCCGCCTACGGCGAGGGCGTGGGCGAGCCGCTGCTTAAAAGCGGCGTGGAGCGGTTGCTGCCCTGCGTCGTGGATCAGGCCCGCCTGCCCGCGGATCTCGTATCCTCGGCGGCGCGCCGCGCGGCCCAGGCCGCCGCGCTGGAACCCGCGGAGCGCGACAAGGCGCTGTCCATCGCGTGCGCGCTCATCCGCAAAGCGGTAAACGACCAAAAACGCGAGGAGGTATGGGATATGGCACTACAGACCGAGGTAAGGGACCGCAGCTACCTGTTCGGCCGCGCATGGGCGTATGCCGAGGCGATCGAGCGCAATACACTGGATCTGTCGTTCGAACGGCGGGATACCAACGCCGAGCGGCTGATGACGGCGTTCGCGCGGCATCCCGCGCGCAGCTGGGCGGTGCTGGCGGATCGGCTTCGCCCCTACCAAAGTAAACTACGAGAGAGTCCAAAATGGAAGCAAGCTATCGCGCTGAACGAAGGCATGCTGAGCGTCATCTCCATGCTGGGCACCGAGGGCTTCACCAACGCCCCGCTGGAGGAGACCTATCTGCTGGGCTACGCGTGCCAGAAGCAGGCGTTCGCGGACGAGCGGGATCAGAAGAAAGCCGCCAAAGAGGCGCAAAAGGAGGAGTAACCATGGCAGCCCTGACGAACAAAATCGATTTTGCGGTCATCCTGTCGGTCACCAACGCCAACCCCAACGGCGACCCCCTCAACGGCAACCGGCCCCGCGAGAATTACGACGGCGTGGGCGAAATCTCCGACGTGTGCCTGAAGCGGAAGATTCGCAACCGCCTGATGGATATGGGGTATCCGATCTTCGTGCAATCCGACGAGCGCGCAGCGGACGGCTGCAGGAGTCTGCACGACCGCGTAAACGCCGACCCCGCCCTGAAAGCCGAGAAGGACAAGGACGCGTTCGCCCGCATGGCGTGCGAGAAATGGCTGGACGTGCGCGCCTTCGGGCAGGTGTTCGCGCTGAAAAACGCCACGCTGGCCTCGGTGGGCGTGCGCGGGCCGGTGACGGTGCAAAGCGCCTTCAGCCAGTCGCCGGTGGATATCCTGAGCGTGCAGATCACCAAGAGCGTGAGCAACGAAACCGGGGACAGCCGCGGCTCCGACACCATGGGCATGAAGCACCGCATCCCCTACGGCCTGTACGTGTTCTACGGCAGCATCAACTGCCAGCTGGCCGAGAAGACGGGCTTTTCGGACGCGGACGCCGAGGCCGTGCATCAGGCGCTCCTCACCCTGTTTGAAAACGACGCCTCCGCCGCCCGTCCGGAAGGCAGCATGGAGGTCAACCGCGTGTACTGGTGGCGGCACGAGTCCAAGAGCGGGCAGTACTCCTCCGCCCGGGTGCACCGCTCCCTGCGGATCCGCCAGAAGCCGGAAGTCGCCGTGCCGCGCGCTGTGGACGATTACGAGATCACGCTGGACCCCCTGCCGGGGCTTACGCCGCAGGTGGACGATGGCTTATGACGAGGACGATTGGCTCCCGCTGGGCGGCCTGCAGCACTACGCCTACTGCAGGCGCCAGTGGGCGCTGATCACGCTGGAAAACCAGTGGGCGGAAAACCTTCGGACAACGGAGGGGCATCTGCTGCACGAGCGCGCGCACGACGCGGATTTCCGCGAGAAGCGGGGCGACACGCTCCTCCTGCGCGGCCTGAGCATCCATTCCCGCGCGCTGGGCGTGAGCGGCCAGTGCGATGTGGTGGAGTTTCACCGCCAGCCAGACGGCATCTCCTTGCCGGGGGAGGAAGGCCTGTGGCAGCCGACGCCTGTGGAATACAAACGCGGGCGGCCCAAGGAAACGGACGCCGACCGCCTGCAGCTCTGCGGTCAGGCCCTGTGCCTGGAAGAAATGCTCCTTTGCGCGCCCATCCGGCTGGGGTACCTGTACTACGGCGAAACGGCCCGCCGGGAAGCGGTGACGCTGGATGACGATCTGCGCGACACGGTCCGCACCTGCCTTCTGGACATGCACCGGCTGCGCGCCCGCGGCCACACCCCCGGGGCGAAGCCTCACAAGGGCTGCAACGCCTGTTCGCTCAAAGAGGTCTGCCTGCCCTTCGCCATAGGCCGCAGCAGCGCCGCCGCCTACATCGCAAAGCGCCTGCGGCAGGAGGAACCGGAAGGAGGCCCGCCGTGCGAAAGCTGAACAACACGCTGTACGTAACCTCGCCCGACCGTTACCTTTCGCTGGAAGGCGAAACGGTCGTCGTACAGGAAAAAGGGGAGAAGCTGGGGCAGTTCCCCCTGCACAATCTGGAGGGGATCGTCACCTTCGGCCACGCGGGAGCGACCCCGATGCTGATGGCGGCGTGCGCCCAGCGCCAGATAGCGCTCACCTTTCTGGACATGCACGGGCGGTTCCTGGCCGGGATCGTCGGCGAAACGCGCGGCAACGTGCTCCTGCGCCGGGAGCAGTACCGACAGGCGGATTCGCCCGAGGGCTGCGCGCGCTATGCCAGAAGCTTCCTCATCGGGAAGCTGTTCAACGCGCGCTGGGTGCTGGAACGCGCCCTGCGCGACCATGGCCCCCGCATCGACGCGGCGCGCGTCATCCGGGCTTCGGGGGCGCTGTGGGACAGCCTGCGCGCGCTGGACGCGGCGGGAAGCGTGGACGCGCTGCGCGGCATCGAAGGCGAGGCCGCGGCGCAGTACTTCGCCGTTTGGGACGAGCTGATCCTCCAGCAGAAGGACGCGTTCTACTTCCGCGGGCGGTCCAAACGGCCGCCGATGGACAATGTCAACGCGCTGCTCTCCTTCGTATACGTGCTGCTGGCCCGCGAATGCGCCACCGCGCTTGAAACGGTGGGGCTGGACCCGTATGTGGGCTTTTTGCATACCGACCGCCCGGGGCGGGCCTCCCTCGCCATGGACCTGCTGGAGGAACTGCGCGCGCCTCTGGCGGACCGGTTTGTGCTTTCGCTGATCAACCTGCGGCAGGTGAGCGACAGCGGCTTCACCCGCGAGGCGGGCGGCGCCGTGCGCATGACGGACACCCAGCGCAAAACGATCCTGACGGCGTGGCAGACGCACAAGCAGGAGCTGATCACCCACCCCTACCTGGACGAGAAGGTGGAGTGGGGGCTGATCCCGTTCACGCAGGCGCTGTTGCTGGCGCGCGCCCTGCGCGGCGATCTGGACGCGTATCCGCCCCTGATGTGGAAGTAGGAGGAACCGCCATGCTGGTGCTGATTACCTACGACGTCAACACCCAGACCGACGCGGGCCGCCGCCGGCTGCGGCAGGTGGCCAGGTGCTGTCAGGATCACGGAATTCGCGTACAGTGCAGCGTCTTTGAGTGCGTGCTGGACGCATCGGAGCTCAAGCAGCTGCAGCATCGGCTGGAAGGGCTGATCGACCCCGCGCTGGACAGTCTGCGCTACTACACGCTTGGCAACCGCACCGAGCGCAACGTTCGCCATGTGGGAGCCAAGCCTGCCCCGGACATGGAAGATACGCTGATCCTCTGAGGCGCCCCCAGTGCGAAGGGGAAGCGAACACGGTTTCACCGGGAGGTTCGCACCTTGACAATGGAATACGGGTCGGTTCCGACGCAGCACTTTTGGAGATTTAAACGGATCCACAGGCCCGTTTTGTGCCGGTTGTACAAAACGGACGGGATCGGAGCATAGGTTTTTGGGTATTTGTGCAGTCGCCCCGCGCACGGGGGGCGTGGATTGAAATGGCCTGGCTCATGTCCTTCATGGACTTGTCGGCAGTCGCCCCCCGCACGGGGGGCGTGGATTGAAATGTGAGCGAATCAAGCAGCGGTATCCCCGACATAAGTCGCCCCCCGCACGGGGGGCGTGGATTGAAATCACAGGGCCGACACAGCCGCCGCCAGCGCAGCCGTCGCCCCCCGCACGGGGGGCGTGGATTGAAATTTCCAGTCGTAGAGAGTAACCTTGTTTATGCCTGTCGCCCCCCGCACGGGGGGCGTGGATTGAAATACAATGGCCTTGCCGGCGGCCACACAGGCGGTGGTGTCGCCCCCCGCACGGGGGGCGTGGATTGAAATGCCTTG
>JAAYUF010000014.1 GCA_012517815.1 Clostridiales bacterium
ACACAAATCTGTTCACCCTTTGCGGTGGCAATGGCCTGAGGGTTCCACCTGTTCCCATCCCGAACACAGAAGTTAAGCCTCAGCACGTCGATGGTACTTGGCTGGTAACGGCCCGGAAGAGTAGATCGCCGCCGCATTCCAATATTCCTCAGTAGCTCAATGGCAGAGCATTCGGCTGTTAACCGAAGGGTTGTAGGTTCGAGTCCTACCTGGGGAGCCAACAGGCTCACGGCATTCGCAAGAACGCTGTGGGCCTTTTGCGTGCCTGTATTTCATTCAGAGGGTTGTTCACGTGACTGTCCATGGGGCCGGCACGGCGCCGAAAATGCGCTTCGCCCTCAACCGGCCCGTACAGAGGGGCGCCGGCCGCAACCGGCGGCCGCCGACGGTCGGCGGGAGTTCCCGCAACCGGCGGGAAAGGATCCCGCGGCCGAGCCTGCGGTGTGGAGCTTCGCAAACGGCCAATCCCCCCACGCGCGCCATCCGTAGACAGAGGAACGTAAAAAGCGCTGTCGGATCGCCCTGCGCAGCGCTTTTACTAAATCGCCGTTGTGTGGGGGGTTACTTTTCGATGAAACCGCGGGCCACAAGGCCGTCTACGGTGCACTCGATGTACCACCAGTTGCCGTAGTAGGTGTAGGAGCCGAGAATATAGTAGGCTTCACCGGGATCCAAAACGGCAAATGCGGAATAATTGTTCATGGGGTTATCGGTCACGTAGAGGGAAGAGGCGGCGGTTGCCTGAACATAGGAGAAACTGATCCTCTTTGAGCTGCTGAAGCCTTTCACATAGCTCGGAGGAATATAGCCGACCCGGGTACTGCCGCTATTGGTGCTGTAACGAACCAGCAGCCAGCCTTCCGGATTGAAGCCTGCGATGAACAAGGGATAATCGGTTGCGCAGGTGGCCTTGCCGTCGTTTGCGCGAAAGGCGTTCAGCGAGGGCGCTGTGTAGACGGGGCAGACGCCGCACCCGATACCGTCCTTCATTTCACTGAACAGGAAATCCTTGATGCCAGCGTTCGAGGAACTGCTTCCCGAGGAGGAGATGGAGGTGCCGGCGGAAGCGTTGAAGACCAGGCCGACCAGGAGGAGAACCGACAGCAGCGCGCTCATTGTTTTTTTCATACGCTCACCTCATAGGCCCAAATTTGGTAACGCATGCCTCTTTACGCATCCTATCATGGCGGAAGGCCGGATGTCAAGGGCGCGCCCGAACCTGCCGCGGCAGGGCCTGTTGGCGCGCAGCAGACGCCGAACGCATGGACTGCGCTCCCTGCCTGACACCAGTTTATCCGGGTGAAGAACCGTGGGACGCCTGTGCGCGGCCGTCCGCCGACCGTGCCATTGGCTCCGGGCCCGCAAGCGGTGCCAGTAAACGTTCACATTGCGCTGCCTGATTGGCTGCAAACAGCATATGCCGCGATTCGGAAGCCTCTCTAGCGTGCCGCGAGGGGCATGTGATCTGCCAGCCTCCGTTGACGGATCAGGATTCCCATGTATACTATCAGGGGAATCATCGCCGTCTCGTTTCACGGAGGGAAGCATGCGAAAGAAAAACGACGCTTTACGCGGTATTCTGCTGACGCACGCGCAGGATATCGTCACGGCGGAAGGCACAGCAGGTCTGAACATCCGCCGGTTGGCCACACGGGCGGGCATCGCCCCCGGCACGGTATACCATTATTTCAAGGATAAGGATACCCTGCTGCTGGCGATCACCGAGAACGGCTGGCGGGGTTCGCTACGCCCGTTTCGGCAGACGGCGTACGCGGGAACGTTCAGCCAGAAGGTGCGCGCGCTGCACGCCTCGCTCACGGAAACGCTGCACAGCCCCGCCGGCCGCCTGATGCTGGACCTGGGCAGCGCGCGCGAGGCGGGCCGCGAGCGCATGGCGCTGGTACGGACGGACGTGCGCGCGCTGGCGCTGGACTGGCTGCTAACGGACAGCCGGATTCGCCCCGACCTGTGGCAGGGTGATTTCACGCCCGAGCGCATGGCCGAGTTTGTGACGGACAATCTCTTTTCCCTGCTCACGCAGAATGAGGATTGCCTTCGCTTTTTTTTGGACATACTGGATCGTATCCTGGAAAATCGGGAGGGATGATCCATGGGCCAGGCGATCCTGGAAACGCTGTTTGATGTGGCGTATCTTTCGGGGGTGCTGACGGTCGGCTTCCTCATGCTGCGGCGCGCGAACGGTCGGCCGCTGGTGCGGCTGTTCGGCGCGATGGCGGTGGTGCTGGGCGCGGGCGACGCGTTTCATCTGGTGCCGCGCGTCTGGTCGCTGTGGACCGGCGGGCTGGAAGCCAACGCCGCCGCGCTGGGCATCGGCAAGCTGATCACGTCCATTACCATGACGGTGTTCTACCTGCTTTTGTATTACGTATGGCGCGAACGCTACCGGGTAACGGGCCGCCGCGGGCTCACGGCAGTCCTGTGGGGGCTATCGGCCCTGCGGGTCGCGCTGTGCCTGCTGCCGCAAAACGACTGGCTCACGTTCCGTCAGCCGCTGCTGTGGGGCATCCTGCGCAACCTTCCCTTCGCCGCGATGGGCGTGATCCTGATCGTGGCGTTCTACCTCCAAGCCAAACGGGCAAACGACCGGGTGTTTGGCCGCCTGTGGCTGGCGATCCTCCTTTCGTTCGGGTTCTATGCGCCGGTGGTGTTCTGGGGCGAAACCGTACCCCTCGTCGGCATGCTGATGATCCCCAAGACACTGGCCTACGTTTGGGTCGTTTGGATGGGCTGGCAACTGGCCCCCGAAAGCGGAAGGGAGGCGGCCTGAATGCCGAAGCGCTGGGTGAGCGCGGCGATCGTCTACGCCCTGCTGGCGATGGCCGGGGGCGTGTTTTTCCGGGAGTATACCAAAGCGGTGGGTTTTGCGGGGGATACGGCCCTGTCGCTGGTGCACGTGCATTACCTGACGCTGGGCACGCTGTTTTTCCTGCTGCTGGCGCTGTTGGACAAGTCGTTCGGGCTGGCGGGCCGCAAAGGGCTTGCGGGCTGGATCGGGCTGTACCACGCGGGGCTCAACCTCACGGTCGCGGGCCTGTTCGTGCGCGGACTCACGCAGGCGCAGGGCGCGGTGCTGTCCCGCGGGGCGGACGGCGCGCTTTCCGGCGTGAGCGGGCTTGGGCATATCGCGCTGGGCGTGAGCCTGATCGCGCTGCTATGGATGGTGAGAAAAAGCGCGTCCGGAACTGGGACCGCCGCTGTGCTGGAAAAACCACGAAAGACGTCGGCCGAACCGGACGGCATACGGTAAGGGTAACCATCCGGGGAACAACGGAGACGGCAATATGCTTCGGTTGAACCGGATGGCCTGAGGCAGACGAATCGCCACGCAAGCCGGCGAAAGACAGCCCGATCACACGACCCGGCGCCGTTCCCCCATACAACCGGGGGACGGCGCCGGGTCGTCTACCGGGCAACCTAGCGACTGTGCCGTTCTGGCGTCCGTGCGGTTTAGGGCGGTCGTTCCGGATGGCGGAGGGCTGTTTTTTGCGGGGTGAACGCGCGTATCGCAGGCCGGCCGGCGCAAGGCGCGCGGCATTCCGGCGGCGGACGCGCCGACCCCGCCTTTTTAATGCCTTTTTAATCCATACCGCGTTGTTTCCTAAGCGTCGGGAATGGTATACTGCCATCGTCGGGCATCACAGACGGCCGGTCGGGCGAAAGCCGGAGCGGCACGGGCAGGAGGCAAACGGTGGATAAGGTCATCGAGGTATCGGGGCTGAAAAAGGCATACGGATCGGTTCAGGCGGTCAACGGCCTGGATTTTTACACGGAGCGTGGGAAACTCTTCGCGTTTTTGGGGCCCAACGGCGCGGGCAAATCCACGACGATCGACATTCTGTGCACGCTGTTGCGCCCGGACGCGGGCGAGGTGCTGCTGGACGGCCACCGCCTGGGCAAGGCGGACGACGCCATCCGCGCGTCCATCGGCGTGGTGTTTCAGGACCACGTGCTGGACCCGCTGCTGACGGTGGAGGAGAACATCCGCGTGCGCGGCGGGCTGTACCCCACCCTGCGCGGGAAGCTTGCCGACGCGGTGAAGCGCGCCGCGCTTGCCGCGGACGTCACGGATTTCCTGCGCCGCCCGTACGGCAAGCTCTCCGGCGGGCAGAAGCGCCGGGCGGATATCGCCCGCGCGCTGGTGCACACGCCCCGCGTGCTGTTTTTGGACGAACCCACCACGGGGCTGGACCCGCAGACGCGGCGCAGCGTGTGGGAGAGCATCCGTACGCTGCAGCGGGAGACGGGGCTGACCGTGTTCCTGACTACCCACTACATGGAGGAGGCCGCCGAGGCGGACTATGTGGTGGTGATCGATAACGGCATGATCGCCGCGCGCGGGACGCCCACGGCGCTTAAGGAGGAATACGCCAGCGATCAGCTGCGCCTGACGCCCTCCGACCCGGCCGGGCTGATGGCGGCGCTGGTCGAAATGGGCGTTGCCACCGTGCGCATGACGGACGTGGTGGCCGTCAAGCTGGGCTCCACGCTGGAAGCCCTGCCCGTGCTGGATCGGGTGCGCGGTTTCGTAAGCGGCTTCGAGGTGCTCAACGGCACCATGGACGACGCCTTCATCGGCATTACGGGGAGGGAGATTCGCCAATGAGAGCCCTGATTGTTCGCAACCTCAAGGTTTATTTCCGGGATAAGGCGTCCGTCTTTTTCTCGCTGCTGGCGGTCATCATCATCTTTTCACTGTACCTGCTGTTCCTGGGGGACGCGTGGGCGTCCGGCCTGCCCAATGTGGCGGGCGTCAAGCCCATGATGGACAGCTGGATCATGGCGGGGCTGCTGGCCATTACCTCCATGACGACCGTCATGGGTGCGTTCGGCACCATGGTGGACGATAAGGTGCATAAGATCAGCAAGGATTTCAGCGCCTCGCCGGCCGGGCGCGGCAAGATTGTCGCGGGGTACGAGGCGGCCTCCTTCCTCGTGGGCAGCCTGATGTCGCTGGTGGCGTTCGCGCTGGCGGAGCTCTACATCGTCGCCCGGGGCGGCGCGGCGCTGGCCCTGGGCCCGGCGGCGGAAGTGGTGGGGCTGATCCTGCTGTCGGCGCTGTGCAACACGGCGCTGGTTTCCTTCCTCATCTCGTTTTTCAAAAGCCAGAACGCGTTTGGCACGGCCAGCAGCATTCTGGGCACGCTGGTGGGTTTTCTGACGGGCATCTACCTGCCCATCGGCATGCTGCCCGCCGCAGTGCAGACGGTGATTAAGCTATTCCCGGTTTCGCACGCGGCCGTGCTGATCCGTCAGGTGATGATGGCCGGGCCAATGGAGAAGGTGTTTGCCGGCGCGCCCGCCGCGACGGCGCAGGCCTTTGAGGAAGAAATGGGCGTAGTGTTCCGCTTTGGCGGGCAGGCGCTGCCCGCCTATGTTAGCCTGCTGATCCTGATGGGCACGGCGGTTGTGTTCTACGGGCTGGCGACGCTGCGGTTCTCACGCAAGGCGCGATAGTGTGACGGATAGCCGCCCGCCCCCGCCGCAGCGGCCCCGGGTTCAGGGCGAAGCCCTGATCCGGGGTCGAGGGGGTGAAACCCCCTCGCGGGGTTTGGGGCTGCGCCCTAAGCCCTATGCCGCAGCATAAACGCGAAAGCGAGCGAACAGCCCGAAGGGCGATGAGGCGAGCGGCGGCGGCGGCCATATCAAGCAAATGGACAGCTACACGGCGCCGTACCAAACACTGCACAGATACGTGGGCAAAGAGCTGGTGTATCGACCGCTATGCGTGATGACAAAGCGCCCCGTGACGCCGCCTGTTGGCACAGACCGGGTCGCGGGGCGCGCAGATCGTTGATGAACCCATACACAGCGCAGTGCCGCTCGCCTCATCGCCCTTCGGGCTGTTCGCTCGCTTTGGTAAAATGCCGCGGTATAAGGCTTTGGGGCGCTGCCCCAAACCCCGCAAGGGTTTCACCCTTGACCCATTTCCGCCGCGGCGGAGGTTGATTGACAGCCTGAAAACGCCCCGCGACGCCGTCTGTTTACACAGGCCGGGTCGCGGGGCGCGATGCGTGTGCGGGATCAGATGAACAGGTTGACGTTGCTTTCCTCGGCGTCGCCCAGGTAGGCGCCCACGCCGCCCAGTTCCACGCCGTCGATCAGCTCTTCGGCATGGATGCCCATCACGTCCATGCTCATGGTGCAGGCCACCAGCTTCACGCCGGCCTTCATGGCCTTCTGGATGAGCGTCTGGAGGGAGTCGACGTTCTTCTGGCGCATGATCATCTTCATCATGCCGGTGCCCATGCCCGCCATGTTCATGCGGGAGAGCTTGAGCTTGCCGCTGCCGCGCGGGAGCATGGCGCCAAACATCTTCTCCATCAGGCTCTTTTTCACCTTGACCTTGTTGGGCCGCCGGAGGATCGTCAGCCCCCAGAAGGTGAAGAACATCGTGACCGGGCGGCCCATCGCGGCCGCGCCGTTGGCGATGATGAAGCTGGCCAGCGCCTTGTCCATATCGCCGGAGAACACCACGATGGTCTTGCCCTGCGGCGTGTCCCTGACAGCCGGCGCGGGCGTGCCGCCCTTGCGCACCAGGGCGACGTAATCGTCCCCCTGACGCTCGTTGACCAGCAGGGTGTTGCCCGTGCGGCGGCACCACGCGCCGATATCGCGCGCAAAGCCGGGGTCGGAGGCGGAAACCTCCATCACCTCGCCGGGTTTCATGCTCTGCATGGTTTCAAACACCTTCATGATGGGGCCGGGGCACTGCATGCCGCTGCAATCGATGCGCATGGAGGCGACGGGCTCGTCCACGTCCGCGGTATCGCCGCTGTCGGCGACGGGCGCGCCGGCGGTAACATCGGTTTCCACTTCCTCATAGTGCGTGGCCTGGTAGAAGCGCGCGCCGCCGGGATACACCAGCACGCGGTCAAACCCGTGCTGTTTGAGGATGCGCGCGGCGTTGTAGGCGCGCACGCCGATGGCGCAGAACACGATGACTTCCTTGGTGGGGTCCAGCTCGTTAAGCCGGCTGCGCAGCAGGCCCAGCGGGATGTGCTTGGCGCCCGGCACGGTAAAGGCCATGACCTCCACCTCTTCGCGCACGTCCAGCAGCTGCGCGTCGGGGTGGGACACGGGCGCGTCCCACGGGGCGATGCCCACCAGCCCGTCCAGCACGTTGCGGGCCACGAAGCCCGCCATGTTCACCGGGTCCTTGGCGGAGGAGAAGGGCGGCGCGTACGCCAGCTCCAGCTTGGAAAGCTCCACTACGCCGCCGCCCAGCCGCTGGGTTACGGCGATGGTATCGATGCGCTTGTCCACGCCCTCGCGGCCCACGATCTGCGCGCCGTAGATTTTGCCGCCGTCCGGGGAGAACAGGAGCTTGAGGGTCATGGGGGTCGCGCCGGGGTAATAGCCCGCGTGCGCGTTCTGCGTGATGGTCACGGTCCGGTAATCCTTGCCGCCGACCATGCCGCGGCGGATCAGCGTGCGCTCGTTGGCGCCGGTGCTGGCGGCGGTCAGGTCAAACACCCGGACCACCGACGTGCCCTGCGAGCCGTCGTAGGTTTCGTCGCCGCCGGCGATGTTGTCCGCGGCGATGCGGCCCTGCTTGTTGGCGGGGCCGGCCAGCGGAATCATCGTGCGGTCCTTGAACACGAAATCCGCCACCTCGATCACGTCGCCCACGGCGTAGATGCTGGGGTCGGAGGTGCGCAGATGATCGTCCACCACGATGCCGCCGCGCGCGTTCACGCTCAGGCCCGCGTTTTTGGCCAGCTCGCCGTTGGGCTTCACGCCGATGGCGAGGATCACCAGCCCGGCTTTGAGGGCCTTGCCGCTCTTGAGGCGCACGGTGACGCCCAGATCCTCCGAAGGCTCAAACGCGGATACGCCGTCGCTCAGGTGGAGCTTCACGCCGTTTTGGCGGATGTTCTCGTGCAATAGCTGCGCCATCTCAAAATCGATGGGCGCCATCACCTGGTCGAGCATCTCCACCAGGGAAACGTCCAGCCCGGCGTGCTTGAGGTTCTCGGCCATTTCCAGCCCGATAAAGCCGCCGCCCACCACCACCGCAGAGGCGATGTGGTTTTCGGCGATTAGCGTGCGGATGGCGTCGGCGTCGGGCACCGTCCACAGCGACTGGATGCGCGGATGGTCGATGCCGGGGATCGGCGGGCGCAGGGGGGAGGAGCCGGTGGAGATCACCAGCGTATCGTAGGGTTCCTCGTAGGTTTCGCCGGTCTCGACACGGCGCACCGTCACGGTCTTCTTTTCGCGGTCGATCGACACGGCCTCGTTTTTCACCCGCACATCCACCAGGAACTTCTGCTTCATGGCTTCGGGGGTTTGCAACAGCAGGGCGCTGCGGGACTTGATCACGTCGCCCACGTGATAGGGCAAGCCGCAGTTGGCATAGGAGATGTACGCGCCGCGTTCCAGCAGCACGATTTCGGCGGTTTCGTCCAGCCGGCGAAGGCGCGCCGCGCAGCTCGCGCCACCCGCGACGCCGCCGATGATGACAACCTTTTTACTCATGGCAGAACTCCTCACTTGATGGATGGGATCGCGCGCGGGCTGCCCAGCCTGCGGCGTCAAAAAGTCCCGCCCCTCACAGAGCGGGACATGCGGCGTCCGGACTCAGACGTCGGCCTTCCACAGCCCGTGCAGGTTGCAGTACTCGTACGCGGTCACGGGCTTGTCGTCCTCGGTCAGCTTGAACACGGCCTTGGGCTCCATGCCGGGCGACAGGCACCTGCGCTGGCCGCCTTTTTCGGTGTGGAGGTAAACCCACTGGATGGAGTGCTCCTCCGTCATGGGATGGGGAACCGCGCCGACCCTCACGGTCACGGTGGCGCCGTCCACTTCGACGACGGGCACGTGCTTTTCCTGGCTTGCGTCCACGCTGCCGGGCACAAGCTCGGTCATGTGCTCGCCGCAGCAGGTCATGGGAGCGCCGGAGTTGTGAATCATCCCCACCAGATTACCGCAATGCTTGCATACGAAGAAAGTAATCCCACACATACCGTATCCCTCCTGTGAGTTGTGTTTGGTAGCGATCCGGACAGTGGAACCGCCGCCGCGTTGCCGCGGGGGGCCGCGCCTTCGGGCCCGGCCTTTGCCGCCGGTCGCCGGCAACGATTCCCAACAAGATCAGTATACCGCGATTGCGGGCGGATTGAAACAGCTTTTGTCAGAAATTCTACACAGGGGGGAGCGCCGCTTCCGCGTCGCGCGGCATAAGCCCCGCGTGCGGCCGGCTGCCCGGCACCGCCTGGGGGAGAAGCGGCGCGCGGCGGAGGGAGGGGGCGGCGACGGCCCTTAGTCCGGCCGGGCCCGTTGCAAACGGCGGAAACCGGAACGCGTGGCGGCAAACACGGGCAGCCGGGGCACGGAGATGGCGACCGGCCTAGCGATCCTCACGGCCGGTTGGCCTGATTCTGTTTTGCATCATGCACGCTTCCCTCTCACGGCGGTTGTCGCCCGCGACTTTGGCGTGGAAGCCTGGCGTAGCCCAGCCACGCCTTCGCCGCCGCTCCCCGTTCCCGGAAAACGCCGCTCGCGGGCTTTCATGCCTTCAGGGATGGAAGCCGGATCAGCCCCGCTGTTCCCACTGGGCGAGCAAGCCCCGCATCCAGCCGTGCACATCCATGTCGTAGGCCTGCCGGAGGTTGTCGGGGGCCAGCGCCTCGCGCGCGGGGGCGTCCGCGACGACGCGCCCTTCCCGCAGCAGCAGCGCGCGCGTGCCGTAACAAAGCGCCAGGGAAAGATCGTGCACCACCGACACCGCCGCGCGGCCGGGGGTTTGCAGCCATTCGCGGATCAGGCCGAACACCTGCTGCTGGTAGGGCAGGTCCAGATGATTGGCGGGCTCGTCCAGCAGCAGCACGCGCGGGTTTTGCGCGAACACCTGCGCCAGAAACGCGCGCTGGAGTTCCCCGCCGGAAAGCGTGAGCACCGAGTGGCCGCGCAGGCCCGCCATGCCGGTGCGAAGGAGCGCGTCCTCCACGGCCTGCTCGTCCGCGCGCGCGCGGCCGCCCAGCGCCCCCGCGTAGGCGTAGCGGCCCAGGCGCACCACTTCCTCCACGGTAAAGGCGTAGCCCACGAAGTGGTTTTGCGTGAGCGTGCCCATCCAGCGGGCGCGCTCGCGCGCGGGCATTCGGCGGGCGTCCCGGCCGGAAATCAGCACGCGCCCCGCGTAGGGCACGCTCTGGGCCAGCGCGCCCAGCGCCGTGGATTTGCCCGCGCCGTTGGGCCCGGCGATCATCAGCCAGTCGCCCTCGCGCACGGAAAAACCGACGCCGTCCAGCACGGTCCGCGCGCCGTAGCACACCCGCAGGTCCAGCGCCTCAAGCATGGGCATCCCCCTTCCGGGCGCGGTAGAAGATGATCACAAACGCGATGGAGCCCGCAAACGACGTAACCACCCCGATGGGCAGCTCCACGGGGTTGAGCAGCACCCGGGCCAGCAAATCGGCCAGCAGGAGGAACACAGCGCCCGCAAACATCGAAGCCGGCAGCAACCGCCGGTGGTTGGGGCCTACGATCAGCCGGGTCATGTGCGGCGTTACCAGCCCCACAAACCCGATGGCCCCGCCGATGGACACGCACACCCCCACCAGCGCGGACACGCACACCAGCACCAGTAGCTTCACCCGGCGCACGTCCACGCCCACGCTCAGGGCGTTGTCCTCCCCCACGGCGAAGGCGTTCAACTCCCGCGAGCGCAACAGCAGCACGCCGCCGCAGAGGCTGAGCGCGCCAAGCAGCACCAGCGCGTTGCCGTAATCGCTGCCCTGCAGGCTGCCCATGGTCCAGAAGGTGATGCTGCGCACCCGTTCGCCGGCGAAGGTGATGATGAGGCTCAGGATGCTGGACACGAACATCGACCAGATGACGCCCACAAGGATGATGGTGCCGGTGGCCAGCGACCCGTCCAGGCGGCTGGCGAGGGAGAGGATGACCACCATCGACAGAAAGCCGAACAGGATGGCCATGAGCATGGTGCCCGCAAACGGCAGCGCGGGGAAGGTGATGCCAAAGGCGATGGCGATCACCGCGCCCAGCGACGCGCCGGAGGAAACGCCCAGCGTGGAACCGTCCGCCAGCGGATTGCGGAGCAGGCCCTGCATCGCGCCGCCGCACAGCGCGAGGGACGCGCCGGTGAGCGCGACGCACAGGACGCGCGGCAGGCGGACAGCCAGAATGATGGCGGAGGACAGGCCCTCCTGGGCGGGCAGCCCCACTAGCCCGCGCCAGAGGGTGCGGGCGACGTCCGAAAGCGACAGCCCGACGCTGCCCACGCAGACGCACAGGAGCATCACGGCCAGCGTGACCAGTGAAAAGAGGAGATAGTCCAGCGGGCGAAAGCCTTCGCGGCGGGCTGGCATGAGGATCACCTGCCTTTATGGGAATGGGGAAGCGCGATGGGTGCCCCCGCCGCGACGGAGACGGGTCTGGAGCGCCTGAGGCGGACGCGTGCCCAGCGGGCACTTTGGCAAAGCCGAAAGCGAACCGCGGGTGAGAGGGTTCACGAGCGCGGGATAGGAGCATGTTCTGCGCGACGATGAAACCGATAGAGCCTTAGCCCTTGCGGGGTGCGGGCAGGGGCGGCGGGCGCGTGCCCAGCGGGCGCATGGGCAAAGCCGAAAGCGAACCGCGGGCGGCCGGCCTGTCATGTTGGCGGGATAGCCATGTCAGCCCGTATTGAAAACAAACGCCCAGCGGGCGAACCGCCCGAAGGGCGATAAGGCGGGCGGAGGAAACGGCTTGCCGGGGTCGGCAACCAGCCGGCCGCCTGCCCGCCTCACCTGTAAACCGCACCGGCGGGAGCGCGCCCCCAGGATGCGCGCCTCCCGCCGAATCCCGGCTTACGCCGCGTTGTCGGCTGCGCCGTCCGCGGCCTGCGATTCCAAAATCCAGTCGTTGAGCATCTGCGCGCCGTCCGTCAGCCTCGGGCCGGGGCGGGTCAGTTCGTTGTTTGGCAGGTTGAGGATGAGCCCGTCCTTCACGGCGGCGATGCCTTCCCAGCCGGCGCGGGAGAGGATCTCCTCCGCCGGGGTGGGGCCTTCGCCGAAATACATGGAGATGGTGACGATGTAGTCGGGGTTGCGCTGGATGATCTGCTCCTGAGATACTTCCGCCCAGCCCTGCACATCCGCAAAGATGTTGGTGAGGCCCAGCAGACTCGCGATTTCGTCCATGAAGGTGCCGCTGCCGGCCGTCCACAGCCCGTATTGCAGCGGAGAAACTTCGAAATACACGGTTTTCCCGCTGCCGGCCGCGGTTTGGGCCAGCGCGTCAAACTGCGCCTTCATCCGGACGGTGAGCGCCGCGGCCTCTTCGTTTTTCCCCAGCAGCGCGCCGATCATGGCGATGGCGTCGTAGGTGCCCTGGATGTCCTGCGCGTCGCTCACCACCACGCGGATGCCGGCGTCTTCCAGCTGGCGCACCTGCTCCTCGGTCTGGGCCATGGTGCCCATGAGCAGCACCTGCGGCGCAAGCGCGATCACCTGTTCCAGATTGGTTTCCATGCCGGACTGCACCGAAGGTACTGCGAGCACCTCCTCGGGATAGTCGCAGTATTCCCCGCGGCCCACCAGCGCGTCTCCCGCGCCCAGCGCGCAGAGGATCTCGCAATCGGCGGCGGTCAGGGCCACGATGCGCGTGGCGGGCGCGTCGAGGGTGACGGCGCGGCCCTTCATGTCGGTCACGGTGACGCCGGCGTCCTCCGCCAGTCCGCAACCGGCGGCGGGCGCGGCGCACAGGATCAGCGCCAGCAGGGTGGATAGAATCCTTGGGTAGGTCATTGCTGTTCGCCCCTTTCAACTTCAGCCGGCCCAAACAGGCCCGAAGGCCGCTCCCCTGCCGGGGAACGGCCTTCGAAGCCCGCGCGTGCCGCCGCGGGGCGACAGGAACACGCGGGCGCGGCGTGGGCCCGCGTGGGCGAACGCCGTGATCCTTCCCCAGAGGACAGCGCGCGAACAGGTCTCCCGGCTTGGCATCATCCTACCGGAGCGCCTTCCCGCCTGTTGGGCAGTGGCTTCGTGCTCTTTCGTCCGCTTCACGGTTACTGGGATAGCTCGGAATTCTCATCCGCGATTCCCTCGGCGTTGCCGCCGGCGCTTTGGGCGCATCCGCGTGTCTGATTCGGTTGTAGGCACAGTATAACCGGTACGGGGGCGCGTGTCAAACGGGAAAGCCGTTACCGGCCGGGCGGCATAATCGGGATACCGGCTTGTGGGACGGTGTGTCGCGGAGTATACTGTCCGCAGGGAGGGATCACGTTGCAGAAAAAATGGATCGCGGTCGCATTATGCGCCCTGTTCTGCTGCATGGGCAGCGCTGCCTTCGCCCAACGCTTCACCATCCGGGACGGGCTTTTCTTCGGCATGAGCGCGGAGGAGGCCGTGCAGGCGGAAAAGCGTCGTGGAATCGAGATAAACGAATTTATCCATGACGCCGACGCCAAGGTTTATGGTCCCTACGACCCGATATCGGTCGGCGGCTACGCGCTGACGCGGCTGTACGAGGTTTTTGACGGATCCAGCCGTCTGCGGCGGGTGATCTACGACCTCGCGCCAAGCCCTTCCGGGTACGGCTCACGGGATGCGCTGTCGCAATCCTTTGCAGAGATGGATCGCGTGCTGGAGGATCGCCATGCGCCCGCGCGGATCGAAAACGCGCAGGCCTTGCTGTCCTTTGCCGCCCGGGTCTATGGGTACGAGGAACTTGCGCCCCTGCGGAGCTGGATGCTCATCCAGTGGCTCATGACTTATCCGCTTGATGCTTTGAGCGACCCCGTCGGTCAATCGGTACGCATCCTGCGCTATGGGGATGAGGATATTCTAGTTTTCCATCAGGCTTACTTTGGCGATGCATTGGTGGGCCACATGGTCGAGTATGTACAGCTTGACACCGCATTCACGGATGAGCTGCTGTCCGCCTATCAGACCGCGATGTCTGATTTCTGAGGCGACGGCGGGCGACACGCCGCGCCTTGCGCGGACTATCGCGACTCCGTCCTGTCGCCGGGCTCCGCGACCCGGCACTCCAGGCCCTCCGAGCGCTCGATCAGCCGCTGCTCCATCATTTCCAGCTTCTCGGACTCGTTGAACTCCCGCACCAGGGGGTTGTCGATGTCGCCGTGCGCCAGCTCGTGCTGGCGGCCGCGGTTGAATGCGATCTTGAGCAGAATCGGGGTGATGATGGTGGTCACGATCACAATGATGATCGTGGGCCCGAAAAACACGCTGCTCATCAGCCCCAGGGCGCTGCCCTTGTTGGCCACGATCAGCGCCACCTCGCCGCGGGAGATCATGCCCACGCCGATCTGGGTGGCCTCGTCGTTGTCGTAGCCGCACAGCTTCGCGCCCAGCCCGCAGCCCACGATCTTGGTCAGGATCGCCACGATCAGCAGCAGCCCCGTAAACAGGAGGATGCTCGTCGTCATGCTGGGCAGTTCCACCGCCAGGCCGATGCTGGCAAAAAAGATGGGCGAGAGCAGGATGTAGGAAAGCGTCTCAAACCGCGAGGCGATGTAGCGGGAGCGCTGCGTGTTGCAGATGATCAGCCCCGCAAAGTACGCGCCGGTGATATCCGCGACGCCGAAGAACTTTTCCGCGCAGAAGGCCATCAGCAGGCAGAACACGAACGAGACGATCACGTAGCGCCGCAGATCCTGATTGTTGCGGCTGACCATGTAGGTAAACAGCTTGAAAAACACGTACCCGATCACGGCCACGAACACGAAAAACAGCGTGATCTTGAGCAGCACGCCCCACAGGTTCACGCTGGGGTCGGCGAAGCTGCTGATGACCGTGAGCGCGATGATGCCCAGCACGTCGTCGATCAGGGCCGCGCCGAGGATGGCGCTGCCGGCGCGGGTGTCCAGCTTCCCCAGTTCCTTTAAGGTTTCCACCGAGATGCTCACCGACGTGGCCGTCAGGATCACGCCGATGAACATGTTTTGCAGAAACACGCTGGTGTTGCCCTGCGCCAGATCGCCGCGGTTGAAGAACCACGCGATGCCAAAACCGCCCGCCAGAGGCACCAGCACGCCGATGAGCGCGATGACAAACGAGGCTTTGCCGGCCTTGCGCAGTTCCGTCAGGTTGGTTTCCAGGCCGGCGTTGAACATCAGGATGATGACGCCCAGTTCCGCCACCTGCTTGATGAAGCTGGTTTCATGCAGGATGTTGAGCAGCGCGGGGCCAAGGATCACGCCCGCCAGCAGCGCGCCCACGACCTGGGGCATCTGCAGCCGCCGCGTGAACAGGCCCAGCAGCTTGGTAAACAGCAGGATCAGCGCGATATCCAACAGATAGTTGTACGATAACATCGCCATGCACCTCGTCAGCAGTATGGTGGGGAGGGTTGCGCCGGGCGCCGCGCGGGGCGCCGGAGGGACAAAAAGGGCAGGCGCGATGGGCACGCCGATGATCTCGGCAAGCTCCATCGCCCTGCCCGGTTCCATTGACATCTGAACCGTGCTGATTCTACCACACGCCGCCTCGCGGCGCAAGATGATGAAAAAGGAAGAAAATCGGCCGCCGCAGACAGGCAAACCCGGCGGGCGAAGCGCCGCGCGGCGTTGCCGACAGGGCCTGTGAAAACCCGATTGTACGATTCCTGTACCGGATACGCGCGGGGCGGACCGAAAGGGTGGGCGGGCGCGCTGCCGGGCGCGGCGGTCGCGCGCCACCGCTCAGAAAAACAGGCTGCGGATGTCCTCCTCCGTAAGGCTTTCCAGCGCGGTTTCGCCGGCCAGCACCACGCGGTCGAAAATCGCGCGCTTGCGCTTGCTCAGGTCGGTCACCTTCTCCTCGATGGTGCCCTGGGCGATCAGGCGCAGCACGTCCACATCCCGCGTCTGGCCGATGCGGTGGGCGCGGTCGGTCGCCTGATCCTCCACGGCGGGGTTCCACCACGGGTCGTAGTGGATCACCAGATCGGCCCCGGTCAGGTTCAGGCCTGTGCCGCCCGCCTTCAGGCTGATGAGGAACACCTGCCCCTCGCCGCCGTTGAAGCGGTCGCACAGCTCCTGACGGGCCTCCGGCCGGGTGGAGCCGTCCAGGTAGAGCGTCCGGACGCCTTCGCGCGAAAGCCGCTTGCGGATGATCTGCAGCATCTCCACAAACTGGGAGAACACCAGCATCCGCCGCTTGCCGGCATTCGCCTGCTGCACGGTCTGCACCAGCAGTTCCAGCTTGCCGCTGGTGCCCTCGTAATCCGGCAGGAACAGGCGGGGGTGGCAGCACACCTGCCTTAGCTTGAGCAGCACGCTTAACACCTGCATGCGCGCCCTCGGGAGCGAGCCGGTCGCCAGCGCCTGCCCCACGTGCACCCGAAGCGTCTCCAGAAGCTGGCCGTACACGGTCGCCTGCTCCGGGGTCATGGCCGCGTAGAGGCTTTGCTCGTGCTTGCCGGGGAGTTCCTTGAGCACTTCCTGCTTCAGCCGGCGCATCAGGAAGGGCCGGATGCGGTCCTGCAGCTCCTCGGCGCGCTCGCTGCCGCCGTAGCGGCGCAGGAAGGAAGCCTGCGTGCCCAGGTAGCCGGGCAGCACAAAATCAAAGATGCTCCACAGCTCGCCCGTATGGTTTTCCATGGGCGTGCCGGTGAGCGCCACGCGCACCTGCGCGTCCAGCTCCTTGGCGGCCGCCGCGCCGATGGACTGCGCGTTTTTCACAAACTGCGCCTCGTCCAGAATCGCAAAGCGCAGGGGAATGTCCCGGATGAGGTCGATATCCCGCCTCAGCAGCGGGTAGCTGGTGAGAATCACGTCCACCGCCGGGTCGGAGACAGCCTCTTCGATCTGGCGGCGACGCTCCTCGCGGATGCCGGCGATCAGCCGCACGGTCAGGCTGTCGTCAAAGCGCTTGAACTCCGCCAGCCAGTGGTACACCAGCGACGTGGGGGTGACGATCAGGTTTTTCATGGGGCCGTTTTTCTTGCGCGCGGCGGAGAGCGCCGCGATCACCTGCACGGTTTTGCCAAGGCCCATCTCGTCGGCCAGAATGCCGCCCATGCGCGCCTCGTACAGCGAGAGAATCCAGCCCGTGCCGCGTTTCTGGTAAGGCGCGAGCTTGCGGTGCAGCTTGGTGGGGATGAAGGTTTCCGCCTGCCGGGCGCGCTCGGTGAGGGCCCGGGAGGCGTGCTCGACCTCGTCGCTGGCTTCCACGGGGCTGCCCGCCAGCCGCAGCATGCTGACCATGTAGGCCGCGCGGTAGGCGCCGAAGGTGAGCTCCCGCGCGTCCGGCCCGGCGGCGGGATCATCCAGCGCGGCGGCTTCCAGCAGTTCCTGCGCCACGGGCGCCAGGGCCGCCATATCGCGGATGTCCAGAAACTCGCCGCTTTTTAAGCGCACATACTGCTGGCGCGCCTGCACCGCCTCCAGGATGGGCAGCAGCTCGCCCACGGGCTCGTGATCCTCCAGCAGGGTGAACACCAGCCGCCCGCCGCGCATGCGGAAGGCTGCTCGGGCGCTGAAGCGCCTGGGCTTGATTTTCTTGAACGCCTCGCTGACGTACACCTCGGCCAGCTTGCCCAGCTCCGTTACCCCCTGCATGCAGAAGGTGAGGATATCCCGGGCGCGCCTGAGCACGATGCGCCCCTCGCGCACCACGAAGCCCGCGTCGGAGAAAAAATCCAGCAGCTCGGTTTCGGCGCGGCCGTCCCGCAGCAACAGCCGGGGCGCGGCGTCCGCGCCGGCCGCCGCCGGGGCGGCCTCGCCCGCCGCGGCCT
>JAAYUF010000087.1 GCA_012517815.1 Clostridiales bacterium
AATATTGGACCTGTTGACAAAGTCGCTCCGCAACCCAGCATATGGTATAATGATTGCATGAGGTGATCGTCATGATGGGGCGGCAAAGTGGGCAAATAGCATTTGAAGTAATTGACATTGATGCGATGGTTCCAAAGAACCATCTTCTCAGGAAGATACAGCTTAGCCTTCAATTCAACTTCATATATGAAGAGGCACAGGATTTATACGCACAGACCGGGCGGCCTTCTATCGATCCAGTTTTACTTGTAAAGATGCTCCTGATCGGTTATCTATATGGGATTAAAAGTGAGAGGCGCTTGGAAGAAGAGGTAAACCTTAACTTGGCGTATCGATGGTTCTGCAATCTAAACGTATCCGACCGAGTTCCAGATCATTCAACATTTAGCCAGAATCGAAAACGGCGTTTTGATCAAAGCGGTGTTTTTAAAGATGTATTCTCCGGTATTTTACAGCAGTGTATTACATTAGGACTGGTCACTGGAGAATGTACAGTTGGGGACGGAAGCTACTTGCCAGCCAATGTATCAAGCTATTCTCAAGTCAAACTTCATGAAACAGTAAAACGGGGAATGCAAAGCTATCTTTCAGCACTGGACGAGGAGCTTGAAAAAGAACCTGGTTTCCGAAAAGTCGAAGAAAGAACACAAAGCATCCACCGCACGACAAGTCAAACCGATCCTGATTGCGGCCAGATTCATCATGGTAAGAAAAGCGGATTAGGCTATCTTGTAGAAACTACAGTCGACTGTGGGCACGGAATCATTACAGGCGTCGATACCTATTCTGCCAATCAAAAGGAAAGCAGCGTTTGTTTACGGGGCATCGAGAAACAGATCAAGCAGGGGATACCTCTTAAGCGGATCGCATTGGATCGAGGGTATGATGTCAGCGCTGTGCACCGGGGGCTTGAACTTCTAGGAATAAAGGGCTTTATCCCCCCTGTCAATTTTACCAACAGTCCAGAAAAAAGTGGCTTCCAATATGTTGCTGAAGATGATGAGTTCATCTGCCCAGAAGGGCATCGCTTAAGTTATGAAAAGCTATACTGCGTTCAATCGACCGGGAATTATCTTCGCTATTACAAATCAAAAGAAGAAGACTGCGAGGCCTGCCCTCGTAAAAGAACCTGTATTAAGAAATTGAAATCACGCAGAATTATTGGCGGCAGTTTCTACCCTGCATCTGCTCGAAATCGAATCAGAGCAGAAAGTCTTGAAATGAAATTCATGATGAAACTTCGGCAAATATGGGCTGAAGGAACATATGCAGTTCTAAAACGCGAACACTGCTTACAAAGTATCCGTAAAAGAGGCATTCTCCGCGCAAGGGAAGAGTGTCTTCTTTCTGCTACGGCTTTGAACATGAAGCGAGCGGTGATGGCGTTGGGCGTTTAAAGCCCATCCACGTTGAAGGTTTGCAGCATGATCTCAGACCGTTCCATTTTTTACCTCCGCATTTGACACGGTTTGTCATCCTTTGCATGATGAGAAACCGACTTTGTCAACAGGTCCAATATTCTACCTTATCGAATCTTCCCGAATCTCAACGTATCCCCCCATCCAACAAACCCTTACATAACGGCCATTAGCGGTTCTCCCCACACCTAATCAACTCCCGTTTACCGAACTGGCAGTGTTGGGGTCAGGAGTTCGAATCTCCTATGCTCCACCAGACCGGAAACCTTTGTAAATAAGGGTTTCCGGCTTTTCCTATGCTAAATCATCTGCACCTGAAACGGCTTTCTTTGCAATACCATTTCCAACCCGCCTAAAACACCACCTTGAAGGCCAACTCACAGGAGGGTATCAACTATCCGGCGAATTTTTCAAACCGCGCCAGGGTCCAAACGGTCTATGCCGATAAACGTCAGGATTCGCAGACGGCACTTACCGTTGAAGGATGGAAACAGAGAAGGACAAAGTGCGGGAAAACCCGATAGAACCCTTCCCCCTGCATTTTGCTTTAATCCAAAGGGAACGGTTGCCCGTTTTTTATCCTCAATATCCAGGCGCGAGGCCGGGACACGGGTTTCTGAATCGCGCTGTTTGGCATGTTTTGAAACCTAAAACGGATTCCTCCTTGTGCACGGAATCGGATTAAAAACAAGCATCACCGGCAAAGCAATCGATGCGACTTCCTAGTAGATCCACAATGATGAAGCAGACGGCTGCCAATCTAGGCTGCCGTCTGTCAAACAGGGAAACACAAGCATCGCCGGCTTGAATCTGCGGTTTACCGTGGCGCTAGGTTCCCTCAAAGCTGGAACGGCGTGGTCCGGCGATACCGGCACGCTGGAACCCGGCATCCGATCATCCTCCCTGAAGGAAAGCATATGATCGTTCCCCGCCCATTCGGCTGCAGCCGTCGCCCGCTTACCGTGAAGCCAGCAGCGTGCGATAGCCTTCCACAATGGCAACGCCACGGCTGGTGCCGATGCGGTTCGCGCCGGATTCGATCATCGCCAGTGCGTCCTCAACGGTGCGGATGCCGCCTGCCGCCTTGATGCGCAGGCTATCCCCCACACAGGCCTTCATCAGCCGGACATCCGCGACAGTTGCGCCCACCGCCACGCCGGCCGGCGGCGTGCCAAAGCCGGTGGAGGTTTTAATGAAATCGGGCCGCTCGGCGAGCGCTACGTCACAAAGGCGCTTCTTCTCGTCATCGGTCAGATAGCAGTTTTCAAAGATGACCTTGCTGGTGACGCCGCGTTCGCGACAGGCGGCCACGATTCGCCGCATCTCATCCGCAATGTAGGCCCAGTTTCCGTTCTTTACCTCGCCTAAGTTGACGACGTAATCCACCTCGTCCGCACCTTTGGCAATCACGTCTATGGTTTCAAACACCTTGGTTTCCACCGTGCACTGCCCCAGTGGGAAGGATACCGCGGCGTCGCACAGCACGCCGCTGCCGCGCAGCACTTCCTTGCAGAAAGGCACGGGGGCATTGTTGATGGCTACGGTCTTAAAACCGTAGCGCGCGGCCTCCAGGCAGTGCTTGCGAAGATCGTCGTGGCTGGCGTAAGGCGTGAGCAGCGTTTGGTCGATCATCTGCGAGAGTTGTTCCGCGGTGAGTGGCGGCATGGTGGGATTCCTCCTTTATATATGGCCGCGGGCGTTACAGCGCGGCCAGCTTCGGGTACAGGGGCAGCATCGCCTCGTAGGCCTGCTCGAACAGGGCTTTCACCGGCGCATAGCGGCCGTGCGTTTCCGGGTCGAACGGAAGGGTCTGCTCCGGTTGGATGAACCGGTGCACGCAGGAAAAATCGGAGAGCGCGCCTACGCCGACGCCGCCGCAGACCGCCGCGCCCATGGAGGTCGCTTCCTCCAGATGGTTCATGCGCACCACGTCGATGCCAAACACGTCCGCCAGCACGCGGCAGATGCTGTCGCTCTGCGCCAGTCCGCCGATCAGGTGAAGCGGGCCGACGGACTGCTCCCGGCGGAAAATGTCCAGAATGACGCACAGGTTGAGCGCGATGCCTTCTACCGCTGCGTGCAGCAGATCCGCGCGGGTGTGCTCCATGGTGAGGCCCAGGTACGCGCCGCGCGCCAGCGGATTCCAGCGCGGGCTGCGCTCGCCCAGCAGATAGGGCAGGAACAGCAGCCCTCTGCTGCCGACGGGGGAGTCCTTCAGGAGTTCGTTGATCTCGGCGTACACGCTGCCGCCACAAGCCTGCGCGCGCTGCTCCAGCCCGTCGCAGAGCATCTGCTTGACAAACGTGAAGGAGTTGCCCGCCGCCTGCATGGTGCCGGTGGGGCAGTAGGCTCCGGGCACCATATGCGCCCAGGTAAAGGTGCGCATCTGCGGGTCGAAAACCGGCGCGGGCGCGGTATAGGCAATCCAGGAGGAGGAGCCCAGGTAGTTGTACGTCACGCCGGGCGAAACCGACGCGGCGCCGGTAGACGCGCAAACGCCGTCGCCCGCGCCCAGTACGATGGCCGTGCCCGGGGCAAGTCCCGTTTCCGCGGCGATGCCTGCCGTAACTTCGCCGATCACATCGGTGGAAGGGTGCAGTTCCGGCAGCAGCGCGCGGTCAACACCCGTCGCGCCTAGGATGGCGTCGGACCAATCCATACGGTTCAGGTCAAACAGGTTGGTGCCGGACGCATCCGAGTAATCGGTCACAAACCGGCCGGTGAGCCGGTACACCAGATAATCCTTGGCGTTGAGCATCCTGTGCGCCCGCCGGAACGCCTCCGGCTCGTGGTCGCGCACCCACAGGAGCTTGGCCAGGCTATAGGATGCGCTGGCGCGGTGGCCGGTGATGCGGTAGAAGTCATCGGCGCCCACGGCCTCCTCAAACCGCCGCGCCTGCTCGGTTGCTCGCAGGTCGGCCCAGATGAGGGCGTGGCGCACCGGCAGGCCCTGCGCATCCACCAGCACGCAGCCCATCATCTGCCCGCTGAACGCCACGGCGGCCACCTGCCCCGCGTCGCGCCCTGCAAGAAGCTGCCGGTTGGTTGCGCAGAAGGACTCCCACCAGTCCAACGGGTTTTGCTCGGCCCAGTTGCCGTTAAAGAAATGTGTCGGGTAGGAATGCGTCACGCTGTGCAGCAGCCGGCCATCCAAGTGGAACAGCGTCGCCTTGTCGCCGGAGGTGCCCAGATCGTGCGCGATCAGGTATTGCTTCATCGGGTATCGCCTCTTCCGGTATTGATGGGCCCGTCCAATGTGTAACCGTTCCCCTTTTATTGCCACTCTATCACACGGATGGTCGAATGTCAATTTCCCCGATGAAATATCCGGGCGTTGTTCCTTGTATGTGTAACAGAATAAGGCTTTTATGTGCATACACATGCCGAGCGCTGGTTGGCTGCAGCGGCGGGCCCCGTACGACAGGGAACGTAAAGAAGCCCGATTCAGAGAACCGCTCCCTTAAAAGCATGCCCTTGAAGTGCGTGCAAGAGGGGTACAACGTTCGCTTGTCTGTAAAATCCAGGTTCAGAAAGGGAGGATGTCTGCAAAATCCATGCCCAATTTTGAAAACAGCCGATTTATCGCAGAATAACGGCCCTAACACGACTGATTTTCCGATCAAAATGGGTGTTGACAGGGTCAGGCCCATGCGTTATAATGCAGAAAAAGGGGAGCGTTCCCATACGGATGGAGGGCTATGGAGGATGCGAACCGTGACCATTCAGGATATCGCGCGGGAGGCGGGCGTCGGGAAATCGACCGTCTCGCGCGTCATCAACGGCACAGGGTACGTCCACGCCGATACCGTCGTGAAGGTGAAGGACGTCATGACCAAGTACAACTACCAGCCCTCCGCAGCCGCGCGCAGCCTGTCCAAGAAGGAGAGCGATACCATCGGGCTGATCCTGCCCGAGGTAAACAACCCGTTCTTTGCCGACATCCTCAAAGGCGTAAGCCAGATGGTGGACAAGTGCGGCTATACGCTGATCCTCTGCGGATCGGACAATGAGGCGGCCAAGGAGGCGCGCGCGCTGGAAGCCATGCGTCGCCAACGGGTCAAGGGCCTGATCATCGTACCCGCCAACGATTACAGCAACGAAACCGCCCATGCGCACATGGAAAAGCTTCTCCGGGAACTGGGCTGCCCGTTGGTCGTTCTGGATCGCCCGATGCTGCGCATGGATTTTGACAGCGTGACCACCGATAACTTCAGCGGCGCGTACTCCGCTACCGAGGCGCTGATCCGCGCGGGACACAAGCGCATCGGCATCATCGCGGGCGACCTGAACCTGTTCATCGGCCGCGAACGCTACGAGGGCTACTGCAAGGCCATGGAGCAAAACGGGCTCGCCGTGGACCCGCACTACGTGGTTCTAGGCAAGTTTGACCGGCAGATAACCTATGAAAAGATGCGCCAGGCGATCAGGGCCAATCAGCTGCCCACGGCCTACTTCATCAGCAACAACCTCAGCGAAATGGGCTTTCTGACGGCGATTCACGAAGCCAGGCTGAGCGTTCCCGACGATATCGCGTTTGTCGGGTTTGATAAACTCCAGGGGCAGGATATCTTCAACGTCCCCTACAGCCATCTGGAGCGCGAGGTGCTCACCCTGGGCTCGAAAGCGGCGCAGCTGCTGTTTCGCCGTTTCGACAATCCCGAACGCCCCGTGGAAAAGATCGTCATCGTGCCCCGCGTGAAACTGCTGGGTTCCGAGCTTCTGGTGACCAGGGCGGAGGGCTGAACACGCCGCCGCGAAGCGACCGGACGTTTCCCGCTTTGTGTCGGTTCCCAATGCCCCGTGTGAAACGGTTGGTTTCCATGCTCCCGACGTACAGGTCGAGAGGCTGAACACGCCGCCGCGACGCGACCGGACGTTTCCCGCTTTGTGTCGGTTCCTAATGCCCCGCGTGAAACGGTTGGTTCCCATGCTCCCGACGTACAGGTCGAGAGGCTGAACACGCCGCCGCGACGCGACCGGACGTTTCCCGCTTTGTGTCGGTTCCCAATGCCCCGTGTGAAACGGTTGGTTTCCATGCTCCCGGCGAACAGGCCGAAGGCTGAAATTGCTTCCGGGGCACAACCGGACGCCTGCCGTTATGTCCTCAGTACCGATCCTCCGCTTCCGGGCAACCCGGCTTCCCAGGAAAGCCGGCACCGCGCGGACATGTGTTTGTTGTACCGCAACGCAGCCAAACCGCCATAAACCGATGCATGAACCCAACGACCGCCCCTGCCGGCGCCACCGGCAGGATGGGCCGGAGCGTGAACCGGACCGGCCCGCCCACCACAACACCCGCAAAGACAACAAACGCCTGCCGCCAAGCTCAAACGAGGGCTTTCCCGGCAGCGGGTTGTGTTTGCCGCTGGGTAGCCTCCGGCATGAAGCCGTTTCTTTTTCCTTCGTGTGGGAACGCTCCCACATTTGGAGAGGCTCCCGATTCCGGTTTTATTCGTCCGCGGGAGGCGGACGAAATAGAATAAATAAAGAAGGGGAGATTTCAACATGAAAAGGATGTCCAAACTCGTCGCTCTGGTTCTGGTTACCTGCACGTTGCTGAGCTGTGCGGCAGCCGCCGCGCAGGCCGAACCCCTGACCGTCGCCGTCAGCATGCGCTCCACCGCCAGCGAATACCACATGCAGTATGTCGCGGGCGCTCAGGCGTTTGTGGACAGCCTGCCCGCCGGCACCGCCGAGGTGCAGATCCTCGCCTGCGAAGGCAACGATGACAAGCAGATCAACGACATCAACGCCGTCATCGCCGCCAAGGGCGATAACATGATCCTCTTCGTGGACCCGAACAACGCCCCCAACATCACCGCCATCGCGGAAGCCTGCGAGGAAGCCGGCGTATACTGGTGCTCCGCGTGGAACACCCCCGAAGGCATCTACCCCACCAGCTACAAGTACTGGGTGTCCCACCAGGCCTGCGACGCCGTCAAGCAGGGCTACGATATCGCCGTTACGCTGTTTAACGCCCTGCCCACCCCCGGCAAGGGCAAAATCTGCGTGATGGAAGGCATGCTGGCCAACAGCGCCAACACCTACCGCATGCAGGGCCTCCAGCAGGCGCTTGCGGAGTACCCCGACATCGAAGTGCTGGACGATCAGGCCGGCGACTGGGCAACCGCCAAGGCGCTGACCATCGCGGAAAACTGGCTGGCCAAGTATGACCAGATCGACGGCATCTGGTGCGCGTGCGACGATATGGCCGTGGGCGTGGTTCAGGCGCTGAAAGCCAAGGGCCTCAACGGCAAAGTGCCCGTGACCGGCGTGGACGGCACCTCCGCCGCCATCGAGATGGTCGGCACCGGCGATCTGGTTTGCACCATCGCCAACAACGGCTGGCTGCAGGGCGGCTACGGCGTGGCGTACGCCTACGCGGCCAAGACCGGCAAGATCAGCACCGATACCATGGACCTGACGCACCGCATGTTCTACACCAACGGCTACCTGGTCACCAAGGAAACGCTGCCCGACTACGTTAAAAACTTTGTGGACAGCACGCCTGTGTACGACTACAACAACCTCGACTTCCCGATCGCCAAGGCCATGGATCTTGTGAAGTAACCGCTGCTTACCGACGGTGCGGCGCGGGCGTCCGGCGCGCGCCGCACCCCCCCTCCCCCGCCTAGGCGAGAGGGACGGTACCCGCCTGCCGCGGCGACCCCCTGGGGGCGCCAAGCGGGTACGAACATGGACGACGGGAGGAATCGGCATGGATCAACAGGCGCGTTCGTCCCGTATCGGGCTGGAATTTGCGCAGGAAATGAAGCGACAGAGCCAGCGCGAGCGCTTCGTTTCATGGGCGCCCCTGGCAGTACTGGCCCTGTTGGTGCTCTTGTTCTCGCTGACGGCGGAAGGCTTTTTCTCGCTGAAGAATCTGCAAAACGTTCTCAATCAGGTCAGCATCCCGCTGGTCATGTCCATGGGGATGACCTTCGTAATCCTGATGGGCAGCACCGATCTCTCCGCCGAAGGGCTGGGCGGGTTTGTGGGCTCGGTGACGGCGCTGATGGTGCTCAATTCCAAAACGACGCTCGACATGGGCTTTCTGGCCGTGGTGATCGCCATGGTTGCCAGCGTGCTGGTTTCAGCGCTCTCGGGCCTTATGCATATCAAGGGCAAGCTGCCCTCCTTCATGGTTTCCTACGCGGTATCCAACATCATGGCGGGCTTTGCGGTGCTCGCCTACCGCGGGGAACCGGCGCTGATCCGCGATCCGTTCTTTACGGTGCTCGCGCAGGGCGATTTTCTGGGAATCCCCTATCTGACCTTCATCGCGCTGGGCGTATTCGGCGTCTCCTACGTGCTTCAGACGCGCACGCGCTTTGGCAGCTATGTGATGGCGATTGGCGACAATGAGGCGATCGCCCGCAACATCGGCATCAACATCGACCGCACGAAGCTCAAGGTTTTCCTCTGGCTGGGCGTCTGCATCGGGCTGGTGGGCTTCATGGGCGCGGTGCGCATCGGGCGCGGCGAGGTGGCCATCGGCAGCAACGTGGTGTTCCCGGCCATTACGGCCGTGGTGGTGGGCGGCACCAGCTTAAGCGGCGGAAAGGGCGGGGTCGTCCATTCGCTCCTCGGCGCGTTCATCGTGACGGTCATTAACAACGCGCTGGTGCTGCTGGGCGTAAGCCCGTATGTGCAGCAGGCGGTTCAGGGCATTATCATCATCGTCGCGGTCGCCTTGTCCATCCAGCACGGCAAAAGCCTGATCGTGAAGTAAGGAGGGGTGAGCGTGGAACGGAAACGGCTGCTTTCAGCCCGCGGCATCACCAAGCAATATCCCGGCACGCTGGCGCTGGATCGGATTGACCTGGACATCTACGCGGGCGAGGTGCTGGGGCTGATCGGTGAAAACGGGGCCGGGAAATCGACCCTGATGAAGATCCTGATCGGCGCGGAAACGGCTTCCGGCGGCACGATGGAGGCGCACGGTCAAAAGTATGCCCCGCGCAACCCCATCGAGGCCGGGCGCATGGGCGTGGGCATGGTGTTTCAGGAGCAGTCCCTGATCCTGAACCTCACTGTGGCGCAGAACATCTTCATCGGCGAGGAAAAGCCGTTTGTGAAACACGGGCTGGTGGACCGCGCGCGGATGAACCAAAGCGCCCGCAAGGTGCTGGACGCGATGGAGATGCAGGGCATCGCGCCAGGGGCGCGCGTCAACCGTCTGGATTTTGCCAGCCGCCAGATGGTCGAGATCGCCAAGGTGTTTCACGCCGTGAGCAGCTGCCAGGCGGAGGGCACCGTGATTTTGCTGGACGAGCCGACCTCCGTGCTCAGCGAAGCCGAAATCCGGCAGCTTTTCAGGCATATCCGCCGCCTGTGCGAGGGCGGCAACGCGGTCCTCTTCGTTTCGCACAAGCTGGACGAAGTGATGGCCATCAGCGACCGCATCTGCGTGTTCAAGGACGGCTGCAAGGCGGCGGAAATGCCCAACGATAACGTTTCAGAAAGCCAGCTTTACCAGCTGATGGTCGGGCGCACCGCCTCGGGCGAGTATTATCAGGTGCAGCGCCAGCGCACGCCGGACGCGGAAGTGGTGCTGGAATTGAAGAGCCTTTGCCAGCGCGGCTTTTTTGGGGATATCGACCTGGCGCTGCACAGGGGCGAGATCATCGGCATCTGCGGGGTGGTCGGTTCCGGCAAGGAGGACCTGTGCGCCGTCGTCTGCGGCGACCGCAACCCCACGGACGGCCGGATGGTGGTGCGGGGCAAGGCGCGGGCCTTCCGTGGGCCGCACGAGGCGCTGCGCAGCGGCATCCTCTCCGTGCCCCGCGAGCGGCGGGTGGAGGGCATCATCTCGGAAATGCCGGTGTTTGAAAACATCTGCCTGTCCAACTATCGCGCCGTGCGCCGCCACAGGCTCATCTCCACCCGGATGGCCAAAGAGCAGGCGCGCCGTTTCGTAGCCGAGCTTTCCATCAAGGTGGCGGGCGTAAGCCAGCTCCTGGGGCACCTGAGCGGCGGCAATGCCCAAAAGGTGGTGTTTGCCCGCGTGCTGGCCAGCGACGCGGATATCCTGCTGCTGGACCACCCCACGCGCGGCGTGGACGTCGGCGCCAAAGCGGAGATCTACGGCATCATCCGCGATATCGTCGATCGGGGGAAGAGCGTGATTTTGCTGGCGGATACGCTGGACGAGGCCATCGGGCTGAGCAACCGGATCGTGGTGATGAAAGACGGCCTGGTCACCCGCGTCCTGGAGGCTCCGTCCGGGCACAAGCCGGAACAGCTGGATATCGTCCAGCACATGATGTGAGGTGAGCTGCATGCCAAAGAATCCCTCTTTCTGGCGACGGATCACGGCCCGCCGTGAAACGCTCACCAGATACCTGTCGCTGGTGACAACCGTGCTGCTGATGGTCGTGTTCGGGCTGATCCGCTCCTCGTTTTTGGGGCCGCGCAACATCGTCAACATCCTCAAGGATCTCTCGCCCGTCATGGTCATGGCCTGCGGGGAAGCGTTCGTGCTGCTGCTGGGCTCCATCGACCTGTCCATCGGCGCCATCGCGTCCTGCTCGGCGGTGCTGCTGACGGTGCTGCTGCCCGTGATGGGCCCCTGGGCCTACGCGGTGGTCCTGGGCTACGGCGTGCTGACCGGTCTGCTCAACGGCTTTCTGCACACCCGGTTGGGCGTGCCCTCCTTCATCGCCACGCTGAGCACGCAGGCCATCTGGCAAAGCTGCGCCTACCTGATCTCCGGGGGGCAGCCGCTGACCATGCTGCCGCCGGTCTGGCCGTATGTCAACTGGGGCAAGATCATCTTCCTTGAAGCGGTTCCGCTGCTGTTTCTGGTGGCGCTCGCGGTGCTCGTCGCGTATGCGTTCATCAACCGGCTGACCGCGGTCGGCCGCGTTGTGACGGCGACCGGCGCCAACGAGCGCGCCGCGTGGCTGATGGGCTGCAACGTGCGGCGCAGCAAGATGCTGGCGTTCCTCTGTTCCGGCCTGGGCGCGGCCATCGGCGGCATCCTGTTTGCGATCAAGCTCAAGAGCGGCATCCCCACGGTGGGCACGCAGTACACGATGCTGGCCATCGCGGCGGCGGTGCTGGGCGGCGTATCGATGACCGGCGGCAAGGGCGCCATCGCCCTCACGCTGCTGGGGGCCATGCTGATTACCGTGATCCAGAACGGGATGAACGTGATCGGCGTAAACGGGCTCTGGCAGCAGATCATCTTCGGCTCGCTGCTGCTGGCCGCCATTTACCTGAACTCGGACAAGAGCCACAAGGGTCTAATCGTTAAGTAGGAGAGTTGACGCAAGATGATTTACAAACAGGTGAAACGGATCGACCGTGCCATCTCGGCGCTGGGCATCGGCTGTTGGAACTTCGGCGGGGACTGGGACGATACCGACGACCGCAAATCGATCGGCATCGTGCACGCGGCCATCGACGCGGGGATCAATTTCTTCGACGTGGCGCCGGTGTACGGGTGGTACCATGCCGAGCAGGTGCTGGGCAAGGCGCTGGAGGGCCGGCGCGACAGGGTCGTGATCGCCTCCAAATGCGGCCTGCTGTGGGATGAAAAGCACGTGACCCGCAACGACCTGAGCAAGAAGAGCATCCTGACGGAAATCGACGCGTCGCTAACGCGCCTGAACACGGAGTACATCGATATTTACCAGCTGCACTGGCCGGACCACGCCACCCCGCTGGAGGAAACGGCGGAGGCGTTACTCGCGCTCAAACGCGCGGGCAAAATCCGACACGTGGGCCTGAGCAACTACTCCGCGGCGGATGTAGAGGCGATGGAGGCGATGGTGCCCGTGGATTGCCAGCAGGGGCTTTACAACATGCTGGAGCGCAACACCACCTCCTACCACGGCATCCCGTTGGAGTACAAAACCGAGGACGAGATGATGGCAACCGTGCGCAGGTACGGGCAGGCGTTTCTGCCGTACAGCCCGTACATGCAGGGTCTGCTGACGGGCCGCTTCACCCGGGAGCACCGGTTTTCCGAAACCGACATCCGCAACGCCAACCCCAAGTTTTTTGGCGACCAGTACCGGCGCTACTATCAATGCTACGAGCAGCTGGACGCGTTCGCCCGGCAGATGGGCCGCCCGATGAACGAAATCTGTGTCAACTGGCTGCGCCAGAAGGAAGAGGTCACCTGCATCATCGGCGGCGTATCGAGCCTCAAGCAGCTGGAAGGCAACCTCCGCTCGATGGATTGGGACATCACCCCGGAAGAGATGGCGGAAATCAACCGCATCATTGAACCGCTCCGATATGCGTAAAGCAGGGAGGCTTCCCCATGAAACAGTTTGTCAAGGGCTTTCACCACTTCGGCCTGCCCACCGCGGACATGGAGGCGACCATCGCCTTTTACCGCAAGCTGGGCGCGGAGATTGTGTTTGAAACCGTGGTCACCGAGGCGGGCCAACCCTGCCGCGTAGTGCATTTGCAGGTAAGCAACCTGTACGTGGAAGCCTACGAGCGCGACCCCGTCGCCGGCGTGACCGGCGCCATCGACCATCTGGCGGTATCGACCGACGATATCGAAGGCGCGTTTTCCGAGGCTAAACGGCTTGGCCTTCCCTTTGTGAAAGAGGAGATCGGCGTATCGGACTACTGGCCCGGCACCGCGCGCTGGTTCCACCTGGTGGGCCCCAGCGGCGAACACATCGAGTTTGCGCAGGGCTGAGCGCCAAACCGGCGCGCGGCATGCCCCGTTTTCGGGCAGGCGCGCCGACCCGGCGCCTTTCCCGCAAGCAGGGAAAGCGCGGCGCAGCGGCATGGCGCCCCCGGTTTGCCGACCGGGCCGGGGGACAGGGCCGGATCGAAATTTCATCTTCCGGGATGCCGGTTCGGCCGCGCGGACGTCGAATAATAATGCCAGAAGGCGTTATTAAATAGAAAGGTGGTAGAATGATGAAAAGGTTACTCGCACTCCTGACGGTCCTGGTTGTGTTGGCCAGTCTGGTTGCCCTGCCGGCGCTTGCCGAGGGGAAGAGCTTCAAAATCGTCTGGGTTTCCTGCTCGACCGAGTCGGAGTTCTGGCAGTATCAGCAAATCGGCATGGAGAACGCCGTGGCCGATCTGCAGGCGCAGTACGGGATCACCATTGATTTTTCAGTGGCCGGCCCCGCCAACGAGTCCGAGACCGAGTCGTACCTGCGCACGTTTGAAAACGCTGTGGCTTCCAAACCCGATGCCATTATCAGCGCAACCCAGGTGCCGGATATGACCACCGCCATCGCGCGGGACGCGATGGGCATGGGGATCGTCGTCAACTTCACCAACTGCGGTCTGGAACCGGTTGGCAGCACCGAATACATCGATTGCTACAACCAGTTCTACACCACCTCCAGCGGCGACATCGGCGATACCGCCGGCAAGATCATGCTGGAGTCCCTCGCGAAGCTCGGCTACACCAAGGGCACCATCGGCATGCACTTCTCCAACATCAACGCGGCGCTCGCGCCCCGCATGGACAACTTCAAGGCGTATGTCGAGGCCAACTCGGACTTCGAAGTGCTGGATACCCTCTTCCATGCTAACGACATGGCCACCGCGCAGGCCAACGCAGAAAACCAGATCTCAACCTACGGCGAGAACCTGGTGGGCCTCTACGGCGCCAACAACATCTCCGGCGACGGCATCGCGCTGGCCATCGAAGGCGCGGGCATCCAGGACAAGGTCGTTTCCATCGGCGTGGACTCCGACTCGCTGGAAATCGAAGCGCTGGCCAAGGGCACGCTGGACTGCATCATCGTGCAGGACGCTTACGGCCAGGGCTACGCCTCCATGAAGAACGCCGTGGAAACCCTGCTGCAGGGCAAGAACCCCGAAGCCGCCAAGCAGGTGCTGATCGCGCCCGCCGTTGTGACCACCGACAACATGAACACGCCGGAATTCGCCGCGCTGCTGGACCCCACCATGCTCAAGAAGTAACCGACCCCCTACCCCACCCCCCCTGTTGCCACAGACTGGAGCGGCCGGTCTGTGGCAACCTTTCCGCCGCTTGACGTTACGGCTTGGGCGGCTTATCATGCAGGCGAGCGCTTTAGGAAAGGAACACCATCATGAATGACGATATCCTCTTGCGTGTGGAGGGGGTAGAAAAAAGCTATCCCGGCGTACGCGCCCTGAAAGGCATCACCACCTTCATTCGCAAGGGTGAGGTTCGCGCCCTGATCGGCGAAAACGGCGCGGGAAAATCCACGCTGATCAAGTGCATCATGGGCGTGGAGACGCTTTCCAAGGGAAAAATCGAAATCAACGTCGACGGCCGCTGGTGCGCGCCCCGCAACGCCATCGATGCCAAAAGGCTGGGGATGTACGCCAACTATCAGCACGTGAACATCGCCAAAGACTTAAGCATCGCCGAAAATTACTACCTCGGGCGATGGGTGAAAAACCGCTGTGGAGTCATCGATTGGAACCTGATGAACCGGCAGAGCCAGCAGGTGATCGACAAATTCCAGCTGCATGTGGACGCCAAAGCGAAAATCCGCGATTTGCCCGTGGCCTTGCAGGCCATGGTCACCATCAGCAAAATCTCGGTCAACGAAAAAATCCGGCTGGTGGTCTTTGACGAGCCGACGGCTCTTTTGGAAAACGACAAAGTCGAGATCCTGTTCCGTTTTATCCGCGAGCTCAAGCAGCAGGGGATCGCCGTGATTTATATCTCCCACCGGCTGGAAGAGATCATCGACATCTGCGACACCGTCACCGTTTTGAAGGACGGCGCCTACGTCGAAACCAGGCCTGTCTGCGACGTGGACAAGGAGTACCTGATCTCGAAAATGGTGGGCCGGCCGATGGAGGATATCTACCGGATCAGCCACTATCCCGCGGGCGCGGGGCTGATGCGGGCGGAAGGCATCTCGGTGCCCAACCAGTTCGAAAACATGAGCTTTGCGCTCCATGCGGGCGAGATTCTGGGCTTCTTCGGGCTGGTGGGCGCGGGGCGCAGCGAAGTGATGCGCGCGATCTTCGGCGTCACCAGAATCACGAAGGGGCAGGTCTGCATCAAGGGCAAGCCGGTCAAAATCCGCAGCCCGAAGGACGCGATGAAGCGGGGCATCGGCTTTCTGACCGAGGACCGCCGGCTGGACGGCCTGGCGCTGGAGCAGACCATGCGCATCAACGTGAACATGAACTCCTACGATATGATCAGCAAATGGGGCATTATCAGCCTGGCCAGGGAAAACCAGCGCGCCGAGGAGCACCGCAAGCGCATCCGGATTGTGACCCCCAGCACGCAGCAGCTGGTAAGCCGGCTGTCCGGCGGTAACCAGCAGAAGGTGGTCATCGCCAAGCTTCTGTGCCGCCAGCCGGATATCCTGATCTTTGACGAGCCCACCGTGGGCGTGGACGTGGGCGCCAAGGAAGAAATCTTCCAGATCATTCAAAACCTCACCCGGCAGGGCAAGGGCGTCATCCTGATTTCCTCGTATCTGCCGGAGGTGATGGGGCTGTCCGACCGGCTTGTGGTCATGGCGGAAGGCCGTGTGGTGGATACGATCGGCAAGGAGCGTCTGGAGCGCATGACCGAGGAGGACGTCCTCCGCATTGCCTCCATGACCGGCCAAAGCAAACTTTCGACGGGGGTGGCATCATGACGTCCCAACCTGCATCCGGCAACCAGGCCCGCTTCAATGCCAGACATCTGCTCAAGCAAACCGAGATCTCCCTGCTGATGGTGATCACGGTGCTGTTCCTGATCGCGTCGTTGGGCACGGCAAACTTTATTTCCGCCTACAACCTCACCAACATTCTCAAGCAGAGCGCCGTCATCGGCGTAATCGCCATCGCGCAGACCTACGTGATCATCACCGGCGGCATCGACATCAGCTGCGGCGCCGTCGCGGGCATGAGCACGCTGATGGTGGCGCTTTCCCAGGCGGTGTGGGGGCTGCCGGTGTGGCTGTCGCTGGTCGTGGCGCTGGCGGCGGGCCTGATCTGCGGGCTTTTCAACGCGTTTGTGATCCACGAGTTCAACGTTCCGCCGATGATCGCCACGCTGGGCACGCAAACCATCCTGCGCGGGCTCATCAAGGTGTTCAGCAACGGCGGCACGGTGTCGGGCATCAACAAGGGGTTTGCGGCGTTCGCAACGGGCAGCGTCGGCTTTGTCCCCAACCTGGCCGTGGTGTGGCTGCTGGTGGCGGTGTTCGGGGCGCTATTGCTGAAGTACTCCACATTCGGGCGCAGCATCCTCGTGCTGGGCAGCGGCCGGGAAGTGGCGCGCCTCAGCGGCATTTCCATCCGCCGGACGAATTATCTGGTCTACGGCTTCGCGGGGCTTCTGTTCAGCATCGCGGGCATCCTGCTGGCTTCGCGCATGAACTGCGCCACGCCGACCGCCGGCATGGGCTATGAGATGAACGCGATCGCGGCCAGCGTGCTGGGCGGCGCGTCGCTGTCGGGCGGCGCGGGCTCCATCGTGGGCACATTGCTGGGCACGCTGCTGATCATCCTGATTGACAACATCGGCATTCAGTTCGGCGTGGACCCCTTTACCATGGAAGTGGTCACCGGTCTGGTGATCGTGACCGCGGTGGTGGTGGATCAGCTGAAAAAGCGCGCGAAGTAAGCGCGGCATGCAGTCAGGCGCAGGGATGCAGCCGTGTTCGCGGGCGGCTGCATCTTCCGCGTTGAGCCGCACGCGGGCAATCGCGCGGCCGTTGCGGGCGAGTGCCGGAACCGTTCCTTCCGGGACGGTCTGGCGGGGGAGGGGAATTCGCTTTGAAAACCATGGTGATGGGCTCCATCAACATCGATTACGTCTACCGGGTCGCGCGCTTTACGCGGCCGGGCGTGACGGTTCCCGCTTCCGCGCTGGAAAAGGGCTGGGGAGGCAAGGGCCTCAACCAGAGCGTCGCCATACGCTCCGGCGGCGCGGACGTCCTGCTGGCGGGCTGCGTCGGCCGGGAGGACAGCGCGGAACTGCTCGCCTTCCTGCGGGAGAAAGGCGTGGATGCGCATCTGGTTTCGCGCACGGACAAGCCGACGGGCCATACCATCATTCAGGTAAACGAAGCGGGCGAAAACAGCATGCTGATTTTCGGCGGCGCCAACCGGGCGGTGGACGGCGAGCTGATCGGCCGCGCGCTGGACGAGCTTGCGCCGGGCGACCTGCTGGTGATGCAGAATGAAATTTCCAACATGCCGCTGCTGCTGACCCGGGCGCGCGCGAAGGGCGTGCGGATGATCCTCAATGTGTCCCCGGTCGAAGGCGCGCCCGACAGCCTGCCGCTGGAAACGGCGGACCTGTTCTTTTTAAACGAGCATGAGGCGAAGGCCGTGGCGCGCACTGATGCGGATGTGGAAGGCGCGCTGCTCAGGCGTTACCCGGCCGCGGCGTTTGTGATCACCTACGGCGCAAAAGGCGCGGCCGTTGTGGCCGCCGGCGTAAGGCGGCTGTGGGCGGACGCGCACAGGGTGCGCGCGGTCGACACCACCGGCGCGGGCGATACGTTTCTGGGCTACTATGTAAGCCGCATGGCAAAGGGCGCTTCCAACGAGGAATGCCTGCGCTACGCCACGCAGGCCGCGGCGCTGTGCGTGCAGCGGCCGGGCGCCGCGCCTTCGATTCCGTTGCTGGAGGAAGTGGAGCGCGCGCTGGCCCGCTGACGGCCGGCAAGGCATCCCTGTCCTCCCCGCGCGGACCTCTGCCCGCCGGGCGCTGATCCCGCGACGGCGTCTGCTTGCCCCGCAAGCAGACGCCGTCCTTTTTGAGTTGCCCCCTTCCGCCCGGCTTGCCTGGGAAGGAAGGCTGCTTATGCAAACAGGAAGAAGCGTCTGTAACAGCTGGCGCGGATCGCCCGCGCTTACGCAGGCGGAGACGGGCACGGCGATGCCCGGGATTGGCCGAAAGCCTGAGGTCGCCGCGCAGGCGTTCTGTCGCAGGGGCAGCCGGCGCGCGGGAACGCCGGCCGTCGGCCGCCGGCGGCCTCCGGCCGTTGAGGGGAAAGCGGCACGCTCAGGAAGGTGGACGGCGGCCCGGAGGGGGATCTCCGGGCCGCCGGATGCCGGACGGTCAACGGCTCAAATCCGGCCGGCGCACGCAGGGCCCGCCGGCAAGGCTCCGCTGCATCCTTTCGCGCCAGCCTTCGGGAGGAGCGCCCGGGCACGAATCGGTTCTTGTCCCGGGAGGCTGCGAAGGAAAAGCGAAAAAGATGGCGAAATGCTTACGGCGGGTATCGTCCGCACAGCCCGCGACCCTGCCTTTCGGCGGCCGGATTCGCCGGGAAACGCGCGGCCAACGGGCGACGGGCGGCCCGGCTCTGTCTCATCAAAACCGGGCCGCAGATCGGGGGACGCCCCATGTGGGCCTCTCACGGCCTCCCGATCGGCGCAGTCATCGGGAACGGCCCCTTCCCCAAGGCCTGCTTTTCCAAGGACATCCGAAAATCGAAACCCGTCTGGAGGACGATCCCATGCATGAGATTCTATCCCGCTTTCGGCTGGAAGGAACGCCGGTATCCGCGGAGCCTTATGGCAGCGGACATATCAACATCACCCGCCTTGTGTGTACGGACGCGCCGCACCGCTACATTCTGCAGCGCGTCAACCGGCATATCTTCCGCGATGTCCCCGCGCTGATGGAGAACATCCACGCGGTCACCCGGCATCTGGCCGCCAAGGATCCGGACCCGCGCCATGTGCTGACGCTGGTGCTTACCCACGAGGGCGCGCCCTACGCCATGGATGCCGAGGGAGAATACTGGCGTGTGTACGAATATGTCGGCGGCGGCATCTGCCTCAACCGCGCCGAGACCACGGACGATTTTTACCAGAGCGCCGTTGCGTTCGGCCATTTTCAGATGCAACTGGCCGATTTTCCCGCCCGGACGCTGCATGAAACGATCGCGCGCTTTCACGACACGCCCGCGCGCTTTGAAGCGCTGCACGCCGCGGCGGATGCGGACGTGGTCGGCAGGCGCGCCGGCGTGGCGGAAGAGCTTGCGTTTGCCTATGCCCGGGAAGCCGGCGCGGGCGAGCTGATGCGGTTGCTTCGGGCGGGCAGGCTTCCCCTGCGGGTAACGCACAACGATACCAAGCTCAACAACGTCATTCTGGATGAGGTGACGCGCACGCCGCTATGCGTGATTGATCTGGACACGGTGATGCCGGGGCTGGTGGCGAACGATTTTGGCGATTCCATCCGTTTTGGGGCTTCCACGGCGTTGGAGGATGAAAAGGACCTGTCCTGCGTGCGCCTGTCCTTGCCGCTTTATGAAACGTACGTGCGGGGCTTTCTGGGCGCCTGCGGCGACCACCTGACCCCGCTGGAACGCGAAACGTTGCCCCTTGGCGCAAAGCTGATCACCCTGGAAAACGGAGTCCGCTTCCTGACCGATTATCTGGACGGCGATCATTATTACGCGGTCCATCGGCCGGAACACAACCTGGACCGTTGCCGCACACAGTTTCAACTTGTCGCGGACATGGAAACGCACTGGGCGGAAATGAACGCCGCCATTCCGAAATAACGCCCGCGCACCGGGGGACCGGGCGCGCGGGCCGCCGTAGCGGCTGTCGCAAGGAGCATCCTATGGAAAACAGCGAACCCGTACGCATCGCGGTGGTTGGCATGGGCGCGCGCGCGACCATCTACGCGCGGGAGGCGCTTACGCATCCCGACCGGATGCGGATCGTCGCCGTGGCGGACACCGACCCGGCCCATGTGCGCAAAGCGCGGGAGATGTTCAATCTGCCGCCGGAGCGGTGCTTTTCCAGCGCCGAGGCGTTCGCGCAGGCGGAGCCCTTCGCGGACGCGGTCATCAACGGCACCATGGATCCCCTGCATGTCGCAACGACGGTGCCCCTATTGCGCAGGGGGTACGACGTGCTGCTGGAGAAGCCCTTTGCGCTGAACCGGCCGCAGGCCGACGAGCTGCTCGCCTGCGCCCGCGAAACGGGGCGTACCGTCATGGTATGCCATGTGCTGCGCTACGCGCCGTTTTACCGCCGGCTCAAGGAGCTGATTCTTTCCGGCGCTTTGGGCCGCATTCTGAATATCCGCATGGCGGAACAGGTGAGCTATTTTCACGCCTCGGTATCCTATGTGCGCGGAAAGTACGCGTCGCCGGAAATCTGCGGCAGCGGGATGCTGCTTTCGAAATGCTGCCATGATATCGACCTGCTGGCGTGGCTGATGGCGGAAAGCCGGCCCGCGCGGGTGTCCAGCGTCGGCTCCGTTTTCCAGTTCACTCCCCAGGGCGCGCCGGACGGCGCGGGCGAACGGTGCCTTTCGGATTGCCCGGTGGAACGGGCGTGCCCCTACTCCGCGCGGCGGCTCTATCTTGAGCACCCGCAGCGGTGGGCCGCCAACATCTGGCACGACAGCGGCATGCCGGCCCACGCGCCCCTGGACGAGAAAGAACGGCTGCTGCGAAACCCGGACAACGCCTACGGCCGCTGCGTGTACAGGCAGAACCTGCGCATCGTGGATCACCAGAGCATGCTGGTCTGCTTTGAAAACGGAGCAACCGCTACCTTTGACATGAACGGCGGCGCGAGCGCCTCGTCGCGCCTGATCCATATTACGGGCACCCGGGGCGAGGCGGCGGGGCGTTTTGAAGACGGCGTGTTTACCGTGTCGCTGATTTCGCCGGAAAGCCGCGGCGGCCGCAGGGTGGAAACCGTAACGCTGTCGCCGGGCGAGGAAGGCGACGCGCACGGCGGGGGCGACCAGCTTGTCGTTGCGGATTTTCTCACGCTGGTCAGGGGCGGTATCCCCTCCGTCTGCTGCACCACGCTGGAGGATTCGATGGTGGGGCATTGTCTGGTGTTCCGCGCGGAGGAGAGCCGCGCGCAGGGCGGGGCCATGCTGCCCTATGAAGGGTAGGCATCAAGGACGGATGCCGCCGGGCGGCGCTTCGGGGCGAGGCCGCGAGGGGCAGGCGGCAGGCCGGGTACCAAAAACCCCAGCCGGCGGACAGGGATGCCCCCGAACCGTTCGCGCACGATCCGCCCGGCTCGCGCGGGGCGGTTCCCCGCGTCGGTCTATTCGGTTTTGTCAAGACGAATGCATCAAAGCTCACGATCGGCTTCGACTGTGATGAGCATCGGCGGCGAAAACGTAGGGGCAAGGTCGTTCCTGGATCACGCAGTCATGGGAGAAATGCGCCGCAAATCGGTTTTCGACTGTGACGGGGATCGGCGGCAAAGGCCTAGCGGGGCTACGCGGCCCTTTGACAACGCTGTCACGGGAGACATGCGCCGTAAAGGAGAAGCGTTCACGATGAAAAAAACGGAACGCACCGCACGGCTGGAAACGGATTGTATGAAACCGCGATATTTTCCTGTGGCCCCCGCGAAAAAATGTGCTATAATGGTTGCAGTTCCCTCAACGGCCTCTTGGAGCGCATCACAAAGACGCAAGGGTTGCGCATGGGCATCCGTGCCCGGCGCTGCCGCTTTGTTTGGCGTCTCGCCGGCGGTTCGGCTGCGCCTCGTTAGTCGAAACCTGCCGAAGCAGTCGTTCGGGTCCCAACGGGTTGTTCCGTCCGTGGGGGCGACCGGGAGAAGGGGGCGTGTCCAAAAACAAAACATCTTATCGAAAGGAATTGTAAAATTCTAGATCATCTTATATAATGACTCCATGAAACGGAGTACGTTTCAAATCAATAGGAGGGGAAAAATCATGAAAAAGGTCGCCGCTCTGATTCTGGCTATCCTGATCACCGTCTCCTGCATCGGCTTCGCCGCCGCGGAGGGGGACATCACCCTGGATGTCATCATCTGCCAGTATGGTAACAACACCACCAACTGGTTCACCGGCACCGGCATCAACGGCAAGAGCTTCGTGCAGCTGTTCGAGGAAGCCAACCCCGGCGTCAAGCTGAATCTTGAAGTCGTTTCCTGGAACGATGTGTACACCGAAGTCAGCACCCGCATCAGCAACGGCAACGCGCCCGACATTCTCAATATCGACACCTTTGCCGACTACGCCACCGAAGGCCTGCTCCTGCCCGTGAAGGACTACTGCCCCGAAGCCCTTTACAACGACTTCTTCCCCTCGTTCATCGCGCAGTCCGTGATCGACGACACCGTATGGGCGGTGCCGGATCTGGCCTCCGCCCGCGCCATGTACTACAACACCGATATCTTTACGGAAGTCGGCATCGAAGTGCCCACCACCTGGGCCGAGCTGGAGGATGCCTGTCTGGCCATCAAAGACTTCTACAACGGCGAAGTGTACCCCTGGGGCCTGGATATGACCACCGACGAAGGCCAGGCCGCCTTCAGCTACTACGCGTGGAACAACAACGGCGGCTTCGTGGACGACAGCGGCAACTGGGCGCTGAACTCCGACGCCAACGTGGAAGCCGTGAAGTTCGCGGTGGGCCTCTACCAGAACGGCTACACCAACCCCCGCCCCGCGACCCAGACCCGCTACGACCTGCAGGATATGTTCGGCGCCGGCAAGCTGGCGATGGTCATCACCACCAACCAGCTGCCCACCTACCTCAAGGAAAAGAACTACACCGTGAACTTCGGCACCGCGGCGCTGCCGCATAACGAAGGCGCGGCCTCCGGCGCCACGGGCGTGATGGACCGCGTCATGGCCTTCAAGGACGACGCGTATCCCGATCAGGCCGCCCGCAACGAAGCCATCGGCAAGTTCCTGACCTTCTTCTACAGCCCCGAGATGTATACCGGCTGGGTCAGCATGGAAGGCTTCCTGCCTGCCGTGAGCTCCGCCGTATCGTTCCTGGTCGCGGCCGACCCGAGCTTCGAGGCGTGGCTGAGCGTGCTGGACAGCTGCAAGTTCTACCCCACCGCGAAAGCGGAGTGGATCGATGTGAAGCAGGGCGTCATCAACGTAGAGCAGAACGCGCTGCTGGGCGGCGACGTCAAGGCGCTGCTGGACGAGCTGCAGGCAAAGGTTGCCAAGTAAACGAGACTTCGCACGGAGGGCTCGGCAGGTCCGAGCCCTCCCTTTCATGATTATTCGATTTCCAATCATGCGCGCCTCCCGCTCACGGCGCTTTTCCGCTTGGCTTCGTCGCGAAAGCTCGACGCAGTCCCGCTACGCGTTCGCTTCCGCCCCTCGTCCCAGAGAAAACCGCTCCGTGAGCTTTCATGCATGAAGGGAAACCGTATCAGGGGGTTATCGCGTGAATACGATTTCCGTACGCCGTAAATGGGAGCCCTACCTGTGGCTGCTTCCCAGCGTACTGCTCATGACGGTTTTTGTGATTTTCCCGATTCTGATCGTATTCAAGCTGTCCTTCAGCGAAATTTCCAAGGCGGGCGTCGTCGGGCGCTTCATCGGGCTGGAGAATTTCCGCGCGGCCATTGCGGATCGCGCTTTCGCCGGCGTGATGCTCAACACCCTGTATTGGGTAGTGTCTGTGGTCGGCATTTCGACGCTGATAGGCTTCATCGTGGCCATGACGCTCAACACGCGTTTCCGCGGCCGCAAGATCGCGCGCTCCATCGTCATCTTTCCATGGGCCACGTCCTTGGTCATTCAGGCCTCCATCTGGAATTACATCATCAACTTTGAATACGGCAACCTGAACAATGTGCTGCTCAACCTCGGGTTTCTCAAGGATGCGATCAACTGGCGCGCCTCCTACCAGATTGAGTTCATCTGGGAGTGCGGGGTCGGTATTTTTGTGACGGTTCCCTTTGTGACCTTCTGCGTGCTCGCCGGACTGCAATCCATCGACGACGCCTATTATGAGGCCGCCACGGTGGACGGCGCCGGTTTCTGGAAAAAGCTTACCCTGGTAACGCTGCCGCTGGTGCGCCCGTCGCTGACGGTCAGCACCGTGCTTAACATCATCTATGTGTTCAACTCCTTCCCGATCATCTATACCATCACCAAAGGCGCGCCGGCCAACCGGACGGATACGATGGTCACCTACCTGTACATGCTCGCGTTTTACGACCAGCGCAAAGGCCCCGCCACCGCGCTGTCGGTGATCGGCTTTGTGCTCCTGTGCGTCGTCGCCGGTCTGTACATGATGATTTCGATGCGGAAGGATGAGATATAACCATGAAGGCCCCGACTGCCGACAAAATCCGCAGACGAAACGTACGCGCCCTGTGCCTGTGTCTTGCCGCCCTGGCCGCGTTGCTCGCGCTGTTTACGCTGCCCGCGTACACGTTTGAAACGGCGCTTTTTACCAAGAAATCCGGCAACACGTTCGTAGGGGACGAGCGCTATGTGCAAGCCCGCGCCGAGGTGGACGAAAAGGCGGCGGCGTATGCCGCGCATCAGCCGGCAAACACGGTGGCCGTCGCCGAGGAGGTGACCACGCGCGTCAACTCCAAAGGGGAAACCACCTCCATGGTCGCCTTCCGCGTGGTGCTGCGCCAATCCAAGACGGCCTGGGATTTCATCGCCTCCGGTTTATCCAGCGGAGGGCTGCTCCTGGCCGCTTTGCTTTGTACGGCGTCGGCCATGGGGTTGCTGTTTGCCGGTCTGCCCGGCACGCTCTCAAAAACGCCGCTCCGCCTGTCCAGGCCGCGGTATCTGCTGCGGCAGGCCTCCTGCGTGCTCGCGCTGGCCGCGCTGGTGTGTGTCGGCGTCTTTCCTCTGGCGACGACGCAAATGCTGGAACGGGACCTGATCGCCCGGCTTGGAAACCCTGCCACGCCCGCGCTGGAACAGCTCATCGGCCGTGCGGAAGCGTTCCTGTTGGGCGGCATGGGCGGCGATCAGGCATCGGAGCTGCTGGCGGGCGTCACCTATCACAGCACGGTATGGCTTTGGCTGAACCTGCCCGCGCTGTTGCTGATGCTTTGCGGGATGATCGCCCTCGGGCGCGAGTCGGTGACGCGCACGCTGTCGCGCGGACTGCTGTACCTGTTTGTCATCTTGCTGTGCGTAATCATCCTGTACCCGTACTATGTCATGCTGATTACGGGCTTCCGCAGCAACGCCGAAACCACCGACATGTACTTTACCAACATCTTCCCGACCCGGTGGGTCTGGACAAACGTGCCGGATATCATCCACCGCGGCGTGGTGCGCTTCCTGGGGAACTCGTTGCTCCTGTCCGGCGGCGCGACGCTGATCGCCCTTTGCTGCGGCATCCCGGCGGCCTACGCCATGTCGCGGATGCGGTTCCGCGGCAAAAAGACGTTTCTGGGCTTTGTGATCATGAGCCAGATGTTCGCGCCCATCGTACTGCTGGTGGGCATCTCGCAGCTGATGAACTTTTTGGGGCTCAACGACTCCATCCTCGGGCTGATGCTGATCAACGCGGCGTTCAACCAGGCGTTCGCCATCTGGCTGCTGCGGGGCACCTTCGTATCCATCTCCCCGGAAATGGAGCAGGCGGCGAGCATCGACGGGTGCAGCACGGTCGGCGCGCTGTGGCGCGTGCTGTTGCCCATGGCCGCGCCCGGCATCGTGACCACGCTCATCTTCGTGTTCATCAATTCGTGGAACGAGTACACGATCTCCACGGTGCTGATCTCAACGCCGTTTAAAAAACCCATAACGGTCGGCATCACGCAGTTCAGCTCGTTTAACATGATCGAGTGGCAATACCTGTTTGCCTCGGCGCTGCTGGCGACCATCCCGGTCGTGATCCTGTTCATGTTCATCGAAAAGCAGCTGGTATCGGGGCTTACCTCCGGCGGCGTGAAGGGTTAAGCGAAGCGGGGAAAGCGCCGATCCCTCGCCCTTCGCGCAGCCGAAGAAGGGCGAGCCCTTCCCTGGCTCCGGCTGTTGCCTGCGGCTTCCCCGGGCGTGGCAAGTGGAACGTTGCCTATTGTCGCAAAATTGCATCGTATTTATACGATGCAATTTTGCCCAAGCATCTCAGGGCCGCGCGTCCTGCGGCCCGCCGGTTCAGGCCCCTTGCTCCGGCGCCCCTATTGGCAGATGGTCTGGTACAGCTCTCTGCTGAATGCCTCCAGCAGGCCTTTGTTCAGGAAGAAGCAGGTCCACCGGCCGCGCTTCTCGCGGCGGACGACGCCCGCGCTTTCAAGCACCGCCAGGTGCCGGGAAACCGTGGACTGCGCAAGCCCCGTGGAAGCCACGACGTCCGCCACGCTGATGGCGCCTTCGAAATACTGGATTTGATCGCAGCCGGTATTGATGGTGTGGTCTTTCAGCGCCCTGACGATTTGAAACCGCGTGCCGTTACCCAGCGCGTTGCAGATTTTTGGTAGTTCCATCGACGTTCCCCCCTCAAGTCGTACGATGCCGATGTAATTATATCGTATATTTACGATATATTCAACGCGCCGGCGCAACTGTCTTTGATGCCCTGCTAAAACCTGAACGCATGAAAAGCGCACGGGCGTTTTTTACTGGGGCGAGGCGCGCAAGCGAATGCGTAGCGGGGCCGTGTCGGGCTTTCGCAACAAAGACCCAGCCGCAAACCCATGAGGGGGAGGCGTGAAGGATTGAACACCGTCGTAGAGGCCTGCGCTGTGCCGTTTGCCCCCGAGACGCTTTTACCGGGCAGGTCTCGCGGTCGACCCCAACCGGTGAAACGCTGACCGCCGGGGTATCACCGCCGGGCTTGCTTGCGGCTATCGCCCGCCGAAGCGCACATCCCCCGCCAGCACATCCAGCGATATACCAGCGCCTGCCCATCCGGCGTACGCCAGTCCCACTCGAGATCGGCATGGCATCGCAGGCCGAGACCCTTGCGAAGGTGATGGCAGTACAGGCATTCCAGCGGTTCAAGGCCGGTACCGTGCAACTCGCACAGCCCGTTACGGAGGAAGTTGCAGCCGTTGCGGGCGCATTCCCGCAGGGCAACGCCGCCCTCGCAGCCGGCAAATGCCGGCGCGAGCACGCCAAACGTCCCCTCCGGCGCAATTTCCAGCATCATGCGGTTTCCATACCCGGCCTGAAACGCGCGCCGGGCTCCCTGCACCGTCCACCAGCCGGGGCGCAGGCAGTAAGCCCGGCATACGGCGCAGCTGCAGGGCGCGGAAGGCGGATATTTGGCTGCCAGCGGCTCATGCGTCCGGCTCTTTTTCATGGGGATCACCGCCGTCTTTGGCCATCATGGCGCAAAAGAACCGGAGTGTTTTGACCATATACCCGACCACGGCGCGCACATCCGCCAGCCCGTACTGCGCCAGGATGTATTCCTTGGTCAGCGTAACGGAAACGTAGTTGTACTGCTCCGCAATCATCCGCGCATCCACGGGCTTGACCATGCCGCGTGCCATCATTTTGCGGATCAGGCGCTCGTAGTAGTCCGCCGGCTCCCGGATGACGTACTGGTAGTACATCTCGGTAGCCCGCGAGTTGCGGTACTTTTCAAAGTTAATGATCATGGCCGTGTTGGAGAGGGTTCCGCCGACGCTTTCCCCCACATGGAAGAGGATGGCTTTGAACACCTCTTCCGGCTCCATGATGTCCAGCATCCTGTCCAGTTCTTCTTCCGAAGGCCGCGTTCTGGGAACCCCGACGATGAACTCGCTAAACAGCGTTTCCAGAAGATCGGCCTTGCTCTGAAAATGATTATAGATGGAGCTTTCCCTGATTCCGGCCAGCTGCGCAACCGCGCGGAGGGATACGCCGTCGTAGCCGTTTCTTGCAAACAGTTCAGCCGCGGCGTCCAGCACCCTGCGGGCGGTTTGCTCTCCCCGTTTCTGTCTTTGTACGTGACCGGCCTGCCGCATGCGCGTCACCTCCGGAACACATTATACTATCACGTGATCGTATTTTCAATCTTTTTATGATCTTTTATTCGTTTTTTTAGAGATGTGAAGTCACAGAGAACCAGCGTCCGGACGGTCTCGCGTTACGCGACCCGGCTCACCGTGGGATGCGCTTTCGGGGACCGGCGCGGGCAGCGGAAGGCAGATTCGATTTCACCGCACAAGCGCCGCCATCGCGCGGCGATATCCTCCCGTGCCTGGGTTGGGTAGGCCCGGCGCAGCCCGCGCCAACCCTGCGCTTTCGCCTCTCGTCGCAGAACATGGGTGCCCGTGTGACGGAGGCGTTCCTGATTTGAAATGGCCGGAAGCTGCGATGATTCGTACGGCGGCACAAGCAAAGCGGGCTCGCCGCGATGGGCAGGCCCGCTATCCTGCTGTTCTCCGGCCCCTGCGCCCGGCTGCCGACGCTCGCCTCATCGCCCTTGGGGCGGTTCGCTCGTTTTACAGGATCCGGCGCGCCGGAGGGGCGCCGGGGCGTCGCCCCGGACCCCGCAAGGGCCGTGGCCCCTGATCCGTCTCCGCTGCGGCGGGGGAGGCCGGCGCCGGCGAATGACGCCGCCCATTTTTACCGGTTGCCGTGATACCCCTCGTTGCGGTCCGCGATCAGTTTGAGCAGCTTTTGGTATGTTTCGCTCGACTGAAACTGGAACGCGACGCCCAGCGTAGTCCGCCCGCGCTTGCGGTTGGCCCACACGATCTTGCCCTTCACGAGGCCGATGTTGCTGCACATCAGGTGCACGTCCCGGCCCGCGAGATCGTCGCCTTCCACCGCGCCGCACTCGATCTTCACCCCGGTCTCGGAGATATCCGTCACCCGGCAGGAGGCGTTGTGGTCAAAGCTCAGCACCACCGGTTCGTCCGTGGAGAGGCGCTCCGCCGTCCGCTTGCGCGGCCGTTCCACGCAAACCAGTATGCTCATCAGGATCGCCACGCCGTTGTACGCCGACCATGCCAGGTTGATCAGCAGGTTCTCCATCGGCACGCCGCCCGCCAGCACCCGCGCGCCGGTGAGCAGCCACCCGGCAACCGTCATCCCCAGCAGAACCAGAAACGGCAGCGCCGTGCGGAAAGCGAAGGTGGTCTTATCCGTATTCAGCCCCTTGGGCGTTACCCGGAAGGGAATCGGCCGGGAGAAAAGCGCCTCCATCAGCGCCGCCGTCGCCAGGTACGGGGCCATGGCCACCTCGTAGATATGGCTCCAGGTGATCGAGCGGCTCTTGTTGCTCAGCGCCCGGTAGGAGAGGAACGAGGCCACGTAGGACGGCAGCCAGAACAGCAGCAGATCGTGCACCGAGGCGTTGAGGATCACCGTGCCAAAGAGCAGGTAAATCAGCGGGCACAGCAGAAAGATGACCTTCTGCACGCCGAAGAACCAGTAAATCAGCCCGTCCAGATAGATCATGCGCTGCGTGAAGTTGAGCCCGCGAATCGTCAGCGGGTTCCACTTCCTGGTCACCTGAATGTTGCCGCGGCACCAGCGCTCCCGCTGGCGGATCAGGTCGTGGAAGCTTTCCACCGACAGCCCCGTGCACAGCACCTCGCGGATGAACACCGACTGGTAGCCCTTGGCTTGCAGGAGCATCCCCGTGGCCATGTCCTCGGTGATCGTCCCCGTGGGGATGCCGCCGATCTCGTCCAGCGCGCTGCGGCGAAACACGGCGTTGGTGCCCACGTGCAGCACCGCGTTGTACGCAGCCCGGCCCGCCTGAATATCCAGCATGAAAAAGTCCTGCTCGTTGGGGATGCTCTGGTTAAAGCGCAGGTTGTACTGGAAGGGGTCGGGGTTTACAAACATCTGCGGGGTTTGAACAAAGCCGACGCGGTCGTCTAGAAAGTAGCCGAGGGTTTTTTCCAGAAACGTGGATTTGGGCACCATATCCGCGTCCAGCAGCATCACAAACGCACCGTCGGTTTTCGCCAGCGCCTCGTTGATGTTGCCCGCCTTGGCGTGCCTGTTGTCCGAGCGCGAAAGGTAGGTTACCCCCAGTTCCTCGCACAGGGCGCGCACGTCCGCGCGCTTACCGTCGTCGCAGAGGTAAATGCGCAGCTTATCCGCCGGATAGGCCAGGTTCTGGCAGGCGACGGCGGTTTTGCGCAGGATGGCCGTGCTCTCGTTGAAGGTGGCGATGAAAACATCCACCGTGGGCGGCGACTTCCATTCCTCCAGCCGCCGGGGCGTCAGCCGGTACGGGCGCAAGAACAGCAGCCGGTATATGCCGGACTGCCAGAACCCCGCCAGCTCCGCCAGCAGCAGCAGCAGACCCAGCACGGCGCTGGCGACCCCGTATCTGAGCGGCAGCGTGTACCCCGCGCGCCAGATCAGGTAGACCAGGTTATACGCGATGGTCAGGTAGATGAACACCCGCCGGAAGAGAGCGCGGCGTTTGACGGCCGTGTACAGCGCCAGCAGCAGCGCAACCGCGCCCAGCATCCACAGAAACGAGCGATCCGCAAGGAGCGATTCCCATATCCGCATAGCCGCGCCCTCCTATGATTCGCAAGCAGGTTGTGCGCTATCGTCGCCGCCGGCCGCGCAGCGTCC
>JAAYUF010000088.1 GCA_012517815.1 Clostridiales bacterium
ACCGTTCGCCTGCGCGAAGGCGGAGCCTTTTCTCCCGTAACCCTGATCGAGCTGCTGGTTAAAAACGGGTACGAGCGCGTGCCGATGGTCGAAGGCCGGGGACAGTGCGCCATTCGCGGCGCAATTCTGGACGTTTATCCCCCCAACGAGACGGACGCCCTGCGCGTCGAGTTCTTCGGCGACGAGGTGGACAGCATCCGCCGGTTTGACTGCATCAGCCAGCGGAGCATCGGGCGTGTGAAAGAGGTGCGGGTCGGGCCCGCCACCGAGTGCATCCCGGAGAATGCCCAGGCCGCCGCCGCCAGGTTGGAAGCCGCCCTGCGCGCCGGTTCTTCCCTTGCGCCGCGCGAAGGGGCCGCGGATGCCGCGCCGTCGCAGGAAGGGTTGCCGTCCGTTGACGATTTTCTGGCGTCCATCGACGCGCTGGACGAGGAAGCCGGCGAGGCCGCGCGGGAACTGGCGGCCAACGCGCTGCTGGATCAGGCGGAAAGAAACAGCCGCGGCGTGCCCACCCTGCCCCGGAAAAAGAGCGGCGAGGCCGCGCGTCACTATGAGGAACGGGACGCGCAGTTCAAGCGCCATCTGGAGGACGTGCAGCGCGTGCGCGAGGGGCACCCCATCCGCACCGCGCCGATGTGGATGAACGTGCTGTGCGCGGACGCCGTGAACGTGGCGGATTATCTCGACAAGCCCATCATTCTTGTGGACCAGCCCGATCAGCTGCCGGTTCGCGTGAAGGCCAAGCGGGACGCCTATCAGGAGGAATGGGAGGAAGCCGTCCGACGCGGCGACGGGTTCGACGCCCAGCGCGATCTGCCGGCGACCTACGAGGAACTCCTGGCGGCGCTCGGCCGGCATACCGTCGTAGTCCTGAGCGATCTCACGCGCGGGTTGGGCCAGTTCAAGCCGCAAACGGTGATCCCCTTCGCCAGCGAACCGGTGATGCCCTACCAGAGCCGGCTGGAGCCGCTGCGAAAGGATATCGAGGACTGGAAGGCACAGGGTTGCGCCATCGTGCTGCTGACCGGCGGCGAAGCGCGCGGGCGGCGTCTGCTGCGCGCGCTGGCCGAACAGGGCGTGCCTGCGGTGTACAGCGAAACGCTGGACGGCAACCTAATCGCAGGCGAGGTCGTTCTGCTGCCGGTCACGGTCAGCAAGGGTTTCCGCCACCCGGCCGCGCATCTTTGTCTGGTGTCGGATTCCGACCTGTACGGCACCAGCTACCAGCGCGCCAAAAAGCGCCAGAGCGCGGGCGAGCGCATCGCCTCCTTCACCGATCTGAAGGCCGGCGACTACGTGGTGCACGACATCCACGGCGTAGGCATTTTCGACGGCGTGGTGCAGCTGGCCACCGAGGGCGTGAAGCGCGATTACCTGCTCATCCGCTACCTGGGCAGCGATAAGCTCTATGTGCCTACCGACCAGTTCGACCGCGTGCAGAAGTTCATCGGCGCGGAGCACAGCGCGCCCAAGCTCAACAAACTGGGTGGCGGCGAGTGGGAGCGGCAGAAGAGCAAAGTCAAGGCCGGGCTGCAAAAGCTGGCGTTCGATCTGGTGGAACTCTATGCCGCGCGCCAGAAGGGCGCCGGCTACGCCTTCAACCGCGAAACGCCCTGGCAGCGCGAGTTTGAGGATATGTTCCCCTACGAGCTGACCGCCGACCAGCAGCAGTGCGTGGAACAGATCTTCGCCGATATGGAAAGCCCCCGCAACATGGATCGCCTGCTGTGCGGGGACGTGGGCTACGGCAAAACCGAGGTCGCCCTACGCGCGGCCTTCAAAGCCGTGCTGGACGGCAAGCAGGTCGCCATCCTCGCCCCGACCACCATTCTGGTGCAGCAGCACCTGAACACCGTCAAGAAGCGCTTCGCCGGTTTCCCGATCACCTTTGACATGCTCAGCCGTTTTCGCAGCCCAAAGGAGCAAAAGGATATCATCCGGCGGCTCCGCGAAGGCCGGATCGATCTTTTGATCGGCACCCACCGGATGCTGGCCAAGGACGTGCAGTTCAAAGACCTGGGCCTCCTGATTGTGGACGAGGAGCAGCGCTTCGGCGTTAACCACAAGGAAACCATCAAGCACATGAAAACGCGCATGGACGTGCTCACCCTCTCCGCCACGCCCATTCCCAGAACGCTGCACATGAGCATGGTGGGCATCCGCGATATGAGCATTCTGGAAACCCCGCCCGAGGAGCGCATGCCGGTGAAAACCTACGTGGCGCCGTACGACGACGCCATGGTCGCCGAGGCGATCAAGCGCGAGCTGGCGCGCGGCGGGCAAGTGTACTTCCTCTACAACCGCGTGCGCTCCATCGAGCAGATGTACACCCGCCTGAAAACGCTCGTGCCCGAAGCGCGCGTCGGCGTGGCGCACGGGCAGATGCGGGAGAACGCGCTGGAGGACGTGATGCTGGATTTCTACGCCGGCGCGTTTGACGTGCTCCTGTGCACCACCATCATCGAAAGCGGGCTGGACGTGCCGGAGGCCAACACCCTGATCGTGTTTGACGCGGACCGGTTCGGGCTTTCGCAGCTGTACCAGATTCGCGGCCGCGTGGGCCGTTCCAACCGGCAGGCGTACGCCTACCTGACCGTGCGCCGCGACAAGCTCCTGAGCGAAACGGCGGAAAAGCGCCTCTCCGCCATCCGGGAGTTTACGGAGTTCGGCGCGGGCTACCGCATCGCCATGCGCGATCTGGAGATTCGCGGCGCGGGCGACGTGCTGGGCCCGGAACAGCACGGCCACCTGAGCGCCGTGGGGTACGATATGTACCTTAAGCTGATCGAGCAGGCGGTGGGCGAAGCGCAGGGCCGCGAGGAGGCGCCCGAGCTGGACACCCGCGTGGAGCTCTCCGTGGACGCCTTCCTGCCCGAGGACGCCGTGCCCGACGAACGCCTGCGCATCGAAATCTACAAGCGCATCGCCATGATCGAGGACGAAGCCTCCCGCATGGATACCGAGGAGGAGCTGATCGACCGCTTCGGCGACATCCCCAGGCCGGTGCAAAACCTGATGAGCATCGCGCAGCTTCGGGCGGTCACGCGACGGTTGGGCGTCAACCACCTGTACCTGCGCGCGGACGGCGTTCATCTCCGGCTGGACGAGCGCTACCTGCCCGATCCCGGCGCGCTGTACGCCGCGGTCGCCGAGATTGACCCCCGCATTGTGTTCAGCCTCCGGCAACCGCCGGAGATGGTGCTCCGCCAAACGGAACTGACGCCCGAAACCGCCCTGACCTTCGCCATCGGCCTGCTCACGCGCGTGCTCGCCCGCACCCGGGAGCTGATCGAGCAGAGCCGGCAGGAGGGCAGCGTCGCGGCGCCCGTCGCTAAAGCGTAAGCGCGCGGGCTGATCCCGTTTTTCCCGTTTGGCATTCTCCTCACGCCCAACGCCCGCGTCCGCTCCGGCAGCCGCGGGGGCTGGGCTTTTTCCGATCCTGTCGAAACGATCCCGACGCCTGCTTCCCGACACCGCTGCGACGGTTCGCTGCCCGACCGTCTGCCGGCATCCGCAGCCGCCCGGCATGGTTTCGCCGGGTTGGCGATCGGCCTTTTCCCAAGGCAGGCTGCGTTCCTCCGGCGATGGGCAGCGTGCCCGCTCCCGGCAGCCTGCCCGCGATGGTCGGCCGCCCGGCCCGCCGTTGCGCGCGCCGGCCTTGAGAAGCCTTCCGGACGGCCGAATCGCCGTGATACGCGGGCCCCCCTGAGGCGGGGCCAAGCGCTCCTTTTCAGAAACGCAACGCGCCCCCGGCTGCAACGACGGCTGGGGGCTTGCTGTTTTCCTGGATTGTTGCGCGGGTGGCCGCGCGCCCTCATCCAACGGGGCCTGAAGGCGCGCGACGGCCGTGCCCAGAGAGGGTTACTGCTTCACGATCAGCTTGAGCGGGATGTTCACCAGCGGCTCGAGGGTTTCGCCGTCGAGGTACTTCACCGCGTTCTCCAGCGCGATCTGGATCTGCACATCGGGCTGCTGCTGCACGGTGGCGGCCATTTCGCCGCTTTCCACGGCGGCCAGCGCGTCGTCGGTCGCATCGATGCCGTAGATCTTGATCTCCGCGCTGCGGCCGGCGGCGGCCACGGAACGCACCGCGCCCAGCGCCATCTCGTCGTTATGGGCGTAGATCGCATCCAGTTCGGGGTTGGACTGGAGGATGTCCTCGGTCACGGTGGCGCCTTCCTCACGGGAGTAGTTGGCCGTCAGCGAGGCAACCACTTCGATCTGGGAGCCTTCCAGCGCGGCGACAAAGCCCTCCTCACGGTCGATGGCGGAGCTGGAGCCGGCAAACCCTTCCAGAATGGCGACTTTGCCCTTGCCGCCCAGGTCCTTGATCAGCTGTTCGGCATCCAGCTTCCCGGCTTCCTTGTTGTCGATGTCCAAATGCTGCACCACGGTGCCGCTGTTGGACGAACGGGTCACAGTGATCACCGGAATGCTGGCGTTGTTGCAGGCGATCACGGAGGTGCCGATCGCGTCGGAGTCCACGGGGTTGATGATCATCAGGTCCACGCCGCGGGTGATCAGGTCCTCAACCTGCGAGGCCTGCGTCTCCGCGCTGTCCTGCGCGTCCAGCACCATCAGGGTCACGCCCAGTTCGGCGGCTTTCGCCTCCGCGGCGTCCTTCATGGTGACAAAGAAGGGGTTCTCCAGTGTGGAAACGGCGAAACCGATTGTGTACGCCTGCGCCTGGGCGTTCACCGTCATGGGGATCAGCGCAAGGGACAGAGCCAGCAGGGTAACCAGGATTTTGCGCAGCATCGTTCTTTCCTCCTTAGTTTCATTGGGTCGCTTTATTCCGCTTAATCACCACCGCGAAGATGATGATTATGCCCTTCACAATCTCCTGATAATAGGAGCTGACGTTGAGCAGGTTCAGGCCGTTGTTGATCACCCCGATGGTCAGGCTGCCCAGCAGCGTCCCCACCACCGTGCCGATGCCGCCCGAGAGGGAGGCGCCGCCCAGGATCACGCCGCTCAACACATCCATTTCCAGCCCGACGTTGGCCGTGGGTTGGGCGGATAGGAGCTTGCTGGTGGTAATCAGCCCGCCGATGGCGCACATCAGCCCCGCCGCCACAAACACCAGCACCTTGTAGCGGTCCACGTGGATCGCCGACAGGGTCGCCGCCTCGCGGTTGGCGCCGATGGCCTTGATGTAGGTGCCGTGCTTGGTGCGTTGCAGCATCACGTAGAATACCGCCACCAACAAAAGCGATACGACCGTCGCCACGGGGATGATGTTGAGCACGTAGCCCGCGCCCAGCACCGAGAAGGACTCCGGCAGGTTGGAGATCGGCTTGCCGTTGGTCCACACCATGCATACGCCGCGCAGGATGCCCATGGTCGCCAGCGTGACGATGAAGGACGGAATGCGCGCGTACACCACCAGCGTGCCGTTGATGATCCCGACCAGCAGGCCCAGCCCCAAGGCAAGCCCGATCCCCAGCCAGATGTTGCCCGTGGTTTTCATGCCCCAGGCTGCCGCAACCCCACACAGGGCCGCGGTGGAACCCACCGACAGATCGATCTCCCCGGACAGGATCACGCACAGCATCCCCATCGCCACCGTCAGCACGATGGACACCTGTCGCGTGATGTTGAGCAGGTTTCGCTCCACCATGAAATACGGCGACACGTAGGCGAACACCACGCACAAAAGCAGCAGGATCAGCAACAGCCCCAGTTCGCCCCTGAGGAAACGCATGAACTTGCGCCCAAGCGTTCGGGTCTGATTATTCATCGCAGTCCGCCCCCAATGCCAAAGTCAGCAGGCTTTCGACCGTCGCGTCGCCAACCTGTTTTTCGCCCACGATCCCGCCTTTGCACAGGATCAGGATGCGATCGCAAATGCTCAGCAGCTCTTCCATCTCCGAGGAAAACACCAGCACGGTCTTGCCCGCGTCGGCCATCTGCGTCATCAGCCGGTATATTTCCGCCTTGGCTCCGATATCGATGCCGCGGGTCGGTTCGTCCAGCAGGATGATGTCCGGTTCGGCCGTCAGCCATTTGCCCAGCACCACCTTTTGCTGGTTGCCTCCGGACAGGTTGCCGGCCTTCATGCGCACGTCCGGCGGCTGCAGGCGCACCCGCTCGCCCATCCGCTGCGCGATGGCCCGCTTCTTGCGGGATATCAGCAGGCCAAGGCGATTCTCAATCTGCTCGATGTGCGGCAGGACGATGTTGTCCTCCACGCTGTCCGAAAGGATCAAGCCCTGGGATTTCCGATCCTCCGGAATATAGGCCATGCCGTAGGCGCGGGTGTCGTGCGGGCTGCGAAAGCGCACGGGTTTGCCGTGCAGCAGCAGTTCGCCCCCCGTTTTTCGGTGCGCGCCGAAAAGGCTTCCCGCCAGCTCGCTTTTCCCCGCGCCCACAATGCCCGTAAACCCGACGATTTCGCCCCTGCCAACGCGGAAGGATACCGGGTGTCGCATGACGGCGCTTTGGAACCAGCGCGCCTCGATTACCGTTTCCGCGCCGTCCGCGGTTTGCGCGGGGCGGTAGCGTTCGCCGGATACCGTGTGCCCGATCATCGCGCGCACCAGTTCCGGCACGGTGGCGGCCGCCATCTGGAAACGGCCCACGTTGCGCCCGTCGCGGAACACCGTCGCGCGGTCGCAGCAGCGGAACACCTCGTCCAGGTAGTGCGAAATATAGATCATGGTCACGTTCTTTTCCTTCAAACTGGCCATGATGCCAAACAGCGTGTCAATCTCGGCGCGGCTCATGCCGGTGGTCGGCTCGTCCAGCAGCAGGATCTCCGCGTTGATGGCCAGCGCCTTCACGATCTCGATCACGCGCTTTTGCCCAAGCCCCAGATCGCCCACCACCGCGTGGGAGGAAATGGCGATGCCAAAGCGCTTGAGAAACGCCTCGCTGTCGGCATAGAGCTGTCGGGTGCGGCTCACGCCAAGGGGCGTCACCACCGGCTCGTTGCCCAAAAAGATGTTCTCCGCCACGGTCAGCGTGTCGATCAGGCTCAGCTCCTGGTAGATCGCCGCGATGCCCCGCCGCCGCGCGTCAATCGGGTCGGCGATGGTCACGGGGTTGCCGCGGAGGAGGATTTCGCCCGTATCAGGCCGGTGCACGCCCGTTAAAATCTTGATCAGCGTAGATTTGCCCGCGCCGTTCTCGCCCAGCAGCGCGTGCACTTCGCCGCGCCGCAGTTCAAAATCCACGCCGTTGAGCGCGTGCACGCCGCCGAAACTCTTCTCGATGCCGCGCAGGCTCAGGATCAGCTCCTCGTTCATGCTCGGTGCCTCTTTCACAGGGCCGCCTCAACCTCGGCCAGCGAGGGAATGGACGACTGCGCGCCCTTGCGCGTGGTGCTCAGCGCCGCCGCGGTGTTGGCAAAGCGCAGGCAGGCTTCCGGCGCCATACCCCGGGAGAGCGAGGCCGCGAACGCGCCCAGAAACACGTCGCCCGCCGCGGTGGAATCGATGGCGCTCACCTTCAGGGGCGCAAGCGCGATGGGTTTGCCCTCCAGCACGGTAAACGCGCCCTTGTCCGACAGGGAGAGGATCGGCGTGCGGATGCCCATCGCCGCGAGCTTCTCGTAGGCGACCGCCGCGCTTTCCATATCCCGCACCGGCACGCCGGTTAGGGTTTCTGCCTCGGTTTCGTTAGGCTTGGCGTAATCGATCATGCGGCAGATGTCGGCGGGGATGCCGCCCGCGGGCACCGGCGAAGGATCGATGATCACGGTCATGCCTTTCTCCCTGGCAACGCGGATGGCTTCGTAGACCGTCGCCGGCTGAATTTCCATGGTGATGAGGAGGATATCGCAGCCGTCGAACGCATCCTGATGGGCGCGCACATCCTCCGGGGTGAGTTTCGCGTTGGCCCCTGCGGTAAAGGAGATGGAGTTGCGGCCCTGCTCGTCCACGCGAATCATCGCCACGCCGGCCGTATCGCCCGGCAGGGTGATCACGCGGCTCATATCCACGCCGCGCGCCTTGAGGCCCGCCGTCAGCTCGGCGCTGAAAACGTCGTCGCCCAGTTTGGTGAAGTAGCGCACCTCGCCGCCCAGCGTGGCGGCCACCGCGGCCTGGTTGCCGCCCTTGCCTCCGGGAAAGGTCGCGAAGTTATCCGTCACCACGCTCTCCCCCACGTCCGGCATCCGTTTCATAAACATGGTCAGGTCGATGTTGATGCTGCCCATGCAGAGTATCCGCTTCGCCATCAGGCCAGCTCCTCTCGAAGGGTTTGGACCGCCTGCATGAACGCGCGCACGCGTTCGGCGTCCACCGGGTTTTTCCAATGCCCGTCCCGCTTGAAGTAACTCCCGACGATCGCGCCGTCCGCCTCGCGGAGCAGTTGGGCCGCGTTTTCGCGGGTGGTGCCGCTGCCCAGCAGGATGGGCAGCGCGACCCGCTGCTTGCAGCTGCGGATGCGTTCCACCGTGGGCGGCGTGCCCGTGTCAAAGCCGGTGACGATCACGGCGTCGCCGTCCTGCGCCTCGATATCCATGGCCTGTTCCTCCACGGACCGGTCGTGGATGATGTAGTGGCTGCCGTGCTTGACGTTCACATCGCACAGGCAGGCGATGTTCCCGGCGGAAAGCGCCCTGCGCATCCGGGCGACGCGCCCGCCGGCAGCCTCGATGTAGCCGGACTGGCTGATGAAGGCGTTGCACCACTCGAACACGCGAATCCACCGCGCGCCGCCGGCGACCGCCGCGGCCAGCGCGGCTTGCGCGCCGTTCATGTGGCATTCCGCGCCCGTGGGGATACCCACGCTGCGCGCCACCTCGTAAACCCCCACGCTCAGCGCCGCGACCGTTTCCGGGCCGATGTCGTCGCCCGGCAGGTAGGGGATGTCCCACATGTTTTCCACCTGGACGCCGTCCACGCCGGCATCCTCCAGCAATCGGGCCTCGTCGCGGGCGATGGTCAGAATCCTGCCCATGTCCATCGTCGCCGGATCGTACAGGGGCGAGCCCGGCAGCGGGCGCAGGTGCACCATGCCGATGATGGGCTTGGGCTTGGCGAACAGTCGGTTCAAACGATCCATGTAAACCTCCTTGGCGCTTCGCGCAGCGATCGCAGCCTGGGTTGGATGCAAACAGGGCTTCTTTACCGGCGTTGTCGGCGCGCGCACCGCGCGCGGCGCCTGTTTTATTGGCACCCTGTACGCGATTTGCGGCGCGGGGCGTTCCTCATCGGCGGCAGGCGGCAACCCGTTCCTCGGTGCCGTCGGCTCGTGCCGCTAGACCGTCCTGGTGTGTCCGGCCGGTTTCGGTGCGCGCCGCCGCCGCCCGCCGACGGGACGATCTCCCGGTTTGCAGGCGGCGCGGGCGCGCCGCGGGACAGGCTCAGAAATCCACGCCGGCCATCAGGATGATGTAGCAATAGGGGCAACGCTCGCCCGTGCGGACGAACACCTTGACCTCGTCGCCGCGCAGGCCGCCGTTGAGCCAGAGATCCTTCATTTCCACATGGGGAATGGTCTTTTCCACCAGGGCGTTTCCCTTGTTCTTTTCCGCGTCCAGAATGGCGCGGAACTCCTGATACACCTGCGGGCTCACGGCCTTGGTTTCGTCAGTGACGATGTAGCTTTCGATCACAAGCTCCCGGAGCACCGCCTTCATCACGTCCGTCACCTTGGGCACGCCCTCGCACACCGCCAGGTCGATGCAGGTGGTCATGTCGTGGCGCGGGAACGGGCAGCCGACGTCGCCGATGAGGATCATATCCCCGTGGCCCATTTTTGCCACCGCTTTGGCCAGTTCCGCATGGTAGATTCCGCTTTTCTTCATAATCCGGAGCTCCTCTCGTTATCTCGTTTTCCCATTCGTTTAATCGTTTTACCATAGGGCGGAAAAGGGCCGTCAAAGGCGCTTTCCATCCTGAATGATCCGCTTGCAGCCGGGCTTTGTCGCCGTTTAGCAGGATTTCCGCACAATCAGGGCGGACCTGAGCGCAACCGACAGCCCCAGCAGGTTCCGACGCCTTTCCAGCGCGTCGAGCATCAGGTTGGCCGCGTTGACGGCCATTTCCCGAATCGGGTTTTCCACGGTGGTCAGCTTGGGGTACAGGAAGCTTGAGAAATAGATGTTATCATACCCCACGACGCCCATGTCGCGCGGAATTTTGAATTTCTTTTCCTTGAGGGCTTCCATCGCGCCCCAGGCCATGATATCGCTGCTGACGAAGGCTGCGGCCGGCGAACCGGCGGGGTCGTAGGTTTCCAGAATAGCCTTCATGAGCTCGTAGCCGGAGTCGAAGGTAAAATCCCCGTAGGATACGTGGCAGGCGGTATCCGGGATGCCGTGCAGGCGAAGGGTTTCCGTAAATCCGGTAAGCCGCGCCTCGGCGTTGCACACCAGCTCGGTCGGACCCGCGAGGCAGTAGAACCGACGGTAGCCCTTCCCCACCAGAAAATCGGCCACGGAAGCCGCGCCGCGGTAGTTATCGGCGTACACGTAGGCCACGTTGCGCTGCGTGGGCAGCGGCGGCCGGTCCACGATCACCAGCGGTACCTCCACCATGGCGAGCAGCTCGTCCACCTGCATGCGCGGGGCCACGGCGATGATGCCGTCCACCTGTGTGCTGATCATGCCGGCGATGTTCTTGACTTCGCTTTCCAGATTGTTATCCGAATCGTACAGCACGATCTGGTAGGATTCGCCGGCCGCCACGCTCTGCAGGGCCTTCACGCCTTCGCTGAAAAACGGGTTGGTGATGTCGGGCACATGAACGCCGATGATGTGCGAGCGGTTGGTCTTGAGATTGCGCGCGTACACGTTGGGGCGGTAGCCCAGCTCGTTGATCGCCTGAAAAACGCGCTGCTCCAGATCCGAGCTGACATACTTCTTCTGCGTCAGCACGTTGGAAACCGTGGCTGTGGATACGCCAGCATGGCGGGCAATGTCTTTAATCGTCACATTCATGATGTCATTCCCGTCAGTTAATCGTGTAACTGTGATGATCATAACACGGTGCGATTCGCTTGTCAACCCCCTTTTTCGAAAAACCTGAGAACCCTTTGTTGTATTGGTTTTCATGGGCTCTCGCGCTACGAACAGGCGCTTTGGGCTGATGCATGAGCGCGGGGTGTAAGCGGCGAACAGCACAACGGTGTGTGGCCCAAAGGCAACCGGCCGCGTATCTTTCGCCGTCCTGTCCATCGTCGTCGGTCCGCCAGATGCGATCCCGCGCGAAAACGATCTTCCCTGCCCGGCGAGCCGTTTCACCGTACGGCAAGCTCCTTTCGGGGCTTGACCGCAACCTGAGGCGTGCGGCGCGGTTCGTGCGACGGCCCTCATCCCTTTCGCACGGCGGGCGCCGCACAGCTTTGTTTTCCCTGACCTCCGGGTTCTGCGCCCTCCGAAAAAAAGGTTCGAAGGGGATTGACTAACTAACGTTAGTTTGTTATACTCAGGCTATCAACTGTTAGTCAGGGGGATGCGGGCATGATCCGGTTGTTCTTCGGGGATGTGTTGTCCGGTATTACCACGGTGCTGATTTTGGGTCTGTTGGGGTTTCTGGCGGTTTCGGTGGCGCGCGGCAAGCACGTCACCCGTTGGGGGTGGCGGATTGTGGTGGCGGTGGCGGTCGGCACGGCGCTCAGCGCGCTCTCGGCCACGCGGGATGCGTTTATGACCGAAAACGCCCTGTTTGAGCCCGGCGGCCTGCAAAGCGTCCTGTGCGCCGTCGCGGGCGGCCTCATCTACGCGCTGGGCATCGCCGCGCTATTTATCCGCAAGCAGGGGTACCGCCGCGTCGCCTTCTGCCTGATCGCGGCGCTGCTGCTCGTGCAGATGGTCGCAGTGGAGGGTTCCCGCCTGGCGATGGCGGCGGGCGTACTCCTGTGAGCACGCGGGAACGGATCCTCTCGGAGGCGCTCACCCTGTTTTCGCAGCGGGGGTTTGACGCCGTGTCGGTGCGCGATATCGCCCGCGCCGTCGGCATCAAGGAAGCCTCGCTGTACAACCACTTTGCCAACAAGCAGGCGATCTTTGATTCCATCCTGCGGGAGTACGCGGATCGGTGGGGCTCGCTGTTCAGCCGGCTGCAGCTCACCGGCGAGGACGGGCAGTTTACCGTGGACGAACGCACCGTAGCCATGTACGGCCAGATGACCCGCGAGCAGTTCAACGCCATGGCGGCCGTCCTGTTTGAAGCCTACCTGAAAGACAACATTAACGTTAAACTGCGCAAGCTGCTCACCATTGAGCAGTACCGTAACCCGGATATCGCCGCGCTGTTCAAGCGTCTCTCCTTTGAGGACAGCCTGACCTTCCAGACCGCCCTGTTCGGCGCGATGATCCGGGCGGGCCTGTTTGGGCCGACCGATCCGCAGATGATGGCGCTGGCCTTCTTCTCCCCCATTTTTCTGCTGTTTTACCAGTACGGCGATCAGCCCGAACGCTTCGAGGAGGCCAGAGCGGTTTTCACGCGGCATATCGACCACTTTCACGAGAAATACGGCGCTCCCGCGCCCAAGAAAGGCAGTACGCTATGAAAATCACGGTGATCAACGGCGGCATGCGTCACGGCAGCACCTGGCACTGCAAGGAAGCGATCCTCAAGGCAATCGGCGAACACACGGAAACCGAGGTGACCGAGTTCTCGTTGCCCCGGGATCTGCCCCATTTTTGCGTCGGATGTTACCAGTGCTTCCTGAAAGGGGAGCAGAGCTGCCCGCACGCGGCTTTCGTGCAGCCCATCGCGCAGGCGCTCTGCCAAAGCGATCTGATCATGCTTGCTTCTCCGGTGTATGGGCTGGATGTATCCGGCCAGATGAAAGCCTGCCTGGATCACCTGTGCTATCAGTGGATGAGCCATCGGCCCAGCGCGGCGATGTTTCGCAAACTGGGCCTGGTTGTGACCACCACGGCGGGGATGGGGTTGCGGCGTACCGGCAAGACGATGCGCTTGAGCCTGAAATACTGGGGCGTTCAGAAGATCTTCACCTTCGCCAAACCGGTCGCCGCGATGCGCTGGGAGGAGATTCCCGACAGGAAACGGAAACAAATTGAACAAAGCGCTCAGGTTACGGCGAGCGGTATCCTGCGCGCCGCCGGCCGCGGAGCCAGGCTGCGCAAGCCGTTTTTCCGCAGCCTGCTGTTTGCCATGATGGCCGGCATGCAAAAAAAGAACGACTGGAACCCCACCGACCGCGAGCATTGGGAGAAGCAGGGCTGGCTGTCCGGCGCGCGGCCCTACTGAAGTCAAACACAGCGGGCCGAAGAGACACAATGCCGTTTCGGCCCAGTTGCTTCGTACGCAGCGTCCGCGGGGTTCAGCGGCGGCGGCTCACGCCTGTACCATTTCTGGGAACGCCCTCGCGCGCAGCCCCGAGCGAAGGGCAAACGCATCTTGGCACAGGCTGCCCCGTGCCGCCGCGCCTGTTGGCATGGCCTGCGGTAGCCGCCCGTTTCAAACGGCGCCATGGATACGGGCGCTTGACCGTCGCAACTGAAAACTCTCGGGCCGGAACGGAATCGCACCGCTCCGGCCCGCTCTTAGTAACAGCTTCGCGGCAATTCTGCCGGCGTCGGATGGACCGGCCCTCGCAACGGCCGCATTGCTTCGCCCCGTTATTCCGGCGCGGCGTGGGCAGGAGATTGCCCGCGTCGCCCGCCGGCCTGAAAAGCCGCAAACGCCGCCGCGGCCAGGCAAACGCCCAGCCACAGCAGCGCGACCTCCTGCAGCGCGCCCCGCGCCAGCAGACTTCCAAGCAAGGCGCTCGCAAACGCCGCGCCCATGTAGTTGGCAAAATCAAACAGGCCCACCAGCGTCGAAATCAGGTTTTCGGACTGATGCGCCAGCGGAATGTACGTGATTTGAATGCAGGAGGCCAGATAGGCCAGCGCCGTCAGCAGAAAAAGCGAGAGGAAACCCGCCGCCTGTATGCCGCTTGCCAATGCCAGACAGGCGCAGGCCGCCGCCATCGCCAGAAAGGTGCCGGCGAGGCCGCGCGCGGGCCAGCGCATCAGCGGCCGTTTCAGCGCGCGGCCCGCGACCAGCCCCAGCAGGTTTGCCATCGGAGAGAGCACCAAAAACCAAGAGCCCGTTTCCGGCTTAACCCCCATAAACCCGACGAACAGCGCAGGCAGCAGCAACGCCAGGTTTTCCTTCACCAGGCCCAGGCACAGGCTGGTAAGGACCATCGGCCACAGGCGCTGCTGTCGCAGGTAGCGGAACGTTTGCCCAAGGCTGCGTCTCTTGTCACTCCAGCCGTCCGGCTGCGCCTGCGGACCGCCGCCGGACACGAGAAGCCAAAACGCGACCAGCAGCGCGCCCGTGAGCATCAGCGGTGCGAGGAACACCGCCTGCCACCCCAGCGCCGGCACCCTTGGCGCCAGCGCCAGCCAGGCAAGGCAGTATCCCCCCACAGGCGCCGCGCCCAGCAGCAGGGCCAGGTTTTCCTTTCTCCGCGCACCATAGCGCAGGCAAAGCAGCCGCAGCATCGGCCCC
>JAAYUF010000089.1 GCA_012517815.1 Clostridiales bacterium
ACTCGCTCGCCGATTTTGGTGGGCAGCTCGCTGCCCACCAAAATCGCAGTAACGATCTCCCCATGCGACCGCTTCGCTGGCTCTCGCCCCGTGAGTTCCTTCGCAACCACACTGTCCAACATGTTTGACAAACCTACATTCAACAAATCGTGACGGCAAACGGTACCGTTCGCTTCCGTTACGCCCTATGGGACGCCCCTGAGCCGCGGCCTGTTGCCCCCCGGCGCGCCGCCGCTTCCACGCGGGGCGCTGGGGAGAACCGGCGCATACGGGAAGGCTCCTGCCGGGACGAGGCAGAAACGGTCCGCGAGCCCGCCCTGTTTCACGGCCGGTTTTCGCGTGTATGGTAACAGTATAATGCCCTCGTACCCTCACAGGCCGGCAAGGCTCGACAGGGCGTACCCCAAGGAGGCAACCATGGCCGCTGCAGCAACTGTCCAGGATTATATCCTTCAATTCCCGCAAGATGTGCAGGCAATCTGTCAAAAGATCCGCGAAACCATCCGTTCCGTTGCGCCCGAAGCCGTCGAGCGGATGAGCTACGGGCTGGCGACCTTCTATCAGGGAGAAAACCTGATCCATTTCGGGGTCATGAAGCGGCACATCGGGCTGTACCCCGGCGCCGAAGGCGTGGCCGCGTTTGCCGACCGGCTGCGCGGGTACCGGACGTCCAAAGGCGCAATCCGCTTCCCGCTGGACGCGCCGATCCCCTACGAGCTGATCCGCGAAATCGCCGCCTATCGCGTCAGGGAGGCGCAGGCGAAGCGCCCGCGCTGAACGATTACGCCGCCTAGAAACAGCCGCGGTTACGCCTGTGCGCGCACGCAGAAGCCGGTTATCATCAAAGGCGGACGGTTCCCTGATCCACGGATCGGAACCGTCCGCCTGAACGCTTTGTGACCATCTGCCTATCGCCCGCCCTGCGCACGGTTCGGCTACGCCGCGACGCTGTCAAAGGGCGGCCAAACCGTTTATCGCCTGACCGGCGCGTCCGGGTTCAGGACCCAGATAAACCGGTGCTTGACCGCGCTGATCTGCAGCCGTTCGCTCATCGCAAGGGGGACGTTGACGGTGCATTCCAGTTCGCACCCGACGCGCAGGCAGGTTTTCACACTGGGGAGATTGTCCGGGTCGGTGGTGATCACGGCGCTGCGCATGCCAAACCCCACAAGCAGCGGTTCGCAAAGTGAACAGGCTTTGGCCGCGAAGGACCGGCCGCGAAACGGCGGGTCCACATGGTAGCCGACATGCCCCAGGTAGAACTGCTCCGAACTGTCGCCGATGCGCAGGGCAATCTCCCCGGCGATGCGCGCGTCCGAACAACGGACGATATCAAACACCAGCGTGTGTTCGCAGCGTATCTGTCGGCTGTAACCGAAATAATCGCGCGGGAGCAGCGCGATCTCCGCGTCGCGGAGCATCGCGTCGCTTCGTCTGCCCTTGCGCTGAAACTCCCGAATGATCTCGCTTTTCATAGTTCCTGCAGCGTCACGCGGGGAAGCAGCGACTCAAAATCGCTGACGGTTATCAGTTGAGTGCCGTCGGTCATCACGCTCGCTGCGCCGGCCGCCACGCCGTATCGGAGCGAGTCCTCCAGCGATTCGCCCTTTTCCAGCCCCATGAGCACGCCGCCTACCATCGCGTCGCCCGCGCCGACAGTCGAACGGGCTTCCACCGGTAAGGCGGGCGAAAAGAGCGTACGGCTTCCGTCCGTAAAAATTGCGCCGTATTTTCCCATGGAAACGATCACATTGCGCGCGCCCCGCGCGATCAGTTCCAGCGCCGCGTCGCGGATGGAGCGCAGCGTTTTCAGTTCCCGTTTCATGATCCCTTCCAGTTCCGGCAGGTTGGGCTTGATGAGGTATGGATGCTCCGACAGCCCCAGGAGCAGCGCGTCGCCTGTCGCGTCCAGCACGCAGTTCTTGCCCTGAACGGCCTGCATGCAGCGCCGGTAGGTATCCTCGGCGCAGCCCGGCGGCAGACGGCCGCTGAACACCACATAGCGGCTGGCGGCGCACTCGGCTTGCAGTAAATCCATGAACTCGCTCAGTTGGGCTTCGTCCATTGCAAGCCCCGCCTCGTTGAACTCGGTGACGGCTCCGGTTTCCAGATCGCGGATTTTCATGTTCGTGCGCGTTTTTCCGAGCAGGCGAAGGTAGCGGAAGGTGAGCGCCTCCTTGCCGACCATTTCCATGAACTCCCGCTCGTCCGCCGTACCCAGGCAGCCAACGCAGGAGACTTCCATGCCCAGGCGGCGCAGCACCACGGCTACGTTGAGGCCCTTGCCGCCCACATCGTAACGAACCCCGCTCAGGCGGTTCACGCCGCCGGCGTTCAGCTGATCCACAACGGCGGTTTTATCAAAAGAAGGGTTCATGCACACAGTCGTGATCATCGCAATCGCTCCTCAGGGCGGAGGCATCCGCTCCGCAGGATGGGGAAAACCGTCCAATACGGGTACGCAGGCAAGGCGACGGTTGAGCTATCGACGGCTTACGGTGAAAGATGTCAGGCCGCAAGGCGGGGCGATGCTCGTGCGCGCGGGCAGCCCGCAGGCGCGGCCATTGTGGCATAAAAGCCCTTCCCGTGATACGGGAAGGGCGCGGCGTGCCTTGGGATGGGCGGAGGAGACGGATTATTCCTCTTCCTCTTCCTCGTGCTTGGCGCTTTCGATGATCTTCTGCGCGACGGCAGCGGGCACTTCCTCATAGCGTTCAAATTTCATGCTGAAGAAACCGCGTGCCTGGGTCATGGACCGCAGATCGGTCGCGTACTTGAACATCTCGGCCAGCGGCGCTTCGGCTTCGAGCTTTTGCAGGCCGTCCACTTGGTTCATGCCCATAATGCGGCCGCGGCGCTTGTTCATGTCTCCCATGATATCGCCCATGTAGTCGTCCGGCACAAACACTTCCACGTGCATGATCGGCTCCAGCAACGCCGGGCCGGCATCCATGCAGCCCTTTTTATAGGCGATGCGCGCCGCGGTTTTGAACGCCATTTCGGAGGAGTCCACGGGGTGGTAGGAGCCGTCGTAGAGCTTGGCGTGCAGGCCCACCATGGGGTAGCCCGCCAGCACGCCCTTGACGATGTGCTCGCGCAGGCCCTTTTCCACCGAAGGGATGAAGTTGCGGGGCACCACGCCGCCCACAACCGCGTCCTCAAACTCGAAGTCGATGTTGGTGTCGCCGATGGGTGAAAACTCGATCCACACGTCGCCGAACTGGCCGTGGCCGCCGGATTGCTTCTTGTGGCGGCCCTGCACCTTCACGGTCTTCTTGATGGTTTCACGGTACGGGATGCGGGGATCCTGCAGATCCGCTTTCGCGCCGAACTTTGTGGCCAGCTTGTTGCGGATTACGTCCAGATGCAGTTCGCCCTGGCCGGAAACAAGCGTTTCGCCGGTCTCGGCGTTCTTCTCCACCTTAATGGAGGGATCCTCTTCCTGCAGGCGCGCCAGGCCGCCGAACACCTTGTCCTCCTCGCCCTGCTTGGTGGCGAAGATCGCCTTGCTGATGCAGGGTTCCGGGAAGCCGATCTTCGGGTAGACGATGGGGTTTGCCTGATCGCACAGCGTATCGCCGGTGTTGGTGTACTGGAGCTTGGCCAGCGCGCCGATGTCGCCGGCGTTGAGCTGCTGGGCCGCGATCTGCTTCTTGCCGCGCAGCACGTATACGCCGGCGGGTTTATCCGTTTTTTCGGCGTTCGCGTTGTAAATCGTCATGCCGGGGGTCATCACGCCGCTCATCACCTTGAACAGTGAAAGCTTGCCCACGAACGGGTCGGCAATGGTCTTAAACACAAGCGCGGAGAACGGCGCGTCGTTTTTGCAGGCGCGTTGGATTTCCTTGTCGGTTTTGGGGTCGGTGCCGTGGTACACGGCGCGCTTGGGCGAGGGCAGGTAATCGGCCATCACGTCCAGCAGCATGGAAACGCCCACGCCCGTCGCAGCCGAGCACGGGATCACCGGCGATATCTGGCCGGAGAACATGCCGACCTTGAACCCTTCCAGAATTTCCTCGTGGCTGAGCGTTTCTCCTTCGAGGTACTTCATCATCAGCTCGTCGTCCGCGGCGGCGGAAGCCTCGGTGATCTCCCCCAGCGCGTTTTCGATCTGGCCGGCCATATCGGCGGGCACGGGGATTTCCTTGGGGGTTTTATCGGTGCACAGATAGGCCTTGTTTTCCAGCACGTTCACGACGCCCTTGAAATCGGGCCCGTTGCCGATGGGCAGCAGGATCGGCACAACGCTGCTGCCGTACAGCTCGCGCAGCTGGTTGACGGTCTTCTGAAAATCGGCATGGTCGCGGTCCATCTGGTTGACGATGAGCATACGGCCGACGTGGTTGTCACAGGCGTATTTCCAGGCTTTCTCGGTGCCGACGGCCACGCCGCTGACGGCGTTGACCAGGATCGCCGCGGTTTCGACCACGCGCAGCGGCCCCATCATTTCGCCGATAAAATCAAAATAGCCGGGCACGTCGATCACGTTGAGCATTTTCTGTTTCCATTCGATAGGGGCGGTCGCGGCGCTGATGGAAATATGCCGCTTCATTTCTTCCGGGTCAAAGTCGGTAACCGTCGTGCCGTCATCCACCCTGCCCTGGCGGTCGGTAACGCCGGCAGCGAAGAGCAATGCCTCCGTCAGCGTCGTTTTGCCTTCGCTGCCATGCCCCATGAGGGCGATATTTCGGATATCCTTGGTTTCATAATTGGCCATGGTGGATCCCCCTTGTTCATTTTCAATTGCGTTATCGGGCACCGCCCCGGGCGAAAGAATCGCTCCGGAGCTTATTGCGCTGCCACATGACGCTTATGGAACGATATCAAAGCCTGTATATTGTATCAGATACGCTTCGAAAAGAAAAGAAGAAATTTATCCGGTTTCACGTCGCGCGGTTCCGAAAGCGGGGGTTTGCCGTCGGAACGCAACAGAAATTCGCCCGGGCGGCAACCCGGGCACCGGGACGGGGCGCAGGGCCGGTGATGCAACGGCGGGTAAGCCACCCTCGCAGAGCCTCACGCAACAAGGTTCCGTGGACGCCATCACTTCGATTGTTCCAAAGACCGCCAAGCATACCGCCGGAGGATTCATGGAATGAACATAGCAGGATGCAGAGACTCGTGCTCCGGTTCCCTCCCTTTGCCTGAAACACCAAATAATACCTTCGCCTGTTGGCGCGGCATCGGAGTAAACGGCGCGAAGGGGCCTTGCGTTGCTCAGGCCGCGGAACGCTTCCCGGACAGACTGCGCTGTGCCGCGAAGGCTTAACGGCTTTGCAGGTACGCGTTCAGTTTCTCCCAAATCTGCCGGGTTTGCAGAAATTGCGCGTAATGCTTCTCCACGTCTTGGTCGTAGCGGTCCAGTTCGTCCATGATTTTGTGAAATTCTTTCATCTGAAAGTACGCGCTGATCTTGGGCAGGGTGGCGCTGAGACGCCCGCGCATCTCGTCGATTTTCCGCGCGTACTGCTCCCGCTGCGTAATATAGAGCAAAAGCGGTTTGTACCGCACCCAACCTATGCAGGCGCTGTAAAACCGGTTGATCACGTGCCGGGATTCCGCGGTGATCGGTTGCAGCTTGGCCGGGAGCACACCGCTGAGCAGGTAATTGTAAATGGAAAACCCGTTATGAAATGCATAGCAGGGTACGCGCATCACCTTGCGCTGGCTCAGGCAGGTGCTGAGAAACGTATCCTCGCCACGCGCGCCGGGCGGATTGAAGAACGGGTACAACCGATCCGGGTCGGTCAGGTTCAGGCAGAGGTTGGAACCGGATATGAACTTGCATCCGTTGATTTCCGGGACTTCGGCGGGCTGGTTGCGGATCAGCACCTGCGTATCCGCATAGGTGACGCCGCCCTGTTTCATGATACGCGCGATATTGTCCCAGCTGATGATGTCGTTGCTGATGGCCTCGACGAAGGGCCTGAAATCGTCCACGGTCAGACGTTCGTCAAAGCGGATGAAGGGAATCGGCGAAATGTAGCCGCAGTGGAAACCGTTGGTGATATCGGCGTCGGATATGTACTGCAGGTGCGTCGCAAGCACCGGCTGCCCGCTCCACAGCGCGACCTCGTGCGCGCGCGTGACGGCCAGCGGGTATTCGTCGTCGTCCAAAAACAGCAGGTAGTCCATCTTGCGCTGCACCGCGGCGTACAGCACCGCGTTGCGCATGGCGGCATAGCCGGAGGAAAAGAACATCTCCGCTTCGTCCGGATCGATCACCCCCTGTTCCGTCAGTTCCCGGACGGTGTCCTGGGTGAACCGGGCGTCCACAAACTGGATGTCCTCAACCTTCTCCTTGAGCTCTGCGCTGATTCGCGTAAAATCCGACGGCTTGGTTTTGTTGTAGGTCAGATCGTAGGCGATCAGCACATGCAGCCTGATGCTGCCGTGATGGGTCATGCCGGTTTCATCCCAGTTATAGATGTAGGTCCTCAGCACCTTCAGGAAGTTTTTGCGCCCCGTGGCAAAACCGATGCCAACGTCAATGACTGATTTCTTTTCCATGATGACCTCCCTGTTCCTTCTCTGTACGCAAGATCCGGCCGGATGATCCCCGGTGCATCGTTCTGCTTCAGCATACAGTGGATTGGTCAAGATGTCAAATCAGGTGCTTCCAGATGCCGAATGATTGGCCCGGTACGTCAGTTTACATATTGCATTTTCAGATAGCCTTCGAGGTTGCCGTATTCCGATACCGTAATGCGCGCAATGCGCAGTTCGTCCATACAGCATAACAGAACCGCCATGCCGTGTACGATGATATCCGCGCGCTGGGGTTGCAGGCCCTTAAGCTCCTGCCGCAGCCGGAGGGGCATTTCCGCCAGCCGTTCCATGGTAGCGGCCACTTCGTCCCTCGTGGCGGCAAACCCGTGAATCCGTTTGCGATCGGCCCAGTCGATATCCTGCACCAGCGCCGCGACCGTCGTAAACGTTCCGCCGACGCCGATCCACTCTTGGGGCGGCTGCAGCGCGAGGATGCGTTTCTTCTGCGGTTCCAGGATGGTCGTCGCCCGCAGCTTGACCGCGTAGGCGTCCGCCACGCTGTTGATGGGCGCGATGCGAAACAGACGCACTGCGCCCATCTGAAGGCTGTCCGCAAATTCGATTCGGTCTTCCTGACCGATCACGATTTCGGTGGAACCGCCGCCGATGTCGATCATGCCGGAACGGACGCTGCCGGTGGAGCCGATGAAGGAGAGCTTGGCTTCCAGATCGCCGGTGCACACCTCCAGTTTCAGCCCCGTGGTTTCCAAAAGCGCGTTGCTGAAAGCCCGCTGGTTGCGCGCGTCGCGCACGGCGCTGGTCGCAAACAGATGAATCCGCTGCGCGCCCAGCGCGCGGGCCTTGTCGGCCATCACCCCGACGCTTTCGCAGGCGTGGGCGACCATTTCCGCGGAGATGTTGCCGTTTGCGTCCAAAGCAGCAAAGACGCGCAACCCCTCGCGATCCCGAAGGACGCGATGGAGCTGTGCGTCTTGGATATCCGCTACCAGCATCCGCAAAGAATTGGACCCGATCCCAATTGCAGCCGCCCGCAAACCCCTCACCCCCGCCATTGGATATTCGCCTACTGCACGGTTCCGTCGGTGCCGTAGAGCGCCTCCGGATTGGTAATCACAAAGCGAATCTCATCGGGTCGCATGTAGTCGTAGAGGGTGCGGGCCTGGGTTTCGATGAAGGCATCCGTGTTGGCGCCGGCCAGTTTGCTTTTAAGCGCGTTCTGCTGGGTTTCCAGGCTGTTGCCGTCAGCGACGGCTTGCTGGTAGTGCCGGCTGGCATCGGCAATGCTCCGGTCCAGTTGGGAACTGAACCACAGAAAGGCAAGGGTCAGGCAGGCCAATACGGCCACGACCGGCAAAACGCCGACTCTTCTGCGCATGGGCTCACCTCCCGTTTCCTGTCAAGTTGGATGGTATACCTTTCGACAAAAAACCGACCGCTCCTGCCATCCCGGCGTCTTTTTTACGCCGCGGGGCATGTGCTCCCCGCGCGGGCTCAGGCTGCCGCGCGTTTGCCGTTGCGCAGGCGTTCCAGCCCGTAAAACAGCAGGAAGGCCAGTATGTTCGCCACCACGACGCTGGCGCCCGTAGGCGTATTGTAAAGGTAGGAAGTTACCAGCCCCAGCAGGAAGCACGTGATTGAAACTGCTGCGGCTCCTATCGTCACGCCGTGGAAGCTCTTGCAAAACCGCATGGCCGTAAGCGCCGGAAAGAGGATCAGGCTGGAAATCAGCATCGCGCCCATCATGCGCATGCCCAGCACCACGGTTACCGCCGTGAGAATCGCAAGCATCGTGTTGTACAGCGCCGCCCGCAGCCCTGTCGCGCGGGCAAACGTTTCATCAAACGTCACAGCGAACAGCTTACGGTAAAAAACGCCGAACAGTACCAGCACCGCCGCCGCCAGCGCCGCGCTCAGCCAAACGTCGCCTTCGCTCATGGCGAGGATGCTGCCAAACAGGTAGTTGTTGATATCGGTCGTCACTCCCTTGCTCAGCGAAAGCGACATGACGCCGACAGCCAGCGCGCCGGTGGAAATCATGCCGATGGCCGCGTCCCCCTTGATTTTCCCGCGCTCGCTGATGCGCAGCAGCAGAAACGCCGAAGCGACCACCACCGGCACCGCGACCGCCAGCGGCGCTAAACCCAGCGCCGCGGCGACGGCCAGCGCGCCGAAACCGACGTGGCTCAGGCCGTCGCCGATCATCGAGTAACGTTTCAGCACCAGGCTGATGCCCAGCAGCGCCGAGCAAAGGGAAACCATCAGCCCGACGACAAGCGCCCGCACCATAAAGCTGTATTGGAACATCTGCCCGATCAGATCAAACAAGCTCGTCGCCTCCCGTAAAGGCGCGGCAAAGCGCCGTCTGCGCATAGTCTGCGGCCGTGCCGTAAAACAGGGGTTCGTGGCGCAGGTGCAGAATATGCCGCGCGTACTTCGCGGCCGCCGCGATATCGTGGCTGATCATAATCACCGTCACGCCCCGGTTCTGGTGCAGATCGCCGATCACTTCATACATGTCCTTGGTCGCCACGGGGTCCAGTCCGGCGACGGGCTCGTCCAGTAAAAGCAGCTTCTGGGTGGCGCACAGGGCGCGCGCCAGCAGCACGCGCTGCTGCTGCCCGCCCGAGAGTTCCTGAAAGGAGCGCCGCCGCAGGTCGTCTACCCGCAGAAGCGCAAGGTTCTCCTCCGCTGTTTTCCGCTGTTCGCGCGTCAGGAACAGAGACCGCGCGGCAAAGCCGGAGGTTACCACCTCCCAAACGGACGCGGGAAAATCGCGCTGCGTGGCGCTTTTTTGCGGCAGGTAGCCGATCTCCGTCTGTTTCAGTCCGTCGCCAAAGGCGATCGACCCCTCGCAGGGCTCCATCAGGCCCAAGAGCCCTTTGACGAGCGTGGATTTGCCCGAGCCGTTTTCCCCGACGATGCAAAGATAGTCGCCTTCGTCCACCGAAAGCTGAATACCGGAAACGACCACTCTGCCTTCGTAGGCAAATGCGACGTCCCGGCAGGCTAGTAAGGCCATGCAGGATAGGCTCCCTTCCCTTGTATCGCCTGCCGCGGTACTGTGGCAGGCGGGATATGTCATGCTGCCGCGCGTTAGGCCGCGCGGTTCAGGTTGCCTTGGCGGCCGTATCGTCGACGGGCTCGCGCCCTTCTTCGGCGCAGGTTTTCCGCCTGGCGGCGCAGGCTTGGCAACGGCCGTAGAGTACGGTTTGACCCTCGTCCAGCACAAAGCCGTGGTGATGCATCAGGTGATCGGAAAAGCCGTGCGCGACGTCGCAGCTCAAATGCGCCAGCGCGCCGCAATCCAGGCAGCGGATGTGCAGGTGGCTCTCCCGGCAGGGGTTGAGCTGGTACAACGAGGCTTCGCCCGTGCTCTGCGGGGCGTATCGCCGCAAGAAGCCTTCTTCGCATAGGCGTGCGACCGCGCGGTAGACGGTCGTCATCCCCACGTTGGACTCCAGCGCCGCATGCACTTCTTCCGCCGAAACGCACTGTTCCGGCCGTGCCCGAAAGAAATCGGCGATTTCTTCCTTCTGCCTGGTTTGATACCTGCCTCGCTCACCCATGCCCGTCGCCTCCGAGTTGAATACGATAACCGTTTTCATATTATAGCACATGCCGAACGGTTGTCAATTCAAACTGAGCCTGAACCAAAGATTCATCGTCTCTTTTCGGCTGCGAAGCAAGGAGCTTATCCCCAGCCGTCCGGCATCGAACAACCATTGGCCCCATTCATTACCAATGGTTGCGCTTGAAACCCGCATAGCCTTCGCGTTCGCGTTTTCTTGAAAAAAAGCGTTTAGCGATACTGTATCACTACGTTTGTCGAAACATCATGAGGTTTGGACGGTACTTTCGTATAGAACAACGAAATTTTCGCTGCCTTCCCGAAAACCAATAGAATGAAGGGTTTCCGTTTCGCCAAATGCGAAATTGTTCAGGCCTTTCCATTGACAACTGTTTTTCAAGCTCCTATAATATGAATGGGGAAACGTATGTAACCGAAATTGAATAACAATAGGGAGCAATTTTATGGCTCAAGACCTTTTCGTGACGATCAAGTCTCACTACAACACTTTTACCCGTGCTGAAAAACACATCGCAGACTACGTTCTGGCCAGCGCCAAAGACGTGCTTTACATGTCCATCACGGAACTGGCCAACAAATGCGATGTTGGCGATACCAGCGTTTTTCGCTTCTGCCGCCATTTAGGCAAGAACGGTTATCAGGATTTTATGGTTGATCTGGCGCAGGCGGTCAGCGAGGCGCATAGCACGCCCGTTTTGCAGAACTGCATCGTCGACTGTTCCGATTCGACCGACGTGATGATCCAGAAGGTGCTCAACAACAATATCGCCGTCCTCAGGGAAACCTATCAGTTGATTGAGCCCGTGACCCTTGCCGTAACGACGCGCTGGCTTACGGAAGCGGACCGCATCTGCTTTTTCGGCGTAGGCGCTTCGTCCGCTTCGGCGCTGGAAGCCAACAACCGCTTTCTGCGCGTTTGCCACAAAACCGAGTGCACGCTGGATGCCCGCATGCAGCTGATGCGGGCTTCGCTGATGCAGAAGGACGACGTCGCGATTCTGTTTTCCTACACCGGCGCCACGAAGGAAACCGTCGCCATCGCACAGGCGGCAAAAAAGGCGGGCGCACATACCATCTGCATTTCCCGCTTTGCCTGTTCCCCGCTGGCGGAAATCTGCGACCTGCTCTACCTTTGCGGCGGCAACGAAGGCCCTCTGCAAAGCGGCAACCTGAGCGTGAAAACGTCCCAGCTTCTGCTGATGGAGGTGCTCTACATCGCTTACTGCCAGGCCAACCAGGACGAATGCGCCAGACACCGGGAGCTGACGAACGCATGCCTGCAGCGCGATAAACTGTAGCCCTGAAGCGTCAACGTTTCCCGTTTCCAACCGCTATGGACGCCGTCCGGCAGAATGCCCGGACGGATTTTCTTGGTTACATACGAAGGACGCATCGATTGGTCCGCCGGTTGTGCCGGCCGGATCGCTTTGCGTCGACTGCCAATGCATCCCCTACCGTTGAGCCTCCCCGCAACCGGACCCGTGGCGGCTCGTCTTGCGGTGCGTCCCGATCCTGCGTGGCCGAGAACGGTACCCCGTCACCCGGCGAACGATGATCGTCTTGTCAAACCCTTCGGCGGATGGTACAATGCAGACAAAGCCCAGAACGGGGAGGGATTTCCCATGAAAACGTCACTGCGGACCGTCGTAATCGGCGCGGGCGCGATCGGCGGCATCACCGCCGCGCTGCTTCGCCAAAGCGGCCAGGATGTGACCCTGGTATGCAAACACCCGGAGATTGCCGCACTGGCCGCCGGGCGCGGCCTGCACGTTACCGGCGTGCTGGGCGGCATGACCGTTTCCGTTCCTGCTGTGGCAAGCGTTGCTGAGCTGACGGGAACGTTCGACCTCGCGCTGATCGCCACCAAAGCCTACGATATGCCGGCGTCCGCACGGGCGCTCTTGCCTTTCCTGAAAGAGAACACGCTGGTGCTAAGCCTGCAAAACGGCATCTGCACCGACGCGCTGGCCGAGGTGATCGGCCCGGAGCGTACGGTCGGTTGCGTAATCGGCTGGGGCGCGACGATGCACGCGCCCGGCGAGCTGGAGATGACCAGCACGGGAGAGTTTATCATCGGCCGTATCTCGGGCGACCAGGCGAAGCTGGAGCCTGTGCGCGAAGCCCTGTCCGCCGTTGTGCCGACGGTCGTCAGCGACCGGATTTTTGAGGAACTCTACAGCAAACTGATCGTCAACAGCTGCATCACGTCGCTGGGCGCGGTCAGCGGGCTGAAGCTGGGGGAAATGCTCCGACGCCTGCGTGCGCGACGCATTTTTCTGACCATCATCGGCGAAGCCATGGCGGTCGCCCACGCGCTCCGCATCTCCGTTCCGCCTTTTGGCGGCAGGCTGGATTATGAGAAGCTGATGCGGGGCGCCTCGCCTCTGGACCGTTTTCGCCGGCATACGATGATCTTTCTGGTGGGGCTGAAATACCGCAACCTCAAAAGCTCCAGCCTGCAATCGCTGGAGCGCGGAAGGCCGACCGAGATCGACTACTTCAACGGCTATATCGCCGCAAAGGGCGAAGCGCTGGGCGTACCCTGCCCGGTCAACCGTCGCCTGACCGATATGGTCCGGGAAATCGAATCCGGCAAGCGTCCGATTCGCCCGGAAAACCTGCTGGACGAAGCCCTCGGCCGGTGACGACGTTCCGGTGTGGCGGCAAGCGCGCATCGGAGGCCCGTTTGCTTGACCCGGCTGGCCCGTGAGGGCATCCGCCCGATTCGCCCGTATGCTCATCAACCGCGGGAAGATGAGTAACCCAACGCGGCAAAGGAAGCCCGGCAGATTTCTGCCGGGCTTCCTTTTCTGTCGGGCAAACCGTACCGGGAGCAAGGCTCAACGTTGGGGTTTGCCTGCACACAAGGATCAGGGCTCGCCGCACCTGTACGGCGCGTCACGGTGAAGCGCATCCGCGGGGACCGTCCGGCCGCGAAGGCTGCGACAAGCGCTTCGGACGGCAGACAGAGCCTGCTGCATTGCCTTTTAGACCGGTTCGTTCCGCCAAGCGGGCGGCAGATGCCTCCTCGCCTGCCCCTTCACCGGTCGCGCGGACCGTCCCCCATCCGGATCGGCGGCTTCGGGTCTGCGTTTTCAGGAGACATGCGCGGCGCTATCCCCTGTTGAGCAGGGCGGCAACCGCTTCAAACGCCAGGTACAGCCCCGCCACGGACGGAACATACGGCAGCGACCCCGGAGCCTGCCGTCCGCCGGCTTTCGTTTCCTCCCCCGCCGCGCAGGCGCAGGCCGGTTCATCCGAATAAACGCAGCGCAGGCGGTTCAAGCCCCGTTTTCGGAGCTCCTTGCGCATGACGCGGCACAGCGGGCAGCCGGCAGTCTCAAACAGATCGCCGATACGGATGCGCGTTGGATCGTACCGGTTGCCCATCCCCATGCAGGAGATGATCGGAAGGTTCCCGGCGGCGCAGGTGACCGCAAGGTCTATTTTGGCCGCGACGGTATCGATGGCGTCCACGACGACATCCACGTCCGCGGGGATCGATACCGGCGCGTCGGGCAGGTGAAACGCCTCTATGGCCGTAATCCGCGCGCTTGGGTTAATGTCCAGCAAACGCTCGCGGGTGACCCGTGCCTTGCTTTGCCCCAGCGTGGAGGTGAGCGCGCAGAGCTGCCGGTTGATATTGCTTTCCACCACGACGTCCGCGTCGACCAGCGTCAGCCGGCCGATGCCCACGCGCGCCAGCGCCTCGGCCGTATAGCTGCCCACGCCGCCCAAGCCGAACAGCATCACGTGCGCATCGCGCAGCCGACCAAGCTGCGCTTCGTCCATCAGAAGCGCGGTACGCGCCGTGCGCCTTGCCAGCGCTTCCGGCGATTCCGGCCGGTCCCGTTCCCTGTCCATACGCTTACTCCACCTGTTCCACAGCCACCGGATGCACGCCCAGCGCCGGTAAAACGCGGTTCCAGAACACATCCTGCGAGAATATCAGCGTCGAACGGTTGTCGCAGGGGTGAAAGGCGATTTCCGGCGTATCGCGGACGTCCTTCTCATAACAAAGGGTAATCTCGTGCGTGCGGTCGAAATAGAGCGCCAGAGGGCTGACCGAACCGGAAGCAAGGTGCAGCAAACCCTGAAGCGTTTCTTGCGGCGCAAAGGAAAGCCGTGAAAGGCCCAACGCCTTGCTGACCACCGCCGTGCGAAACGGGGTGATCGGCCGCAGCAACATCAGGCAGAAGTTGGTTTTCTGACGGTTGCACAGAAATACGTTTTTGCAGATCGTCACATGCCCGTTGATGAAGGGCATGGCGAGGCAATCGTCTATCGTATAGGCGGGCGCGTGTTCGTATGCCCGATAGGGCAGACGCTGGGTGTCCAGCCATGAAAGAATCGTCTGTCTGACATCCTGCTGTATCTGCATGGTCCCGTTCCTTCCCGTTTTGGGCGCTGGTTTGCCGCGGTACCTATCATACCGCAATCCGGCGCGTTTGTATATCCCCCGTCCCTTGCCGCGACGCCGAATTTTGTAGGACTACAATACAAATTGGACATCGAAGAAAAGGAATGAAGGATAAGACAAGAAGCGGTATAGTTGAGTTGTAACACACCAACAAACCGAAAGGAGCCTTACCCTTCATGAACAGCATAACACAGGACATGAGG
>JAAYUF010000090.1 GCA_012517815.1 Clostridiales bacterium
CGTTTGCGCCAGGTTCAGCAAGCCGTTCATGGCCATCCACGGACAGTGCGCGCAGCTTTTGCAGGTGGCGCTGTTGCCGGCCGTGGGCGCTTCGATGAAACGCTTGCCCGGCGCGGCCGCGCGCATCTTGCCCCCGCGCGGGCGCAGGTTGCCCGCCGCCCCCTTGTCAGCAGCCGCCCTTGGGCGTATCATGATCCTGCGGAAAGGGGGACGGCCGCATGAAGGTAACCTTGCGGCAGGAGGCCGGCGCTGCCAACGAGATCATCCTGCGATACGATACCATGGACGACGACGTGCGCGCGGTGCTGGAGCTGCTGAGCCTGCGCGACCGGCGGCTGGCCGTGGAGGACGGCGGCGCCGTGCGCCTGATCGACCCCGCCGAGGCGCTCTACTGCGAAAGCGTGGACGAACGCACCTACGTGTACACCGCCCAGGGCGTGTACCGCGTGGGGCAGACGCTTTCCGCCGTCGCCGAGGCCCTGGCGGGCATGGGGTTTTTCCGGTGTTCCAAAAGCATGGCGGTCAACCTGCGGGCCATCGAATCCCTGCGCAGCGGCGTAAACGGGCGCATCGTCGCCACGCTGCAAAACGGGGAGCGCATTCTGGTTTCCCGCCGGTACGCCAAGGCGCTCCGCGAACGTTTGAAGGGGGATTGACCATGGACGGGTGGTTTCGCAAGATGTACGTGTGGGCGATGAACGTCAAGCTTTTCATGGCGCTGTACCTGATTGTGATGGTGTTTACCCTGAGCGTCGTAGCGCTCCTGTCCGGGCGGGACAGCGTGCGCATCGTGAACCTCCTGGAAACCCTGCTCACCTGCATGCTGGTGGGCGTGGCGCAGAGCCTGCTGCTGGACGACCGCGCCGATTACGCGCACGGCATCTTTTTCGGGCGTTCGGTGCTGTGGCTTGCGCTTTCCACGGCGCTGTCGGTGGGCGCGGCGCTGCTGTTCGGCTGGTTTGCGGGCCTGCCCGGCTGGACGTACATAGCCTTTGGCGCCTTCATGCTGTTTGCCTTCACCCTTACCCTCGTCGGCCTCAAACTGGAGCAGGACACGGAAACCGTTCGTCTGAACAGCGACCTGCGCCGTTTCAAGGCCAAGGCGCAGTAGCGCCGCGAAGCGGGCCGCCCGCCTTGCGCCGGCACGGGCCGCGCCACCGCGCCCGACGCGAGTCGGCCGCAACATCCAAAGCCCCGTCCGCCCTTGATGCAAACGGGGCTCGTTTTCTGTCGATGCCCGCCCGCGTTTGCGGCTCTCCGCCGCGTATGGCGGCAGCCGCGGGGCGCTTGCTTGCGGCGAACCAGCATACACGCCGGCCGACGTTCGCGCGGCCGGGGTTCACTGTCCGTCGCTATCCGCAGGCGTTTGCGGCGCGCGTTTCTGCCGGGCGAATGCCGGGAGCGAGGCGCGCGCGGCGGTTTTTTTCACGCGCCGTCGCGCCACGCCCGCGCCGTCGCGCCATGCCCGCGCCGTCGCGCCACGCCCGCGCCGTTGCGCCACGCCCGCGCCGTTGCGCCACGCCCGCGCCGTTGCGCGTTCCGGCCCGGACGGATGCCCCGGGGTCCGGTTGGGCCGTTGCCCGTCGCCCCGGCCCCGCCGGCTCCGGCGGATTTTTCCGGTCCGGCAGGGTTTGGCCGCCCGGGGAGCGAACGATTAGGGGCAAACGGATTGCCACGGCAATCCCTCATTCATTGCGCACAGGAGGAACGCCATGCCTAGCCGTCCGAATCCGCCCGCCCAAGAGGCGCAGGCGCTGCTGTCCCGCATGACGCTGGAAGAAAAAGCCGCGCAGATGATGCAGATTCCCCTAAATCTGGTAACCGCCGAGGAGGCCGAAGCCTGGGCCCTGCGCGGCGCGGGCAGCTTTCTGCACGCGCTGGGCGAGCGCGCGGCCACGCTGCAGCGGCTGGCCGCGGAAACGCGCCTGGGCATTCCGCTGCTGTTTGGCATCGACGCCGTGCGCGGCCACGCGCTCAACCGCGACGCGACCGTGTTCCCCTGCCCGCTGGCCATGGCCTGCTCCTGGGATGACGACCTGCTGCTGGCCGTCGGCCGCGCCACGGGTGCGGAAGTCGCCGCGGACGGCCTGCACTGGACGTTTTCGCCGCTGTTGTGTCAGGCGCGGGATTTGCGCTGGGGCCGCGTGGACGAAACGTTCGGTGAATCCCGGGTGCTGGTGGGCAACCTCGCCGCCGCGATGATCCGCGGCTATCAGGGGGAGGATCTGGCCGCGCCGGACAGCATTTTAGCCTGCGCCAAGCACTACCTGGCCTACGGTGAAAGCCTGGGCGGGCGCGATTCCGTGGATACCCCCGTTTCCATGCGGGTGATTCGGGAGCAGTTTCTGCCCCCGTTCGCGCAGGCCGTGCGGGCCGGGTGCGCCACCTTCATGACCGCCTACCACGCGGTGGACGGCGTGCCCATGACCATCCACCGCGAGCTGCTTACCCAAGTGCTCAAGGAGGAGCTGGGCTTTGACGGCTTCGTGGTAACCGACTGGGACAACGTGCGCTCGCTGGTCGCCCGCCAGCACGTGGCCGACGACATGGCCGAGGCCTCCCGGCTGGCGGCGCTTGCCGGCAACGACCTGTTCATGTCCACGCCCGAAGCCTGCGACGGGCTCATCAAGGCCGTGCGCGAAGGCACCCTCGCCGAAAGCGTGCTGGACGCGGCGGTGCTGCGCATCCTCTCGGTCAAGCTGCGCCTGGGCCTGTTTGGGGAAAAACGCTTCGCAAAGCCCAACCCCGCCGCGCTGGGCACGCCCGAGCACCGGGCGCTGAGCGCGCGCGCGCAGGAAGAGGCGCTGGTGCTGCTGAAAAACAGCGGCGCGCTGCCGCTGTCCGCCCGTCGCGTCGCGGTAATCGGCCCCGCCGCGGACGACGGCAACGCGCTGCTGGGGGATTGGACGTACCTCTCCCACCCCGACCCCAACCCCCGCGCGCAGCACGCCGCGCCGCCTGTAACCCCGCTTGCCGGCCTTACGCGGCTGGCGCGGGAAAAAGGCTTTGCCTTGACCTACGCGCGCGGCTGCGGCTTTCTCACGGGCGAGCCCGTGACCCATCCCTTCGGGGCGAACAGCCCCTACGACGCGGAGATCGAGCGCATGCGCGCCCCGCTGGACCGGGAGGCCGTGCTGGCCGCCTGCGAAGGCGCGGACGCCGTCGTCGCCTTCGTGGGGGATTTTCTGGCCCAAAACGGCGAGGCGCGCGACCGCGCGAACCTCGACCTTTCCGGCGACCAGCCGGCGCTGCTCGAGCTGCTCGGCTCGCTTGGCAAGCCGCTTACCGTAGTGCTGGTAAGCGGCAAGCCCCTCACCGTGCCATGGGTGGCCCGGCACGCCGACGCGGTCGTCCAGGCCTTTCACGGCGGCCAGACGCTGGGCGACGCGCTGGCCCGGCTGCTCACCGGCGAAATCAACCCCATGGGCAAGCTCCCCGTGACCTTTGCCCGCCACGCGGGCCAGCTGCCGGTGTACCATAACCAGTTGCCCGGCTGGCATGACGGCCGCTACATGGACCTCCCCGCCGAGCCGCTCTACCCCTTCGGCTGGGGGTTGAGCTACACGCGCTACCGCTATGGCGCGCCGCGGCTTTCCGAAACGGAAGGCGGCCGCGTGCTGACGGCGACGCTCCGGAACGTGGGGGAACGCGACGGCGTGGAGATCGTACAGGTGTACGCCCACCGCCCCTCCGCCGGCCGCATGACTCCCGTAAAGGAGCTGGTCGCCTACCGGCGCGTGCCGCTTCGCGCAGGAGAGGAAACCGAACTGACCCTCCCCATCCCGGACGATCTGCTGTGCGCCGTGCGCGACGACGGCACCCGCGCGCTGGAAAAGGGGGAGTATACCCTCATGCTGGGCAGTTCCTCCCGGGACGCCGACCTGCAATGGGTGCGCTTCCGGGTTTGACGCCGGGAACATCGCGTATAGAATACCCCGCATCGTACGGCCCGGGTCTGGCTGCCCGGGCCGTTTCCTGTTCCCGCCCGATTCCCCCATCGACGCCCGTTGGGCCGCCCGCGCGTCAGCCGCCGCGCGGGCGGCTGTTTTCATGGCTGATCCGTTTTCGATTCATAAACGGGCTCACGAGCGAATCCTGTTTGGGGCGAGGCGCGGCGGCAAAGGCGCAGGGAATGCGTCGGGTTTATGCGACGCAGGCACGGGAGAAAGCGCCGGGAAAAGGGAGGCATTCATGATGAAAGCCGGTTGGGGCGATTCAGCGCCATCGCGTCCGCCGCCCCGCGCCGGGACACCGACGGCGATCCAAGCGTACCCGAAAGCGTCTGCGAGGGGGCGGCCGCTGTTCTTCCCGCCGTATCCGTTGGCCCGAGGCCGCCGCAGGCCAGGCGCGCAAGCGGGCCTCGTTAGGCCTGCACGCGTGCCCGGAACCGGCCCTGCCAACGCCGCCGTTCGTTTTCGCACCCTTCGGTAGCCCGGCCTCAGCACGGTCAAAGTCGGAAAACGGATCCTTTCCGGCCGCGCCCGCGCGCACGGCCAGGCCTGCTATGCCCATACGGTTGACGGCCCGAAAGTTTCGGTATACAATAGGCTTACGAAATCCCTGAACCGGCAAAACAGCCGAAAGGCTGCGACGCAAAGCTAGAGGGCCCCGGGCGCGCGTCCGAGGCAGCCAGCTACCGAAAGGAGCCTGCATCGACTATGAACCGACCCCTGAAAATGGCCGCGCGCATCTCGTCCGTTCTGGTTGGACTTGTGCTGTTGGCGTATTGCGGTTGCGCCGTGGCGGCCAGCGCCACGGCGCAGGCCATTTCCGGCGCCGATACGGCGGACGCGAGCCTCCAACTGGAACTGACCGTCCAAGACGGCGCCGTCACCGGCATGACCGTTTACGACGCAACGGGCAATCTTCTGCCCTACAAGGCCGACCTGACCGCCGCGACCCCGCAGCAGGCGCTGAGCGCCCTGCTTTCGGAGCTGGAGGCGGCGGGCGCGCTTTCCCAAGCAGACGGGGAGGCGTACCTGCTGATAGGCACAGCCGGCGATATTCTGGACGCCGATCTGGCGGCCGAGCTGCGCGCCATCGCGCGGGATTTCCTGCACAACCTGGATTCCGACGCGACGGTCGATTGGACCGCGCTGGGGGCGGACGTGTCCGCCAAGGCCGCCACGCTCGGCCTGCCCGGCGGGCGCTACCTGATGATGGAATACATCGCCCGGCAGCAGGGCATCCCTGTTGAAGAAGCCATCGCGCTGTACGCCGGGGAAAAAGTGCGCGATCTCATGCGCCAGTTCGAAGGCCTGCGCGAAGCCATGGGCGAAGGCGTGAACGGCGAAGGGGAGCAAGGCGGCGAGGGCGAGCAGGTCCGCGAGCAGGAAGAAACGCAGGAACAGCTGCAGCAGGAAGCCGAAGAAGGCGAGCACCGGGAAAAGCAGGAAGAGCAGCAGCTCAGGCACGAGGATGAGCAAACCGAAGAAACGTCCAGCGATACCGACAACGGAAACGGAAACGGCAGCGGGGGCGGGGGCGGAAGCAGTAACGGCAACAGCAACGGCAAGGGCGGCGGGAAAAAGTAACGACGCCCGTCGGACGGCCGGTGGCCGGGCAGCCGCTTGCCCACGGTCGGCGTAACGCGCGCTCCTGCCTGTCCGGCGGCACAGTACCGCTGCCGGGTACACGGGTGCATGCTTCTCCTGAAATCCGACGGGCGGCGCGGGCGGCGCGCACGGCGTCGCGGCCCGCACGCAGACACGGCGGCTTACGCTGCCCCGAATCCGACGGGCGGCAAGGGCGGCACGCACGGCGTCGTAGCCCGCACGCAGACACGACGGCTTACGCTGCCCCGAATCCGACGGGCGGCAAGGGCGGCGCGCACGGCGTCGCGGCCCCCACGCAGACACGGCGGCTTACGCTGCCCCGAATCCAACGGGCGGCACGGGCGGCGCGCACGGCGTCGCAGCCCGCACGCAGACACGGCGGCTAACGCTGCCCCAAATCCGACGGGCCCTCCGCAGCATGCCCGTCCCCATGCCCGGCACGTCGACCGCCCGGTCGCATAAACCCGACGTATTGCATTGCAACCCCGATATCGCTTCATTCCTGAAGCATACGTCCTGTTTATTCTTGCATGTTTGGCGAAAGCTGATACAATAACGGCATCGGTTGCCGGTTTTCGCCGCCCGCGTCGTGGATCGCGTCGCCGCCGTTGGGCGGCCTCCGCCCGCGGCGCACGGCCTGCGCGGCGAACCCCCGCGGCCCGCCAATCGCAGGCGGCGCGCCAACCTGCGCCCGCCGCACAGCAAAGGACGTGCTTCCATGAAAGCCATCGTCAACGGCCGGATCCATCAGGGAAACCAGATTGCCGAGCATCAGGCGCTCCTGTTTGACGAGCGCATTCTGGGCCTCGCGGACGAACCGCCCGCGGACGCGGAACGGATCGACGCGCAGGGCGGCATCGTTTCCGCCGGGCTGATCGACGTGCACTGCCACGGTTTCGGCGGCCGCGAAGCGGGCGATGTGGGCGCGGAGGAACTGGCCGAGATGAGCCGCCTGCTGGCGCGCCACGGCGTCACCGCGTGGTTGCCCACCGTCAGCTGCCTGGCGTTTGCGCGCTACGCCGACGTGATGGAAGGCGTGGCCGAGGCCATGCGCATCACGGCCGCGCCGGGGTTCCCGGGCGCGCGGGTGCTGGGCGCGCACGCGGAGGGGCCGTTCCTGAGCGCGCGCAAGGCCGGGGCGCAAAACCCGACGTACATCCTGGCGCCCGACTGGGAGCGCGTCGCGCCGCTGCTGGGCCCCGTGCGGCTGATGACCGTCGCCCCCGAAGCCCCGGGCGCGGAGGACCTGATCCGCCGGCTGGTGGCGGCGGGCGTGACGGTTTCCATCGGCCACACCGAGGCCAGCTACGCGCAGGCGATGGCGGGCATTCAGGCCGGCGCGACCCACGCCACCCATACCTTCAACGCCATGCCCAACCTCCTGCACCGCCAGCCCGGCGCGACCGCCGCGCTGCTGGAGGACGACCGCGTGTACTGCGAGCTGATCGCCGACGGTTTTCACGTGCACCCCGCGCTGATCGCGCTGGCCGCGCGCCTCAAGGGCGACCGGCTGGTGCTGATCACCGATTCCATCCGCTTTTCCGGCCTGCCCGACGGCGAGTATACGCTGGGCGGGCAAACCGTGACGGTGCGCGGCGTCGAGTGCCGCCTGCCGGACGGCACCATCGCCGGCAGCACGCTGACGATGGACCGCGCCGTCCGCAACGCCCGCGACCTGGGCGGGCTGACCTTGCCGCAGGCGCTCACCGCCGCCACCGAAAGCGCGGCCGCCTCGGTGGGCGAAAGGGCGCGCGGCGCGCTGCGACCCGGATTTGCGGCGGATATCACGGTTTTTGATTCGCAGCTGCTGCCGACCCGTACCTTTGTGGGCGGCCGGGAGGTCTGGCGAGCGTAGCGCGCACGGCAGGCCGGGAAGTGTCCGGTTGAAAATCACAAACGGCGGCGGCGGGGCGCGGCGAAAAAGCGGCCGCGCACGGGCGGCGGCGCTCGGGGGGGAAGCACACAGGCGGCGGCAAAGAACGGCTTGGCGTGGGCGGCGGCGCTTGGGCGGCAAAAACACAGGCGGAAGCCTATCGATACCGTAACGCCGGCGGCGATAGGCTACACAAACGAGCGGCACAGGCGATTCCCAGCGCGCCGGGATGCGGGTCCGCCGGGTTGCGGCGTTGCGTGAGGCACGCAGCCGGACGAAAAGGCTCGCAAAGCGCCCCCTGATCGCGGCATCCCAACCGGGGGGCGGCATGCCCTCTGGAAATGCCTTCGGTTTCTCTGCGGACACCATTGGTTGCGAAGTTCCGTCGGATTTTCTACGATCACCATTGGTTGCGAAGTTCCGTCGGTTTCTCTGCGCACGCCATTGGTTCCGAAGTCCCGTCGGTTACCCTATGGGCACCGTTGGTTCCGAAGTGTCGTCGGATTTCCTTCGATCACCGTTGGTTCCGAAGTCCCGTCGGTTTTTCTTCGATCATCATTGGTTGCGAAGTGTCGTCGGATTTCCTTCGATCACCATTGGTTATGAAGTTTCGTCGGATTTTCTCCGATCATCATTGGTTGCGAAGTTCCGTCGGTTGCCCTATGGGCACCGTTGGTTCCGAAGTTCCGTCGGATTTTCTTCGATCACCATTGGTTGCAAAGTTTCGTCGGATTTTCTTCGATCACCATTGGTTGCAAAGTTTCGTCGGATTTCCTTCGATCACCGTTGGTTGCGAAGTCCCGTCGGTTACCCTATGGACACCATTGGTTCCGAAGTTCCGTCGGATTTTCTCCGATCACCATTGGTTCCGAAGTCCCGTCGGTTGCCCTATGGACGCCGTTGGTTGCGAAGTCCCGTCGGTTGCCCTATGGGAACCGCAGGTTCCGAAGTCCCGTCGGTTTTTCTTCGATCACCATTGGTTGCGAAGTCCCGGACGCCACAGCCCGATTTTGGCATCCCAGGCGTTGCGTCCGCTGCCGGACGCCCGCGGGCGCGCGGGGATCCGGCGCGAAGGGAGGCGTTGTCATGGCGGCGTGGGTGTTGACGGCCGCGGCGCGTAGCCACCGGGGCCTCCTGCTGGAGGATAACGAAGACAATTTTTACCTCAACGGCCGCTGGATGCCGCTGGCGACGATGCGCCACGGGGACAGGGCGACCTTGGAGAGCGACGGCGCTTTCCAGCTGTACGCCGTTTGCGACGGCATGGGCGGCACCCAAAGCGGCGGGCAGGCCAGCCACGCGGCGGTCGAAGCGCTGGGCGCGCTTCAGGCGGAACATCCCGACGGCGTAACCGATTGGGAGCTGTTGGCCTCCCTGGCGGTGCTGACCGACCGCATCCGCGCCCTGCCGGCAAAGCCCGAGGCGCACACCGGCACAACGCTTACCGCCCTGCTTTGGCAGGGGCAGGCCGTGCGGGTGCTCAACCTGGGCGACAGCCGCGTGTACCGCCTGCGCGGGCGGGAGCTGCGCCAGCTGACCACCGACCACAGCGAAGTGCAACGCATGGTGGGCCTCGGCCTGATGACCCCCTTTCAAGCCCGGCTGAGCCCCTGGCGGCACCTGATCCTGCGGTATCTGGGGCTGCCCTCCGACGATCCGGCGTTTCAGCCGTATCTTTCCGCGCCGATGCCGGCGCAGGCCGGGGACCGCTACCTGCTGTGCAGCGACGGCCTCGCCGATATGCTGGAGGATGACGCGCTGCGCCGCATCCTCCTGCGCGCGCGGGACGCCGCCGAGGCGGCGGATCGGCTGGTACAGCAGGCGCTGGACAACGGCGGCCGCGACAACGTGACCGCGCTTTGCGTGCGGTTTCCCGGTTCCTCGCGCTTTTTCCTGCCGCGTCGGCAGTCGCGCCCCACGGCGATTGCCGCCGGACACGAGCGGTGAATGGCGGGGATACACCCGCAGGCCGCCAGCCGCCCTCGCGGATGCGGCGAGCGGATGCCGCCTGACCGGCGCGCGGCGGGTTAACGGCGTGCAAGCGCGCAACGGTGGGGTTTCCCGCCCGCAAGACCTGTCCGTTTCGGCCGGCAGGTAAGGCGGCTTGTGGACAGACCCGCGCGCCCCGTGCGACAGCCCCGGCGTGTCCCGTCCTCCCGCGCATCAGGCAAGGCTTGCCCATAGCGCCCCCGGATATGGCCTGTCGCAAGCTGCGCGCCGCGCGCTGTCAGGCCCGGCTTGACTTTCTGCCGGGCCTTCCCTATACTGGTAGCGAAATCGGCCCGGCCGCATACGGTCGGGCGTGGGAGCGATGCGGATGACTGGCTTGCCGCGGATGATCGCGGTCGTGGGCACCAACGCTTCGGGGAAAAGCGGGCTGGGCGTCGATCTGGCGGCGCGCTACGGAGGGGAGATCATCTCCGCGGATTCGCGCCAGGTGTTTCGCGGGCTCGATCTGGGCAGCGGGAAGATTACCCCGGACGAGAGGCGCGGCGTGCCGCACCATCTGCTGGATGTGTGCGAGCCCGGCGCTTTTTTTTCGATGGCGGATTTTCAGCGCATGGCCTACGCGGCCGCGGAAGGCATCGTTTCGCGCGGCGCGCTTCCTTTTCTGGTGGGCGGCACCGGGCTGTACGTTTCCGCCGTTTGCGACGGCTACGCCCTGTCCGAGATCCGGCCGGACCTTTCGTACCGCGAGGAGCTGGAGGCCTTGTCTACCCCCGAGCTGTACCGGCGGCTGAAAGCGCTTGAGCCCGACACGCAGGCCGACCCCGCCAACCGCAACCGCGTGATGCGCTCGCTTGAGAAGCTGCGCGCCGGAGACCCCGGCCACGGCCCCAAACAGCCGCGCTTCCGGTGCCTGAAGCTGGGCGTCACCTGGCCGCGCGAGGTGCTGTGCCGTCGCATTGACGAGCGGCTCGCCCGCCGCATGAAGGACGGCCTGGCCGAGGAAGTGAAGGGCCTGCTGGACGCAGGCGTAAGCCCGGAGTTTTTGCGGAAGCTCGGGCTGGAATACCGCTACCTGAGCGCCTGGCTGCTGGGCGAAATCCCCTCCCGCGAGGCCATGCTGGACGAACTCGGCAAAGCCATCAAGCGCTTCGCCAAGCGCCAGATGACGTGGTTCCGCCGGGATCCGGACATCCTCTGGCTGAACATGACGGCCGATCCCCTGCGGGAAGCCTGCAAGGCCGTGGACGCTTTCCTCGCAGACGCGTAGACGCGCGTGAGCGGCGATGCGTTTGCCGGGTTGGGATCGGCCGCGGCCGGACGCCCGGCGCGCCGGCAGCGCGCAACGGGTGAAACCGGCCGACGGGCGGGCGTTTCTGCACCGTCATCCGGCGGTCGCCGAACCGGCGCCACGCCGGACAAGCTTGACCCAAACCTTGCCTGATCAACGGCATAGGCCAGGCGGGGCTCGTCGTCGCAGGACGCGCCCCGCCTGGCTATCGGCTTGCCCGCACAATCCGCATGCGTTTCACTTGGCTGGCGGTTTGCCCGTATCAGCCGCTGCCGTCGCTTGCCCGAACACCCTCCGGGCGGCTTGACCGCTTGCGGGATGGGTCATAGGAATTCTTTCTGCCTTATTCCTCTTGCGCCATGGGGAAATCCATCGCGGCCAGAAACCGCGCCTCAAACGCCGGATCGCCCCCCAGCCGCACCGCCCGAGCCGTCCGCGCGATCCGCTCCGCCTTCGCGCGAAGCCCCGTATCCAAGAGCAGCGCCGCCGCCCCGGCAAGCGACGCGTTGCCCACGGCTTGCGCCCGCCCCGCCAGCGCCGCCGGGATCAGCCCGACCGCCGCCGCGCTGGCAATGTTCAGCTTGCTGCCAAACCCGCCCGCCAACAGCAGTCGCTTCACCTCCGCGGGTCGCACACCGGCGCTGGACAGCAGCGTTTCCACCCCCGCGGCCACCGCCGCCTTGGCCAGCTGCAGCGCGCGCACGTCCCCGGCGGTCAGCCGCACGCCGTCCTTAAGCCGATACGCCGGCGCGTCGGCCGCGCCCGTGGCGTCCAACCGGCCCAGCGCCAAAAGCGCGGCGGCCGCGTCCAGCAGCCCCGAGCCGCAGACGCCCTGCGCCTCGCCCCCGCCGATCACATGCGCGCCCAGCCCGCCGTTTTCCACCCACACCCTGTCGATGGCGCCCGTCACGCCCCCGCAGCCCTGCGCGATCTCCCCGCCCTCAAAGGCCGGGCCCGCCGCCGTGGACGCCGCCCAGAGCGTATCCGGACGCCACAGCATCAGCTCCCCATTGGTGCCGATGTCCATGAGCAGCGCGGTTTCCGGGCTGTCGCAAAGGCCCGTCGACAGCGCCGCGCACGTCAGGTCCGCCCCCAAAAACGCGCCCGCGCAGGGCGGCAGGTACAGCCTGGCCCCCCCAAGCGGCTGGGCTTCTTCTTCGCCAAACAGCGCGTCCGCCTGAAACGGCGCGCGCCAGCGCATCGGGCCGCCGGCCGGTCAGCAGGTACAGCATGGTGGTATTGCCCGCGACGGTCATCGCGTCCACACCGGGCACGCCCGCGTCGGCGCACGCGCCGGCCACGGCGGCGGCCACGGCCTCCCGCGCCATCGCCGTCAGCCGGGCAAGCCCGCCGCCCAGCGCGGCGGAGATGCGGCCCATCACATCGGCGGCGACGGCGGTCTGCGGGTTGACCAGCGCCCGCTCGCCAAGCGCAAGGCCGGTTTGCAGGTCATACACCCGCGCAACCACGGTTGTCGTGCCCAGGTCAACCGCAGCGCCGTACCGGCCGGGCATCGGCGCGACGAGCACGGCCGTATCTTCCGCGCTTTGGATATCCGTCCACGCGCGGGCGGCGGGAAGCGTGACCTCGCAATCCCCCAGCAGCCGCGCCTGACACATCAGCCTTGCGCCGTGGCGCGTTTCCGCGGGGGATGGCTCGCTCACCGCGCCCAGGAGGGATAGCACGGCGCACTTGCCGCACACGCCCCGGCCGCCGCAGGGCGTCGCCGAGGGGAAGCCCGCGTCCGAAAGTGCCTGCGCCAGCGTCGGAGTGCCGGTGAACCCATGCTCGGAACGGGCGTTTTCCCGACGGATGGTCAGTCTGGGCATACGGACGCCTCCTTTCGGGTGTGCATGCTGTCGCTCCGCCTGCCGGCGAGGCCGAGGATGAGGCAGCATCTCTTTTTCGCCGCGCGATCGGGTGCCATACAGGGAAACCGCCGCGCCGCGCAAACGGGTGTAATACAGGAAACCGCCGCGCCGCGCGATCGGTTGTCAGGCAGGGAAACGCCGCGCCGCGCGATCGGGTGCCATACGGGAAACGCCGCGCCGCGTGTTCAGGTACCATACGGGAAACGCCGCGCCGCGTGTTCAGGTACCATACAGGAAACGCCGCGCCGCGCTCACGGGTGCAATACAGGAAACCGCCGCGCCGCGCGATTGGTGTGATACAGGAAACCGCCGCGCCGCGCGATTGGTGTGATACAGGAAACCGCCGCGCCGCGCGAACGGTCGTCAGGCTTGGTTCCGCTGCGGCCGCGCAAGCGCGTCCGGGTGATGATGCCGCGCTTTAATGGACAAACCCGCCTCTTCTCTCGCGGGGCGCGGAACGCCGGGGCAGGCGGCGTTGCGCGCACGCCTTCCGGCGAAAGCCCCCGCCCGCGCGGCGCGCGAGGGCCGAACCGCCGCGGGGATGAACAGGGCGTCCGACGACGGCGCGCAGGCAGCCTTACCGCCTCTGGGGATCCATAGCCCGGCGCAGCGCCTCGGACTGCGCGCGCACATCCTCCGGCAGGGGGCCGTCCAGCCAGCGGTCCAACCATGCCAGGCTTTGCGGATCGGGATGCGCGGTCAGCCACCGGGCGACGGTTTCCGCCTGCCCGGCACGGCCAGGCATCAGCAGGTAGAGCACAAACCAGTCCGCCACCGGCGAAAGCGGCACGGGTTCGCCCCCAACCGGAACGCTGCGCGTCACGCGCTCCGGCCCAAACGGGTAGCGGTATGCCACTCCCCCGCGGCGAACGGCGAAATCGCACAGCAGATCGAAATCCTCCCCGCACATGCGGTATTCCCGAAAGAGGGCCGTAGCGTAGGTGCCGGACGGCGGCAACGGGGGAGCTTCCTGCGCGCCCAGCGCCAGCAGGGCTCGGCGCGCCGCGTCGGCGTCGCCCGGCGTTACCAGCAGGTCGAAATCGTGAAAATCGGGGACGATCCCTTCCAGCCGAAGCATCGCCGAAGCGCCCAGCGCCCAGGTCACGCGCGCGCCGTTAAGCGCCCGGGCGACCCGGGCCAGCGCCTGCAACCGCGTATCTTCCGCCATGCCTTCGCCTCCTCAGAATCTTGGTTGGGGTGTTTTGCGCCCGCCGGTTCGCGCGGGCAGGCGGAGCGTCACGCCCCGGTTTGCCGGCGCCGACGGTCGGTATCGGCCGCCCCCGAAAACGGCGTCGTAGGGATGCGTCGGCGTTTGGGTGATCAGGAGGCCGCCGGCAGCCGTTCGCGCGCGGTTTGCCCGCCCGCCTCGCGCCTGGCCATACGCCGGAGAACCGCCGCCGGCAGCCGTTCGCGCGCGGTTTGCCTACCTGCCTCACGCCTGGCCATACGCCGGAAAGCCGCCGCCGGCAGCCGTTCGCGCAGGTTGCTACAGCGACTCGCCGTTGGTTCGCATCACGGTTCGGTACCAGGCGGCGCTGTCCTTGGGGGTTCGTTTCTGCGTTTCATAGTCCACGTAGACCAGCCCGAAACGCTCATCATACCCGCGGTGCCACTCGAAATTGTCCAAAAGCGACCACGCGAGGTAGCCGTACACATCCACGCCGTCCTCCGCCGCGCGGCGCAGCTCATGCAGGTAACGGTTGAGGTAGTCCGTCCGGTTGGGATCATGCACCGCGCCGTCCAGCGAGACCGCGTCGTGCGCGCTCATGCCGTTTTCGGTGATGAAAACCGGCTTGTGATAGCGCTCGTACAAAAACCGGGGGCCCCAGTACAGCGCCTCGGGCGTCACCGGCCAGTTGGCCGCGGTGCGCGGGTGCCCCGCCGGCCAATCCAGCGCCTCGGAGCCGCCCAGCCCGTCGGCGCGGAAGCGACGGCCTTCGTAGATGTTGTACGCGCAGTAGTCCGGCGGTTGGCCGATGAGCGCCAGGTTGCGCTCGTACCCTTGGGGCAGGTACCGGCCGTAATGGCGCAGGGCGTCCTCGGGGTACGCGCCCAGCATCACGGGGTCCGCCCACCAGGAGGCGCTCCAGACCCAGCGCTCGGGGTCGGGGGTCGGGTGAGCGAAACACGCCGCGCGCGCGGCTTCCACATCCGCGGGGGCGTCGCTGGCGGGGATGGGCACCGGCCCGCAGCCCACAAAGCCCACGCGCACGCCCGGCATGGCTTCGCGGATGCGCCTGGCAGCCAGCCCGTGCGCCAGGTGGATGTGGTGGCTCATGCGGATGGTATCGCACAGCGGCATTTTAAGCCCCGGGGCCATGACCCCCGTTACGCAGCCCAGGCCCACCACACACTGCGGCTCGTTGAAGGTGAATACGTCCGTGACGCGCCCGGCGTAACGCGTGGCGATCAGCGCGGCGTAGGCCTCAAACCAGCGGGGCGAATCGGGGTTCAGCCACCCGCCGCGCCGGTGCAGCGCGCTGGGCAGATCCCAGTGGTAGAGCGTCACCAGCGGTTGAATGCCGTGCTCCAGCAGGCAGTCGATCAGCTGATCGTAGAAGCGCAGCCCCGCCTCGTTGACCGCGCCTTCCCCCTGCGGCATCACCCGCGGCCAGGAGATGGAAAAGCGGTAATGCCGCACGCCCAGTTCCGCCATCAGGGCGACATCCTCGCGGAAGCGCCGGTAATGGTCGCAGGCGACGTCGCCGGTATGGTTGCCGTACACCTTGCCGGGCGTATGGCTGAAATCGTCCCAGATGGAGCGGCCCTTGCCGTCCTCCTGCGCCGCGCCTTCCACCTGATAGGCGGCGGTCGCCACGCCCCAGACAAAATCCTTGCGAAAACCCATCGTAACCCTCCGTTGGCCGCGCGTGCGGCGCGTGATGCGGCCGCGGCCGCTGATCTGTCGCCCTACAGATACTACCTGATCCCGCCGGTTTTTTCAAGATCGGGGTTTGCGGCGCGGGCGTCCGGGCGGATTCCGAGCGGCGCGAAGCGGCGTTTGCAGGCTTCGCCTGTGGGGCAGGAAACAGCCGCTGTACGCCGTAAGGCGGCGTTTGCAGGCTTCGCCTGTGGGGCAGGTAACAGCCGCTGTGCAGCGCAAAGCGGCGTTTGCAGGCTTCGCCTGTGGGGCAGGAAACTGCCTCTCCGCGCGTAAACGCGGCGTGCAACCGCGGCAGCGCCCTTTACACGAGGCCGCTTTCCCTGCGACGCGGCGCAGAGGGCGTGCCGGAGATTGACGCGCTGGGTAGGGCAGACCCGCGTTAGTCGGCGTGCGCAAACCGCCCGGACGGGAGGCGCAGGCCATCCGCCGCCTGTCCGGCTGCCCCCGTTGCGGGGTTGGCAACCGCGCGCCGACGTGGTACAATGAGGGGCAGAGGAAACCGCTCGATCCACGCGATGATCCGTCACACGTTCCTCCCCCGCGGCAGCCGTCCCGGCCGCGTGTTTTTCACGCGCCGCGCCTGCCGATACCGGCCATGGAAAGGAGCACCCGGCAATGGAACTTGACAAACCGGCACAGGAACAGTTGGAGTACAGCGACTTCATCCCCGACCCCGAGGAGGAAACAGCCCCGCGCGACGAAGTGGCCGAGGCCCTGCGCAAGGCCGTGCGGCGCAGGCAAATCCCCGCGGACGAGGATGCGCTCAACGAGGTGTACAGCGCGCGGATGTTCTAGCCGCCGGGGATCGTCCGTCGGCGGCCCAAGCCTCAGACGACCGGCTGCGCGGCCTCGTCGGGCCGCGGAAAAGCCGCGTGCACCCGCAGGCGACGAAGCGCCCTTCCGTATCGGAAGGGCGCTTCGTCGCCTCAGACCGTCAAAAAAGCCCCCAAACACGGGGCTTTTATGGTATAATAGCATCAGGTGATGAAGATGCTAAAGCGAGAAGAAGAACAACGCCAAGCGGTGGAGATGCTCTGCACGGATATGGTCGTGCCCAAAGACCA
>JAAYUF010000091.1 GCA_012517815.1 Clostridiales bacterium
GCCTGATCGGACGCGGAAACGGCAAGCGCCCCCCGCCCGGCGGGCGCGCGTCGGAGGGCCGGCCTGTACCGCCCGTCGTGAAGGATGGCGCGAACCGCCGTCCGGCGCGAACCGCCGTCCGGCCCCCGGCCGCGCGGCACGTCCGGCTTTCCCGGCGCGTCGGCCGTGCTTGCCCGTGCGGACGGCCTGTGCTATACTGCCTTCAACCCGCGCGGCGCAGGGCGGCGCCGCGCACGCGCAAGGCTTGCCCGATCCTGCCGGACCAATGAAAAGAAGGGATTCCGAATGCGACTGAAAGACAGCTACCATCCCTACGCGGCGGTAACCATCCTGTTCTGGGCGCTGGCGTTCGTGTTTACCCGGCTGGCGATCACCTACTTTTCGGCGTACTCGCTGGGGGTGCTGCGCTATGTGGCGGCCTCGGCGGCGCTGCTGATCGTGGCAGCCGTCACCCGCATGAAACCGCCCAAACGCAAGGATCTCCCGTGGTTCCTCCTGGCGGGCGCGGCGGGGTTCGCGCTGTACATGGTGGTGTTTAACCAGGGCACCCGCAGCGTTTCGGCTTCCACGGGCAGCGTGATCCTCGCCACGACGCCCATCCTCACGGCGATTCTCGCGCGCATCTTTTACCGGGAGAAGCTTCGGGCCGTGCAGTACGCGGCCATCGGGGTGGCGTTTCTGGGCGTTGTGGTGCTGACCGTGCTGCGCGGGGGTTTCACGCGGGATGTGGGGCTTTTGTACATGTTTGCCTCGGCGCTGCTGGTGGCGGTGTATAACCTCCTGCAGCGGCGGCTGACCCGCACCTACACGGCGCTTAGGTCCACGGCCATCAGCATCTTCCTTGGCACGCTGATGCTGTGCCCGTTTCTGCCCGGCGCGGTGGCCCAGCTCAGGGACGCGCCGCCCATCCAGTATTTCTATATCCTGATGCTGGGCGTGTTCTCCAGCGCCGTGGCCTACTGCGCGTGGGCCAAGGCGCTGTCGCTGGCGCAAAACACGTCCTCGGTGAGCAACTACATGTTTGTGACTCCGTTTGTGACCACGCTTTTGGGCCTGTGGATCGCCGGGGAACCGGTGGAGCTTTCCACGGTGGCCGGGGGTTTGCTGATCATCGGGGGGCTTTTGCTGTTCCGCTTCGGCGACCGGCTGCTCGATCGGCTGACCGCGAGGCGGAGCGTACCGTTTACAAAATGAAAAACCATGGTATGATAAAACCGTACCATGAAATGGCACAACCGCAATGACAGGACAGCAATGACGGAACCGAAATGAAAGAACGGAAATGAAGGGGGTGCGGCCATGGATCGTGTCGCGCTTTTCGTGGACGGGGCAAACTTCTTTTACATGCAGAAAAACGACCTGAACTGGTTTGTGGATACCAAGAAGCTGATGGCCTACTGCGAGCGGTTCGGCGAGGTTGTGGACGCCTACTACTATATCGGCAAGGACTCGCCCCCGGCGGCGGAGCAGCAGGCGTACCTGAGCGCGCTGGCCTACATGGGCTACGCGCTGGTGACCAAGCCCATCAAGACCATCTACGATTCCGTGGGCGGCAAGTTTATCCAGAAAGCCAACCTGGATATCGACATCGTGCTGGACATGTTCAGCACCATTGAGAATTACGACGTGGCGGTGCTGGTGAGCGGCGACGGGGATTTCGACCGTGCGCTTCGGATCCTGCGGGCGCGGGGCAAGCGCTTCAAGGTGATCGCCTCGCCCCGGTTTGTGGCCTCGGAACTGCGGGACGTGGCGGGGATGCACCTGATCGACATGGAAAGCATCCGCGCGGAGATCGAAAAGAAATAGGGCCGGAGAAACGAAGGGAAGGCCGGCGCTCAAACGGGCGCCGGCCTTCGGCCTGGGACGGGAAAGGCGCCAAGCGAACGGATTTCTCCAAGGACGCTTGCCTCTGCCGTCGCTCGCCTCACGCCGTGCCCCACGGAAAGCCCGCGCGCCGTTGCGATGCGACGGGTTTGGGGCTTCCTCGCGCCATTGCGTTGCACGCCGCGGGAAACCGTCGCAACCCGCTGCGTTGTGCCCGGTTCGGGGCACCGTGCCCGCTGCGATGGGCCCGGGCAGAGGTATCGTGCCTGCTCCGTTGTGCCCGGTTCGGGGCACCGTGCCCGCCCCGTTGTGCCCGGGCAGAGGCACCGTGCTCCGCTGCAATGGGCCCTGTTCTGGGCACCGTGCCCGCCCCGTTGGACCCGGGCAGAGGCTTTTCGCTCCGTCGCGTTGCGTTCGGTTCGAAGCACCGCGCTGCGCCGCGCCCCATGCGGAGCCTCCCGCGCGGCGCCTCTTTGCTCCGCCCGGCGGTTCTCGCGCGCGGCCGCCGCGCCGGTCCGCCCTGCCTCCGCCTCCGCCTGCCCCGGCTGAAGATTGCCATTTGATGGCAGCGCCGCCTTGCATTCGGCTTGCGAACGCGCTATACTGGCAGTACCCGCAGGTTTCTCCGTTTCATCGCTCAAAGTTCCATATCCGTCAGGAGGGTCCTATGTCGTACGATGTGACCGCAACCACTCCGCAGCGCTGGATTCGCAGGGTTCTGATCCTTCTGGGCATTCTGTTGTTCGCGTTCGGCGTGTACCTGCTGGTTTTGGACGTGTGGCTGACGGACAACACCAGCTATAACGCCAGCCAGACCTATGCCATGTTCCTGCTGATGAACAGCGCCGGTTTTTACGCCAATTACGGAGAACTGGCGCGCCAGAGCATTTCCGCCATCACCGACCCGGTCGGGCAAGCCGCCGTGACGCTGGTGCCGGTGATCGCCAATAAGACATACTTTTTGGGCGTCGGGCTCGCGCTGGTTGTGCTGGGCATTCTGATGCCCAGGCTGATGAGGCTGCCCGGCATGCTGACGGCCACCCACGGAAGCCGGAGCGGTCCGGACGATGCTTCCGCCCCGCCGTTTCGCTATGCCGACCGCCGCGCGCCCGAACCCGTCCGCGAGGCGCCCCGCCCCGCGCCCGCCGCCGAGGGGTACCGCCGCGCGCCCGAACCCGCCCGCGAGGCGCCTCGCCGCTTCCCAGGCCTGACTGCCGATACGATGCTCCCCCCGCTGGACAGGGCGGTCGGCGTGCCCAGGGAGATGCCCGTGGATACGGGCGGGCGCGTCTGTCCCGCCTGCGGCATGCCCGTTACCGAAGGCAACGCCGTGTGCGTGTACTGCGGCCGGCCGTTGTCCGCGCAGGCGTTTTGCCAGCTTTGCGGCAAGCCGCTCCAGCCGGACGACCGGTTCTGCGCCTTCTGCGCCGCGCCGGTCGAAGCGCCGTCGCCGGTTGACGCGCCAACCCCCGAGTACGACGCGCCCGCCCCCCGGTACGACGTGCCCGCGCCGACTCCGCCCGCGGGATACCGGCCGTCCGGCGAGCACGGCGCCACGAAGGGCTTGAAAATCCCGACCGGACTGTGACGCACGTCGACCGGCGCGCTGAAACGGCGTAAAAAGCGCAACCCGGCCCGGCGGTTTCCCAACCGCGCGAGGGAGCCGCACGTCGCCCGACCGCACCGCACAGCCACGGCAGGCAGCCCCGACCCCTTCGCAACAGCCCCGATACGTCCGACGCCCCCGGCGGCACCCAGGCCGACGGGGGCGTTTTTCGTCCGGTTCATCGTCCGCGGGGGCTTTCCATCAATTTCAATGCAGGAATGCGTCAAAGCGCACGAGCGGTTCTTTCTGGGGCGAGAAGCGCAAGCCAAATCGCACCGGGGCTGCGCCACGCATAGCGCGGCGCAGCCCCGGGAGATCAGGGCCGGAAGACCGGGGCGCTCAAGCGTTGCAACTGTATCGCAACCCCTTCGGGCGTTGCGCCGCGCCTGCGCCTGTGTGCCGCGCGCTCTCCGCGCGCCTACGCTTCCGGGATCGGCTCAAACCGCAGCCCGTAGCGCGCCGCGTATTCCTCCGCCGTGGAACCGGCGTAGCCGTGCAGCGTTACTTCCGGGCAGGAGGCGAACAGGTGCGGGATGGACAGATCGCCGCCCTCGATGGGCACGACGCCTTCGACCAGCCCGACGGAGAAGGAATCCAGCTCGAAATCGAGATCGGCCTCCCGGGCGTAGATCCAGACGTCCCGAAGCGCGGCGCAGCCGTCAAACGTCGCGCGGCTGACCTGCCGGACGCTCTGCGGCAGGACGACCGTCTGCAGATTCGGGCACTGGCTGAACGCGCACCACACGTTGCGCACGCCCTCCTCCAGCGTGACGGATTCCAGCGCTGCGCAGCGGAAAAAGGGCGCCACGATTTTGGAGATGTTCCCCGGCACCACCACCCGGCGAACCCCGGTGTTCCCAAAACACGCCATCTCCAGCGACGTAAGCGTGGGCGGGATATCCACCTGCGTAAGCCCCGCGCAGCCGTAAAAGGCCAGCGCCTCCAGGCGGCGAAGCCCGCTGGGGAGCGTGACGGCGCGCAGGCTCGCGCAGTTTTCAAACGCGGCCATGCCGATTTTTTCCAGCCCCGCGGGGAAGTTGATGGCTGTCAGCGACGCGCAGCCTAAAAACGCCTGTGAGTAGAAGGTGCGAAGCGCCGGGCCGACGATCACTTCCCGGATGTCTTGGTTGTTGACAAACGCCTGCGTGGATACGTCCCGCGCCAGGTAGGGCAGGGAAACGGTCTGCGCCTCCAGATCCGTGCCGTCGTATACCTTGAGCACGCGCCGGTTTTCCACCACGCCCGGCAGCAGCGCCGTATCCACCGGGTCGGCCTCGCCGATCAGCAGGCCGAAGCCGTCCTCGGTGCGCACGGCCGCGATCTGGTCGTACCATGCGCCCATGTCCTCAAAACGGTAGCCCATGCGCGCGGCGTAAGCCTGCGCGTAGCTGCCGGCCTCCCCGGCCAGGGTCAGTTCCACCGGGCATCCGATAAAGGCCGTATCGGAAATCTCGGTTACGCTGGCGGGAATCCGGATCAGCAGCAGGCTGCTGCAATCGTAAAACGCATAACGGCCCACCGACGCAAGCCCTTCGGGCAGGCCCACAAACTGCAGCGTCGCGCATTTGGCGAACGACTGAAACCCGACGCTGCGCATGCCCAGGGGAAGATCCACGGTTTGCAGCGCTTCGCAGTTCAGGAAGCAGGAAGCGGGCACGTCCGGCACGCCGGGGGAAAGCGTGGCCTCCCGCAGGGACAGGCAAAAGGCGAAAGCCCGGTCGCCCAGCGACGTCAGGCCCCGTGGCAGGGTGACGGCGTCGATCTGCGACTGGGCGAAAGCCTCCCGGCCGATGGAGGTAAGGCTGTCGGGCAGGGTGACGGATTGCAGGTAGGTGCCGAAAAACGCCTGCTCGCCGATGGCGGCGAGCCCCTCGGGCAGTTCTACGGCGGTGATGGACGTATCCTTGAGCGCGCGGTCCCCGATCTGGGAAAGGCGGCTGCCGATCCGCACGTCCGAGAGCTCTTTATAACCCGTGAGCGCGCCTTCGGGCAGGGCGGTCAGCCCCTCCGGGAGCGTCACCCGTTCCAGGGCGGGGGAAAACCACTTTACCCCCGCGCCGCTCACGTCGCCCCGCAGGGCTACCACCGGCCGGCCGTCCAGGCTGTCGGGGAGCACCACGTCGGTTGCGAAATCGTAGCACGCGGTGATCGCCAGCCCCTCGCCCTGGGAAATGCAGGCGAACTCCGCGTCGCACACCCATGGGATGCCCAGCCGCCGGCCATAGGCTTCCGCGGCGGTATCCCGTTCGCCGTGCAGGGTGAGCGAACCCTCGCTGCCGGTAAAGGCGCTGTCCGCAATGGCGGTTACGCTGCCGGGCAGCGTGACGGTTTCCAGCGCGGGACAGTCGGCAAAGGCGTACTCCTCAATCTCACGCACGCCGGGGTCCAGCGTCGCGTCTCGCAGGCTGGGGCAATCGTGAAAGGCCAGCGCGGAGACGGCGGTCACCGTTGCGGGCAAACGGACGCTTTCCAGCGTTGCGCTGTGCTCAAACGCGCCGGGGCCCACGCGGGTGACCGGCAGGCCCAGCCGTGTGGCGGGCACAAGGACCTCCGCCTGCGCGCCCGCGTAGCCGGTTACCGATAACCCATCACCCCGCAGGGCGTAACGCAGGCCGTCCCCCAGCGGGAACCCGGCCAGAAAATTGACGCTCAGCAGCATCAGCAGCGCCGCCGCAACGCCGGAGAGGATCGCGGCGCGCCGCGCGGCCCGGCGGTGGCGGACGACTTCCTCGGGCATGGGCAGGTGAAAAAGCCGGCAGCGGAACTCGTCCATGCTCTGGGTGCGCTTGAGGGGCGAAAGCAACAGCCCTTGCCGCAAGGCGCGCCGTTGCCAGCCGGTCAGGCGCACCCCCCTGACAGCCGGGTCGGGCAGAGGTTCGCCCGCCTGCCGCCTACGGGCGTCCACGGGCGGCTCGCCGGTGAGCACGGCGTAGATGGTCGCGCACAGGTTGTAGACATCCGTCCACGGGCCCTGCGGGCCGTCGGTGCTGTATTGCTCGGGCGCGGCGTAGGCCTCGTTGATCACCACCGTGCGTTCGCGGCCCTCCGCCTGCGCCGCCAGCGTGGCCGCCGCGCCGAAGTCGATCAGCTTGACGCTGCCGTCCTCCTGCACAATCAGGTTGGAGGGGCTGATGTCCCGGTGCAGCACGCCCTGCCGGTGTACGGCCGCGAGGGTTTCGATGGGTTCGCGCAGGAGGGAAAACAGCCGGGCCGGCTTCAGGGGCGTCAACCGCGCGTATTCGCCCAGCGGCGTGCCGCGCACCAGCTCCATCACCAGATAGGCGGTGCCGTTGTCCTCAAAAAAATCGTGCACGGTTACGATCCCGCGTACGGATTGAAGCGTGGCCAGGATGTGGCTTTCCCGCACGAAGCGCCTGAGCCCCAGCTCGTAGGCGGGGCGATCCTCCGGGGCGCAGCGCACGTCGTCGGAGGCCAGGGAGTTGCGGGTTACCAGATAGCGCGGGAAATACTCCTTCACGGCCACGGGCGTGCCCAGCACGTAATCCCACGCGACGTAGGTAAGCCCGAAGCCGCCGTTGCCCAGCACGCGCCCCAGCTGGTAGCGGCCGTTAAGCAGCGTCCCCTCCTCCAGCTCCACCGTGACGGTGGGGGGATTGTGCTCGTCGTAGCCGCAGAAGGGGCACACGCCGGGGGCGTCCAGCCGCCGGGCGCATTGGGAACAGTAGATGACGCCGTCGATTTCCATGGTCGATCTCCTTATCGGGGGCAGGTTTTAGGCCGCGGCCGTACCGCGAAGCCGCATCCAGCGTAGCACGCCGGGGCGGCGCAAAGTTGCCTCGGAGGGAACATTGACACCGCGCGCATACCCTTGTTACAATAGGGCAAGAGGTGATCGCCGTGCCAAACCGTACGCCCGAGGCGGGCTCAACCCGCGTGCTGATCGATTTGATGAAGAACGGAACCACGCTGGATTCCCTCCCCGACCACAGGGAACTGCCCAGCCTCGCCGCGCTGCTCAACGAATGGATGGGCCGGCGCAACCTGTCCACGGAAGCGCTGTTTGAGCAGGCGTGCCTGAACCGCGCAACGGGGTTTAAGGTGCTGGCCGGCAAGATGATGCCCTCGCAGAACGTGCTTTTGCGGTTGGCGCTGGTGATGCGGCTTTCGATTGAGGAAACGCAGTGGCTGCTCAAGTGCGGGCACCACGCGCAGCTGAGCGGCTCCCGCGCGCGGGATGTGCTGTTGATGAAGGCGATTATCGACGGGCTGCCGCTGGACGAGGCGGACGCGCTGCTGGAGAGCCATGATCAGCAACCGCTGACGAAATAACCAAAACGCAGGATAACCAATGCCGGGTTCAGGGCGAAGCCCTGATCCGGGGTCGAGGGGGTGAAACCCCCTCGCGGAGTTTGTGGCAGGGCCCCAAGCCTGTGCCGCGGCACCCACCCGCAAGCGAGCGAACAGCGCCAAAGGCGCTATAAGGCGAGCGGCGGGGGCGGCCAAGCAAGCATCAGCCGCCAAAGCCGGGTTCAGGGCGAAGCCCTGATCCGGGGTCGAGGGGGTGAAACCCCCTCGCGGGGTTTGGAGCGGGGCCCCAATCTTCCACCGCCGCAGCGGAAGCAGCAAGCGAGCGAACAGCGCCAAAGGCGCGATGAGGCGAGC